>JBGSNT010000155.1:0-81381 GCA_041739575.1 Nodosilinea sp. | reverse complement strand
GGCGACTGGACCGGGGTGAGTGCTGCGATCGCCCACGGCAAACCCGTCGAGGTGCTGCAAGACAGCGGCTCTACCCTCTGGCAAGACCACCTGCCGCCCACCCATCCCTTTGTCTTTGAACCGGCGGCTGAGCGGGCAGCGCGCCTGTGGATTAGCCCGATTCAGCGGCAGTTTGCCCCCGATGACGCGCTGCCTAAGGCCCAGTGGCACCCCCGGGTGCTGTGGGTGGGGGTGGGCTGCGAACGGGGTACGCCCCAGGGGGTGATTGAGGCGGCGATCGAACGGGTGTGCCGCGCAGGGCATCTGTCCGAGGGGGCGATCGCGGGCCTCGCCAGCCTCGACCTCAAGGCCGACGAGGTTGGCCTGGTGTCCCTCTGCGAGGAACGCGGCTGGCCCTTGCGTTGTTTTACCTCAGAGGAACTCAAGGCCATACCCGTACCCAATCCGTCCTCAGTTGTGGAGCAGGCGGTGCAGACCCCCAGCGTGGCGGAGGCGGCGGCAATTCTGGCGGCCCAGGGCGAACTGCGGGTGCCTAAGCAGGTGGTGCGGGTGGAGGGGCAGCCGGGGGCGGTGACCGTTGCGATCGCCCAAGCCGATCGCGAATACATTTCCCGCCCCGGTCATCTGGCCCTGGTGGGCACCGGCCCTGGCGATCTAAATCAGATCACGCCCGCGGCAAAGGCGGCGATCGCCCGCGCCGATGTGGTGATTGGCTATAGCCTCTACATCGAGCAAATTCGCCCCCTCTGCCGCCCTGGGCAAATTGTTGAGCCCTGGCCGATTACCCAGGAGCGCCAGCGGGCCGATCGGGCCATCGACCTGGCCCGCTGGGGTCTGAGCGTAGCGGTGGTTTCCTCGGGCGACTGCGGCATCTACGGCATGGCCGGGCTGGTGCTAGAGCAGCTGCAGGCCACCGGGTGGGACGGGGAAACGCCCTCGGTGGAGGTATACCCCGGCATTTCGGCGCTACAGGCGGCGGCGGCGCGGGTGGGTGCCCCTCTGATGCACGACTTCTGCGCCATCAGCCTTAGCGATCTGCTCACCCCCTGGGAGGTGATTGTGAAACGGCTAGAAGCCGCCGCCCAGGCCGACTTTGTGGTAGCCCTCTACAACCCCAAGTCCAAAACGCGCACCGAGCAGATTGCCACGGCCCACAGCATTTTTATGGCCCACCGCTCCCCAACGACCCCGGTGGCGGTGGTCAAATCGGTCTATCGCCCCGATCAGGTTATTCACCGCACTACCCTGGCACAGCTGTTAGAGGCACCCATTGATATGCTGACGGTGGTGTTGATTGGCAACCAGAGCACCCAGCGTCACGGCCCCTGGCTGATTACTCCCCGGGGCTACAACTGCAATGTCCCTTGACCAGGTATTCCATTCATGGGCCTCTCTACTCGGCTGCGCGCCTTGTCTGAACTCCCCGGTCGAGCCTATCTGCTGGTGGCGGTGGTCATTTTTGCGGCGGCCAACGCCGTGACTCGGCGGCTGACCGATCTGGGGGCCCAAAATCTAGTGGACGGGCGCAACCCCATTTCCTTTTGCAACGTGCTGTTTGTGGGCAACCTGGTGGCCCTGATCGCCCTGGGCGTAGTGTACCGACGGGCGCTGTTGCCCTCCCAGTGGCGATCGCTTAAGGGGCCGACCTGGTTGAGTTTACTCGGCATTGCTATTTTGTCAGGGGCCCTGGCTCCGGCCCTGTTTTTTCTAGCCCTGGAGCAAACCAGCGTCAACAATGTGGTGCTGGTGAGCCGCATCGAGCCGCCGCTGACCCTGGCCCTGTCGGTACTGTCGCTGGGGGCTCGGGTGAATCGGTGGACGGTAGCTGGGGCGATCGTATCCACCGTTGGGGTGGGGCTGACGGTGCTGCTGCCCCATCCCACCCTGGCGCCAATGCAGATGGGGGGCCTGGTCTTTGGCCGGGGTGAGCTGATGGCGATCGCTGCAGCCGTGGCGGCGGCGATCGCCACCATCATTAGTAAAGTCAGCCTTGAGCAGGTGCCCCTAGGGCTATTTAGCCTGGTGCGTACCGGCATTGGCACCGTGGTTTTTTTCATCGCTGTGATGGTGCTGTTTGAGCCGTCCCACTTTCAAGATGCGTTTTCTCCCTTCGTGTGGCAGTGGATGGTGGGCTATGGCGTGGTGATTGTGGCTGGGGGGCAGCTGGCCTGGTTTCGGGGGCTCAAAACCAGCCGTACCGCTGAGGTGGCATTGGCCAACTCCTTTAGCCCCATTGCTGGCATCTTGGCCGCCTTTTTGATTTTGGGGGAGGCCCCGACGATGGCCCAATATATTGGCGGCACCGTGGTCTTAGTCGGCATTGGGCTCAACCAGTGGGGCAGCACCCGCCAGATCCGGCCCATGCCGCCCCTCACGCTCCCAGAGGCGGAGAACGGCATGGGCTTCCGAGGCGTCTAACCGATTATCCTAGGACTAGGGCGGCGATCGGCCCTGGCCCTGGGTTGGCCTCCCCGATCGCCCAGGGGCAATCTGAATATGCTGTGCCTAACTCTGGAGACGGCCACAGTTCAGTCTGGCGTCTAGCCCGAACCTTGCCCTAGCCCGACCGGACGCCGTGATCTGCCAGTGACTGTTTCTCCACGCCAAGGAGGCTCCTATGTCCGTCGATCCCCCCTCTGCCGATGCCCTGGCCCGCAACCCAATCGCCCCCGACCTCTTGGAGACCCTCGTGGGTGGGCTCAGCGCCTACGGGCGCCTCTACGGGCTGCCCAGTTCTCCCGAACAGGTGCAGGGCATTCTCGGGACGCTGATGCGACTGCATCTGCCCGAACAGCCCGCTGCCGTGGTCGACCAGGTAACTCAGCAGGTGCTCGACGGGTTAACGCCCGAGGCGCTCAAAAACGTGATCGTCAGCCGGGCCAGCAGCACCCTGGCCAAAGAAACCCATCGCTGGCAAGCTGCCCTAGAACAGCAGGTGACCGGCACGCTCACCGCCTACGTAAAGCGCTACGGGGTAGACCTCACCCCTGAAAACCTGCTCACCATGGCCACAGCGGTGATGCCGCTGCTGGACGATCGCCCGGTCACTCGCGCTGAAGCCCTGGGTCTAGTCAGCCAAGTAGCGCAAACCTTTGCGGTGGACGATGCGATCGCAGCGGTGATTCCCCCCCACTACATGGCGATCGCTCAAACCCTGGCTACCGCCCTCAGCCAAAAACCCCTAGAAGACGCCGTGGGCGAAACCGTAACGGCCTACGTCCAAAAATTTTCCCCTGGCCTCGTGACCGTTGGCGAAGATTTAATTTCAAATGCCCTCAGTGCCGTCCTGAAAAACCAGGTCGACTTTGGTATCGACGTGGATCTCAACCTGGCCGACAGGCAGCTGTTGATTCAGCAGATTAGCTTTAAACTCAACATTCTTCAGCAGTCGCCGCCCCCCTCTAAAACCGCCGAGGCGATCGCGGCTGAGGTCGATGCCGCCGTCAGCACCTACCGCAACGACCGACCCAGTCCGGTGGATGTCAGCGAAGGAGTGGCGAGGCCCGGTGGTGTTTCCAGTCCCTTTACCTCCACCCGTCGCCCCGCTGACGGGTCGAACGCAGCCGATGATTTTTGGCAGACCCACAGCTCCTAGTGGGATCTATAGCGATAGATTGCAGCAATAGATGGCTCATGGAGAAAGGGTAGAGCCACTGCCTTGGGAGGGGGCGTCCATCGATCGCAGGGTCTCCAGATCGTGCCACATTTCCCCGGTGTGGAGCCAGCCCACATAGCCTGAGTACAAGCAGTCCCCCTGGGGCGAGGCTAAAAACACGTGATGAATGCCAAAGGGGCTGCACCACAGGCGGATGCTGGTGCCATCGGCAAAGGTGTGCCAGGGGGTGGCTCGCCCAAAATCGCGCAGATGGGCATCGGTCATACCCGGTATCCGTCGCAGTCGCTGGATTAGCGGATGCAGCACGAGGGTTTGGCTGAGGGACTCACCCGCCCAGAATTTCTGAATCAGCTCAACCACCTGGGAATGACAGCGCATGCTGGCATGGCTGAGCGTTGGTAAACAGACAAACTGGGCGTTGGGCACTCGGGTGCTCTCGACGGGAATGGTGCCGTCGCTGCCGCCGTCTATATCTCCGGCAATGGAAAGGGTGTTGATGGCGGCGGCAATGCGGCTGGCCATGGGACGGCGGTCTTTGCCCAGGTCGGCGGCAATGCCCAACCCCACCTGGAGCGGATCGACAATACGGCCCAGATCGGCCCCGCCCACGGGGGAGGCCACCAGCACCAGAGACTCGACCCGCTGCCACCATTCGGGGTGCCGGTTGAGCACCTCTAGCCAGATCAGCCCCCCCATGGAGTGACCCACAATGCGCATGGGCAAGCTGGGCTGTCGGGCCAGGGTAGCCGTGGCTAGGGCCTCGACCTCATCGATGAGAGGGGTGATGCGGAGCCAGGTCATGGCGTAGTTGAGGCATGGAGCGACGATCTGGGTGTCTTCCCCGGCCAGCTGCTCCGCCAGGGCCATCATGGACTCGTTTGTGTCGGCCCAGCCGTGCTGGGCAAAGAGAAGATAGGCTTCAGCCATAGGAGTTAGGCCAGGTTTCGACGGGCGGCCAGGGCTGCCCCCAGCAGGGATGCGCCGCTAAACAGTAGGCTAATGCCCACGTAAAGTCCAATCAGCCAGACAGCGCTAAAGGGCCAGCGGTTAATGACCAAAATTCCTAAAATTAAGGTGATGATGCCGTTAATGGCGACTAACCAGGATAGGCTATGCCCGACCCGATGGGTAAACGCCATGATGATGGTAAAAATGCCGTCAGCGATAAACAACAGGCCAAAGGCTAGGGTCAGCACCGCCGTCGCGTTGGCCAGGTTAAGCAGAATGTACAGCCCCGCGATCGCGTACAAAATACCTACGACTAGGCCCCACCACAGACCCCTGACGGCCCTGGCCTGAAATGCCTGCGCCACCTGGATTAGGCCGCTGAGCAGCGCGATCCAGCCGATGGTAGAGGTAAACAGGGCGGCGGCGATCGCCGGCATTAGGATCGCCAAAAGGCCCAGAATAATTAGACCAATACTGAGGGCAATCACCCAGCCCATGGCCGCTTTGGTCTCAGCACTTGTTTGGGGTTCCATAGTCATGACATGCGCCTCGATAGGGATGGTCTGACGGTTAAACAGCTTGAACCTAGACTGTTGAAAGACTCACGGCAGGCAAACCTGAACGTTTGCTAATTGAGCAACCTTATACCCTACTTCTCCGGTGCACCGCTATCCCTTCGCCCTCGTCAATCCCTCCCGGCAACCTGTTCTGGTCCTGCTGAGCAGACCCTGGCACCGTTCGGCTGGGGCTTAGCTCAGCCGAACCGCTCACGTCGAAGCCTGGCTCCTCTGCCCGCCTGCTATGGGCAAGAATTACCCGACCTATGCAGCAGTCTACCAGGGACCTACTCCAGGGATAATTAGGTTATGCACCTCTGGGCCTGTTCGCCCTACTCGACTGGACGATCTTTAATATCTCTGCTTTATGTCATGACCTATCCGCGCAACTTGGTGACGGCTGACTGGCTAGTTCAGCACCTGGATGACCCCAGGGTGATTGTGGTTGACTGTCGCTTTGCCCTGGGGGATCCCCACCAGGGGCATCAACAGTACCTGGCGGGCCATATTCCCAACGCCCAATATCTCGATTTAAATCGAGACCTGTCGAGCCCGGTGGAGACCCACGGGGGGCGACACCCGCTACCGGAGCTAGCCACCGTTAGCCAGCGGTTAACGGATTTGGGGGTGGTGTCTGAGGGCCCCGCCGCGACCCTAGTGGTTGCCTACGACGACTCGCGTTTTGCCTTTGCCGCCCGCCTCTGGTGGCTGCTGCGCTACCTGGGCCACGATGCTGTAGCCGTGTTGGATGGAGGCTGGTCAAGCTGGGAGCAGGGGGGCTATCCGACAACGCTTCAGTTGCCTGCCCGGCGGCAGGGCAACTTTATCCCCGCCCCGCGCGAAGACTGGATTGTGGCGATCGATACCGTGCGCCACCGTAAGGATGAGCCCGGGGTGGTGTTGATCGACGCGCGATCGCCCGAACGCTACCGTGGTGAGATCGAACCCATTGACCCGGTTGCTGGCAGCATTCCCGGCGCGGTGAACTATTTCTGGCAAGAGGTTTCCAACCAGAACGGCCAGATGAAATCTGCGGCGGAACTGGCTCACCACTGGGCTGCCCTAGCGGATGCCGATGGGGTAATCGTCTACTGCGGCTCTGGGGTAACCGCCTGTGTTAATCTGCTGGCTCAAACCCTCGCTGGTCGGCCCATGGCCCAGCTCTATTTAGGCGGCTGGAGCGACTGGTGCTCTTACCTATAACTCATGCCTAATCCTGTAGGGGCACGGCTGGAATGGGGTCATCCTGGCTGGCGTGGGCCTCGACGGGCTTGCTTCCCTGGATCTCTAGCTCGGCCAGGGTGGGTACTTTGCTATTGGTCAGGGCGGGTTCTTCGTCGTCGATGGCCAGTTCAGTGCGCTTAGAGAAGCCCCAGGCGAAGACCAGGGCAATCGCCAACACCATTACCCACTGGGGGGGCACCAGGGTGGGGTCAATTACCCTCAAAAGTAGGCGAATACCGACAAAGGCCACGGTGATAAAGCCAGCGTCTTCTAGGTGCTTAAACTCTTCCAGCCAGCGGATAAACAGCCCGGCCATAAACCGCAGCGTAATAATGCCGATGGTGCCGCCGAGCAAAATCACCACCACGTCCTTAGATAGAGCTAGGGCGGTAGTGACACTGTCGAGGGAGAAGGCTAGATCGGTAAAGGCAATCACCGGAATGGCCTGGAGAACGGTGGCGAATCGTGGCCCATGGTGCTGGTTTTCTTCGTCAGACTCAGCGGTGAAATGTTTATAGACCAGCCACAGCAGGTAGGCGGCCCCCATCACCTCAAACTGCCAGAACTGCAGCACCCAGCCGGCCGTTAAAATCAGCCCGACCCGCAGAACAAACGCGATAATTAGGCCAAAGTTTAAGGCGCGGCGCTGCATGGCTTCGCTATCTAAACCTTGGGCGATCGCAGCTAGGGCGATCGCATTATCCGCCGACAGCACCGCCTCCAGGGCAATTAGCACCGGCAGCAGCAGCAGGGTATCGACCCCAAAATTGGTAGAAATATCCAGCAGTCGATCTAGCATTAACTCAATTCAGCCGCCCAGAGCAGCGATCGTAGGGGTTTTGGGTAAAAGCACTAGGCTCAGCCGGTCTGCGGTTGCAAACTACCCAGGGATATCCCCACGTCTGCGTTAACCTGCTTTGACCAGCGCCTTAATGGTTTTAGTCTAACGTGCCCTGCTTCCTTAGAATAGTACGGTTACCATCCACCCGCAGGGGAGATACCGAGCGTGCTGAGTTCGCTGCTGACGCAATTTCGACAACGCTATCCCCTGGGCACCCTGGCCTCAGATCTGTTAACTATCCACGATGGACAATATGTTGTTCGGGTCTGTGTCGGAGCCGAAGGAGTTACCCTATCCTGCGGGTTAGGGGCAAACCCCAGCCTAGAAGTCGCCGAAGACTTGGCCACTACCCGTGCCCTTGAGCGCCTAGGACAGGGCACGATGACAACTGGTGCCAGTGGCACCAGTACGCCGGTTGCTGATGTACCAGTGCCACTGGCGATGGCGGTTCCGCCTAACCGCAGATTTGCGCGGCCTGAGCCCGAGCCTATTGTCGAACAGTCTCCCCTAGCTCCCAGCCAGATCTCCCCTAACCCCTCCCTCGCGCCCGTCAGGCTCGAGTCGGGTGCCCCAGAGGAAGCCAATACACCGGCACCTGAACCCAAGTCGATCGCTCTAGCTATTTCACCCGAAACCAGGTCGGTGGCGGCTAGGTCAGAATCCCAGTCCCTGTTCCCCGCCGACCTAACTGACGATGCCATGGAGCTTGGCCACGAACCAGGGGCCGCCATCGACCTGTCCGACATCATTGCCCAAACCGATGTAGAACTCCAGCGGCTGGGCTGGGCTGTGAACCAGGGCCGCGAATTTCTAGAGCAGACCTACGGCAAGCGATCGCGCCATGACCTTACCGATGACGAGCTGCTGGAATTCCTGCTGTACCTGGAAACTCAGTCACCCTCCCAGCCCCCCTAGCCAGACTCCTGATCAGCCCTTGGGCCGCTCCATCGGCAGCAATTCCAGGAGTAAACGGTCTAGATAGACCGGGCCAACTTTCAGCTAGATGCTCCTGGGACAGGGGCCAAGGCTACTTCACGATCATAGGGCGAGCGCCTACGGAGGTGCGATCGATCACCTGGTCAATCAGGCCGTACTCCACCGCTTCCTGGGGGCTCATGAAGAAGTCGCGCTCGGTGTCTTCGGCAATTTTCTCCAGGGGTTTGCCCGTGTTGCTGGCTAGCGCTTCGTTCAACTGCTGCTTCAGGTAGAGAATCTCCTTAGCCTGGATTTCGATATCCGTTGCCTGGCCCTGGGCACCGCCGAGGGGTTGGTGAATCATAATCCGCGAGTTGGGTAGGCTCATGCGCTTGCCTTTTTCACCCGCCGTCAGCAAAAAGGCCCCCATGCTGGCAGCCAGCCCTACGCAGATGGTGCACACCTGGGGCCGAATGTGGTTCATGGTGTCGTAGATGCCCAGGCCCGCCGACACCGACCCACCGGGGGAGTTGATGTACAGATATATGTCTTTTTCGGGGTCTTCAGCTTCGAGAAAGAGCATCTGGGCCACGATCAGGTTAGCCGAATCGGCGGTGACGGCCTGGCCTAAAAAGATAATCCGCTCGCGCAAAAGACGGGAGTAAATGTCAAAGGCGCGCTCGCCACGCCCGGATTGCTCAATAACGGTTGGGATCATGAAGATAAGCCACTTTGTACTGGTTTACCTGATTCTAGCGAGTTGTGTTCCCCAGGGGGGCGACAGCGTGGAGGGATAGCCGAATTCTAGTCCTGCTGGCGGTGACGCCTAGTGGGGTCACGGTTTGCTATTCTGGCAACCAGACCCCTTTCTAGATCCTCTCCAGGCGCAGCCCATGGCCGTCAGCGTTGACAAAATTTTGCGGTGGAAGCAAACGGGCGCACCGGCCAAGCCCATCGCCGTGCTCACCGCCTGGGATGTGATGTCGGGGCAGATTGTCGACCAGGCCGGGGCCGACATTGTGCTGGTGGGCGACTCCTTAGCTATGGTGGCCCTGGGCTACGACACCACCCTACCCCTCACCCTAGAAGACATGCTGATCTGCGCCAAAGCGGTGCGGCGGGGGGTCCACAATGCTCTGCTGGTGGTGGATCTGCCCTTTCTGAGCTACCAGGTTAGCGTCGAAGACGCCCTTCGCACCGCTGGGCGCATGCTAAAAGATGCTGGGGCCCAGGCGGTCAAGCTGGAGGGCGGCCACGAGGGCATGGTGGAAACCGTGCGTCGCCTGGTCCAGTGCGGCATTCCGGTGATGGGCCATGTGGGGCTCACCCCCCAGTCGGTGCACCAGTTTGGCGGCTTTCGCAAGCAGGGCAAAACCGAGGCCGAGGCCGATCGCATTCTTGCTGAGGCCCTGGCCCTAGAGCAGGCGGGGGCCTTCTGCATTGTGCTGGAGCACATTCCCTCCGATCTGGCCCGCAATATTACCAAGGCCCTGGGCATTCCCACCATTGGCATTGGGGCGGGGGTGCACTGCGACGGTCAGGTGCTGGTCACCGCCGACGTGCTGGGCCTTTCGGCCTGGCAGCCCCCCTTCGCCAAGGTCTACGCCAATCTGCGGCAGCAGGCCGTGGAGGCCGCCGAGCAGTTTTGTGAGGAGGTGCGATCGGGGGAATTTCCCGCGTGAAATGTCGGGGCAGTACCCCGCGTAAATTTCCGTTAAGCTAGGAACGCTGGCAGTTAGGGACTTGCTTCAAAATTAAGATGCCCGTAGAGCGAGTTTTGACTCCCCTTAACCCTCGATAGTCGTCGGTTGAGTGGGGGCGAACCCGGTTTTATCGGTACGTTCTTTCGCAGCAAATCCCTTAGTACCCATAGAATTTACTACGGTTGATACCCAAGCTATGACTACAACTCTTCAATTTAAGTACGACGTTAAGGATATTTCCCTGGCGGCCCAGGGCAAGCAGCGCATTGAGTGGGCCGGGCGCGAGATGCCCGTGCTGCGACAAATTCAAGACCGCTTTGCGGCCGAAAAGCCCCTGGCCGGCATCCGCATTTCAGCCTGCTGCCACGTCACTACTGAGACCGCCCACCTGGCGATCGCCCTCAAAAATGGCGGTGCCGATGCCGTACTGATTGCCAGCAACCCCCTCTCCACCCAGGATGATGTTGCCGCCAGCCTAGTCGCCGACTACGGTATTCCGGTATTTGCGTTGAGGGGCGAAGACAGCGCCACCTACCTCCGCCACGTCGAAACCGCCCTCGACCATCGCCCCAACATCATCATCGACGACGGCAGTGACGTGGTCGCGACCCTGGTGCAGCATCGCCAGGCCCAGCTGTCTGAGATCATCGGCACCACCGAAGAAACCACCACCGGCATCGTGCGCCTCAAGGCCATGTTTAAAGACGGGGTGCTCAGCTTCCCCGCCATGAACGTCAATGACGCCGACACCAAGCACTTCTTCGACAACCGCTACGGCACCGGCCAGTCGACCCTCGACGGCATCATTCGCGCTACCAACGTGCTGCTGGCGGGCAAAACTATTGTGGTTTCAGGCTACGGCTGGTGCGGCAAAGGCACCGCCATGCGGGCCAAAGGCATGGGGGCCAACGTCATCGTCACCGAGATTGACCCAGTGCGCGCCATTGAAGCCGTCATGGATGGCTTCCGGGTGATGCCCATGGCCCAGGCTGCCGCCGTGGGCGATCTGTTTATTACCGTCACTGGCAACAAGCACGTCATTCGCCGGGAACACTTCGAGGCGATGAAAGACGGCGCGATGGTGTGCAACTCTGGCCACTTCGACATCGAGATCGACCTGGAATCCTTGGGGGCGATGGCCTCTGAGGTCAAGCAGGTGCGCAACTTTACCCAGCAGTACATGCTCACCAACGGCAAGTCGGTGATTGTGCTGGGCGAGGGTCGTCTGGTCAACCTGGCCGCCGCCGAGGGCCACCCCAGCGCGGTTATGGATATGAGCTTTGCCAACCAGGCCATGGCCTGCGAATACCTGGTTAAGAACAAGGGCACGCTCGAACCTGGCCTGCACTCCATCCCCGAAGCGGTGGATAAGGAAATCGCTCGCCTGAAGCTGGTGGCCATGGGCATTGAGGTCGATAGCCTCACCCCCGAGCAGGAGATCTACATCAACTCCTGGACCGTGGGAACTTAAGCAGTTGTTAACCTAAGCCCTGGACGATGGTGGCGTCAATTGGTTTTCATCGAGATTTCTAATGATGCGTAGACTGTTTTCCAGGTTTTCGATCGCTGTCGTTTTGTTCACTGCCTTGGCAATGGTGGGCCTAGGTCTGCTACAGGCTGCCCCAGTCCTGTCTACGGTGGCTGAAGCGCCGAGGTTGGTGTCCGCCATTCTAAACGGCAAACCCGTTAGCGTTTTGTACGTTACCCGCAGCGGCGATACGGTCTTAGTTCGTTGCTACCCTGGCTTTGAACCGTCGATGGTGGTGCAGGCCATGGGGGGCAATGCCGGCCAGAACGAAGGGGTGTTGACCTGCGTTAGCGGTTCTTAGGAACCTTAACAGCCATACCCCAGGAGTTGTATGAAACTCCTGGGGTATTTGCATTAAATAACCCCCGATGCCGAGACACCGGGGGCTGCTTTTATAAAGAGTTAGCTATAGTTGCGGTCGCTGTATCTGTAATCAGAATGCCCCAGATAAAGCGATGGGTCATCTTTTTTTAAGCATCTTTATGGCAGGTTGATCAAGGACAAGGGGCCCTTAAGACTATGGTGAAGTGTGACGCCTGTCACTTACGGGGTGCCGACACAACCCAAAGCTAGCAGTAGAGGTGGTAATGTCTGGGCAGCTAGGTGAACCCAGGCCGCATCGGGCGATCGCTTGCTACCTATCGGCAGCTAAAAAACGGTGGACGAACTAAAGGATCTGCCGAACTGAGTTTTGCAGTTTCAAGTCACTAAGACAGAGCTCAATTCCATCGCCTATAGCCATCGCCAGATCGGTTAGGACATTTTGCATCATCCTCTAAGCGATGGCTATAGGCCAGTGCGCTGTCCCAGTATATGCCAGTGGTCGTGACCCATGTCCTAAGCGCAGTGGCTAGCTCATCATTCCTGCCTTCACCGCCGACCGCAGACCTAACAATCAACCCTCCTTTGGGCGCAGACAGACGATTGAGATCCAGCGGTGGAGATCTTTACAGTAGCGACTCTAAAAATCTGTCAGCGATCGTCAAAAACCGTTGCAGACGAACAACTCTGCTGGGGGAACTGGCTAAACTATTGGCTAATCTGCTTTACTCATCCCCGCCATGAGCTATAGCTTTGACATCATTGGCATTGCCCCGGTGCTGCAGTTCTTTAACCACCAGCAGCGGGTAGAGGCGCGGCGCGATCGCAGCCAGGCCTTTTTGGGCAGCTATTGCTGCACCCTAGACGCCTTCATCGCCGCCACCGAAGCCGTGCACCGCAAGCCCGACTGGGATTGGGATGCGATCGTGGGCACCATCGTTAACTTCTGGCTCAGCCAGGAAAATGACATTCGCCACTGGAAAGAGCAGTTCGCCGTCGCCGAGGGCAGCCAAAACCTGATCGTGGCCCGGGTGGTGAACTACGACCGCCTGCGCCACGAGTTCGAAACCCTGTTTGAAGGCTAAGATGCGAAGAACGTGCCAGAATAAAGGCTGAATTTAACATCCTGCATAGGATAGGCTCCGTTGATCAGGCTCCTGGCTAAAATTCGCGATATTTTTCTGGGCTGGTGGGGCGACTTCACCTTGCAAACTCGGCTTATGGCCGGGGCCACGCTAGTGGTGTCGCTGATCACCAGTGCCCTGACCTTTTGGGCTGTCAACACCATCCAGATGGATGCCCGCCTCAACGACACCCGCTTTGCCCGCGATTTGGGCCTACTGCTAGCGGCCAACGTCGCGCCCCTGGTCAACGAAGCCGATCGCACCGAGCTAGCCCGCTTCTCCTACAGCTTTTACCAGAGCACCTCCAGCGTGCGCTACATGCTCTACGCCGACGCAAATGGCGACATTTTCTTTGGCATTCCCTTCTCAGAGGCGTCGGTACAAAACTCGCTCACCCTGCGGCGGCGCATGCAGCTGCCCGAGGGCTACGCCCAAAACACCGATCGCCCCCTGGTCCGCCAGCACCTCACCCCGGCTGGGGAAGTCACCGACGTGTTTGTGCCCCTCAACTACAACGGCATCCACCTGGGGGTCTTGGCCCTGGGCATTAACCCTAACCCCACCGTGGTAGCGTCCTCCCATCTGACGCGGGATGTCACCATTGCGGTGTTTGTCTCCATCTGGGTGATGGTGATTTTGGGGGCGGTGTTCAATGCCCTCACCATTACCCAACCGATTAAAGAACTCTCCCTAGGGGTCAAAAACATCGCCGACGGCAACTTCAGGCAGCGCATTGACCTGCCCCTGGGAGGCGAACTGGGGGAGCTGATCTTCAGCTTCAACGACATGGCTGAGCGCCTGGAGAGCTACGAAGAACAAAACATTGAAGAACTCACCGCCGAAAAAGCCAAGCTCGAAACCCTGGTCTCCACCATCGCCGACGGGGCTATTTTGCTCGACAGCAACATGCACGCGGTGCTGGTCAACCCCACCGCCCGCCGTATTTTCGGGTGGGATGACCAGAGCATTCTAGAGGGGCGCAACATCCTCGAGTACTTCCCTAGCCCGGTGCGGGTACAGCTTACCCGGCCCCTGTTTCAGGCGGTCAAGGGCGAGGCTGAGGCAATGGAGTTTCGGGTGCCAATCACTGAACCCAGCAACCGCACCCTGCGAATTTTGCTCAACACCGTGCTGGACCAAGCCAAGGAAAACGTCAAAGGTCTGGCCATCACCGTGCAGGATATTACCCGGGAGGTGGCCCTCAACGAAGCTAAGGCCCAGTTCATCAGCAACGTTTCCCACGAGCTGCGCACGCCGCTGTTTAACATCAAGTCGTTTATAGAAACCCTACACGAGTACGGCGAAGACCTCAGCGACAGCGAACGGAAGGAATTTCTCGAAACCGCCAACCACGAGACCGATCGCCTCACCCGCCTGGTCAACGATGTGCTTGACCTATCGCGCCTCGAGTCGAGCCGTCAGTACCAGCTCGATTCTGTGGATATTATTCAGCCCATTGAGCAAACCCTCCGCACCCACCGGCTCAACGCCAAAGACAAGCAGATCGAGCTGTTGCAGGATGTGGAGCCTAATCTGCCCTCGGTCATTGGCAACTATGACCTCTTGCTGCAGGTGTTTAGCAACCTGGTGGGCAACGCCCTGAAATTTACCGAACCCGGTGGCCAGGTTATGCTGCGGGCGCACCAAATTGTTCCCGATCGCCCCAACCAAGGAGGCTATATTCGGGTAGAGATCTCTGACACAGGCATTGGTATTGCCCCCGAAGACCAGAAGGCTATTTTTGACCGCTTCTTTCGGGTTGAAAACCGCGTCCACACCCTGGAGGGCACGGGGCTGGGGCTTTCCATTGTCAAAAACATCATTGAAAAACATAGCAGCCAGGTCCATCTGGTTAGCGAAGTGGGCATAGGCACCACCTTCTGGTTTGACGTGGCAACCTACCAACCTGAGGCGATCGAGGTGGCGGCAGATAATGCTACCCACAGGGAGGTGGATAAGGATTTGGCGATCGCAGCGATCAGCCCTGCCATGGGAGAATCGTCCTCACGAGCTCCTAAGGCCGACCAGAATTAGTGCTTCGCTTCACAATCAGGCTGTATTAACCCGGTCTTGAACTAAGCTGGTATAGATTCAAACTTAAAAGTTTATACCCTTGTAGTAAGGGTTTCAGAGGCAAAGATTTGTATTTTGTGTAATTTGAATGTGCAATCGATGACTTGTGCATAGCTCAAGGCTCGAAGGACTTGCCTGTGGGTACTGTTCGCAGCATATTCAAACAGGCGGGGTGGAAATGGCCTCCATCTGACTAGAAACTCGTCATATACCCGGCATTAATAATTCATAGGAAAGAATATGCATTAAGCAGGTAGCACAATTGAGTCCAAGAAGGGAAAAAAATCACTCAAGAAAAGCAGAGAGTCATCTGATAGTTAACTGCCAATCTCTAATAAAGACAAAGACGAGAGCCAAATCATTGACTCTCGCCTTTACTAAGAGTTTAGAGGGATTGTCGCAACGTCAGCCTATTCGGCAATCACACGCAGATTAACGGAGGCGGTAACCTCGGGGTGCAGTTTGACCTCGGCCTGATATTCGCCCAGCTTGTTGATATCCGGCACGGAAATATCGCGGCGGTCAACCTCTTTGCCCGACAGAGACTTAATCACATCTGCCACATCGGTGGCGGTCACGGTACCGAAAATGGCGTCGTTCTCGCCCACTGGCTTTTGGATGGTGAACATACCGATGGTGGTCAGGGCCGTCTTAGTCGCTTCGGCCTCCTGTTTAATTTCGAGCAGGCGCTGCTTTTGAGCCTCACGCCGCCGCTCAACCTGCTTTAGTACGCCAGGGGTGGTGCGCACCGCTTTCCCATTGGGGATAAGATAATTACGTGCATAGCCAGGAGCCACCTCTACCAGGTCGCCGTTGTAGCCTAGCTTGCGAATATCTTCTGTGAGAACTACCTGTACCCGTTTCGCCATGATTTTTCTCGTATAGCCCAGTTGACCATACTAACTGAAGGAATTGTCCCTTGGCAACCCTGACGCTTTACCCATCTGACGAGACTTGCCCATGATTAGACTTGTATTTGCCGTGGTACCGGCTGTCTGGGTGGTTGCGATCGCTATCATTGCGGTCCAAAACGCCACCCCTGTTTCCCTGCGCCTGCTGACCCTACAGTCGATCGAAATTCCCTTTGGCGTGCTGCTGGCCTTCTGTGCGGCGGGGGGAATGCTGGCTACCGCCCTGGTGCTGCTGGTGCTGGGAGGAAACCCACTGCGATCGCCCCGCCACAAACAACAGAGGCCCGAGCTATAGCCCGGGCTTCTGCCGCATATCCACCGCTGGCCGGAGGCTAGAGGTGGAGGGTCTTAGTTGGAGGGCGCCGAGGTGACATTGTTGCTGGCGCGGGCCTCCTGAATTTCGGTGCTCAGCACCCGCAGGGCCTCGGCGAATTGGGGGTCGGCAATGGTGCCAATGGCCTCGCGATCGCTGGAGAGCTGCTCTCGCTGTTCTTCGGTTAGCTCTACCGGAATATCGGGGTCGATACCGTGCTTATTGATGTCGGTGCCGTTGGGAGTCAGATACTTGGCTACGGTAATGGCCACCCCAGACCCATCCCCTAGGCTGCGAACCGACTGCACCAGGCCCTTACCAAAGGTGCGGGTGCCAACGAGTACGGCTCGCTCGTTATCTTTCAACGCCCCCGAGAGGATTTCGCTGGCGCTGGCGGAACCCCCGTCGACCAAGACCACCAGCGGCTTAGTAGTGAGGGCGCGATCGTTGGCGGTCTCTTCATCGACCACCCCCTGGCGGTTGACGGTGGAGACAATGATGCCGTTGTCGAGCCACATGCGCGCGATGTCGATGCTGGAGTACAGCAGGCCACCGGGGTTAGACCTCAGGTCAAGAATATAGCCGGTGACCTCCTGGCTCTCTAGGTCTTCGATGGCCTCGCCCATTTCTTCGGCGGCGTTGGCGCTGAACTGGTTGAGGCGAATGTAGCCCACCTGCCCCTCAGGACCGACCTGAACGTTGTAGCGCACCGGATGGATTTCAATGCGGGCGCGGGCAATGGGTACGTCTAGCTCCTCCCCGCTCCGCAGAATGGTTAGGGTGACAGAGGTGCCAACTTGGCCCCGAATTTTATTCACCGCATCGCTGAGTTCCATGCCTTCGGTGGATTCGCCGTCAATGGCTAAGATCACGTCCTGGGGCCGAATGCCGGCTTCGAAGGCGGGGGTGTCCTCGATGGGGGCTACTACGACAATTTCTTTGGTCTCTTCATCTTGGGAAATTTGGATGCCCACCCCGGTAAGTTCTCCGGAGGTGTCGATCTGCATATTGCGAAACTCTTCAGGATCCATGAAGCGAGTGTAGGGATCCTCCAGCATCCCTATCATCTCGCGGATAGCTACGTAGGCCTCTTCTTGGTTCGTGTAGTTTCGCTCTAGGTACTCAGTCCGTACGGATTCCCAGTCGACCTGGTTAAAGGTGGCATCGACAAAGTTGCGGTCGATCAGCTGCCAGACCTCGTCAATTAATTCCTTAGGACTCTCCTGGAAGAACGCTTTGCTCTGGGACAGATGGAGCCCGGCGCCGGTTACGGTTACGGCAGCCACGGCTAGGGCGGTTGCGCCTAAGATCAGTCCCCGCTTTGCAAGTGTCATGTTATGTAGGTTAGGTTCTAGCAGCAAATTACGCCCAATCTAACACACCCCACTGAGAAGCAAAGGGAAGATTTTGTGAGGGCTTTAGCTCTCGTCATCAACGGTAACAATAGGTACTCCAATGGACTGAGCTGAGCCTGTCGGGGCCGTTAGTTAGGGGAGATTGGCCCCGAGGCCTTGCCTTAGAGAGGGCTCCATCGGCTTGGGGATGCCCTAGCGATTGGTAAGGGTGACCCCAGCGATGACGAGGGGCCGCCGAGCACCAGCGATGAGGTGGGGGTTTCTTGCAGCACCAGGGCCGCCAGGGCGATTGCAAACACCGGCACCAGGTTGATAAATACCCCTGCCCGCGCTGGACCCAGTTGCTTTAACCCGTCGTAGTACCAGCTGAACCCCACCGCCGAGCCGAGAATGCCCAGATAGAGCAATCCGCCCCAGGTGATAGGGCTAGCGGTGGCGATCGCCCCCACCAGTCCATCCCCTAACGCTGGCCCCAGCAGCATTAGCGCCCCTACCCCGCAGGCGTAGGTGGTCGCCGCAAAGGGGGAGAGTTCGGCCATGACGGTTTTACCCAGCAGGCTGTAGCTCATCCAACTAACCACGCAGCCCAGCATAAACAGCTCGCCCAGGCCCACGTCGCCCCTCAGCAGCCGGAGCGGATCGCCGTCGCTGATCACCACCGCTGCCCCCAGCAGCGAGAGGCCAATGCCCCCCAGCTTGGTGCGGCTGAGGGGGTCTTTGAAGACGAGGGCGGCGCCGAGGGCGATCGCCACCGGGTTGAGGGCAATGATCAGCGCCGCCCGCCCGGCTTCGATGGTCCTGAGCCCCGAGAAGAAAAACACGTTGTAGGCGAAGATGCCCGTCAGCCCCAGCAGGGCGATCGGTAGCCACAGCTTTCTGGAGGGCTTGGGCAGTGTGCCTTCAATGGTGTGGGTGAGCAGGAGGAGAGCGAGGGAGGCGATCGCAAAGCGACAAAAGGCGGCAGCAAAGGCCCCCATGTTCTGCACGACCAGCCGCCCGGCGATGAAGGTGCCGCCCCACAGGGCCATCGTGATCAAAAGCTTGAGATAGATGAGCACCGTTTCTCCTCGCCTGGTTAACTCAGGCCGCCCCAGTGTGTCGTCAGGCCTGCCAGCATCGCTGCCGAAGTTCCCAATTTACTGCCAAGCCGTCACGCACTGCCCACCCACACCGAGTACCTCAACCTCAGAGATTCCAGAACCCGGAGTTCTTTACGGTGCACTATGTTTAATCAAGACCCAACGGGCACTCTAGGATGCGCTGGAACGGGGCTCCGGCGTTGGCGATCGCATTCCGCATATGCTTATTGGTATTCTTAGCAACGGCCTCGGCCATACGGTTAGCTATCTCAGGGGTCGCTCCCAGCTGCTCTAGTCGAGCGTTTAAAGCACGATTAAACGCCTTGGCCAGGGCCGACTGATGAAAATGCAGCGTAGCCAAGCGAGCCTCGTCATCGGTCAGCTCAAAGAGTCCCAGGGCTTTGACGGGGAGGGTGATGGTCTTGTCCTGGGGCGTGCCGGCTTTAGTGGCCAGCCATTGCTCGACCTTGGGGTGTTGCTGAATAAACTCTCGAAAGCCTTCTAAATAGGCCGCCTGGCTAATTAACGCCACCGCCTGAGCCAGGGTCGGCTCCTGGTGAGTAGTCTCTAGATAAAACTGCAGTAGCCCGGTGCCGATCGGGACAAAGGACAGAGTTGCGCCCATCAGCTTACCCAGGGGTGAATTGAGGGCATCGAGCAGCGAGTCGAGTTGGTTTACCAGCGGGGCTACTTTTTCCATGTTGGGGGCTGCCGCCGTCAGCACCGCCGCCAAGCCCAGCACCGCATCGGCGGCATCGGCGACGCCGTCTGCGGTCTCCAGCGCAGCCCGATCTCGGATATCGGTGGTCAGAAAGTTCCAGAGGCGGGTAGCCATGGCGGTAGGGTCTCGATGGGAAGGGTAGCGGTGCCGTAAGGCTGGGCCGATGAGCTTGCACCCTAAGTATGCTTACCACCCTAACGGTACCCTGGGTGGGATGGGGATGGACCGGGTCGGTCAGCAATGGGTTGCCCCTAGTGTTTGGTGGCGACCCCTTTATAAAAATATCCTGCCACCTTGGGTACTTTCTTGGCGTAGGTAGCTGTTAGCTCCACCCGATCGAACTGCTGCTCGATCAGCTGACCCATGTTGCGGTTAAAGTGGCACCCGCCGGCAATCCACTTTTGCAGGGGCGTCAGGCGGTTCTGCCAGGTTTGAATACCGGGTTCATGGCTGAGCCCGTGTTCGACAAAAAAGAACTGGCCACCGGGCTTGAGCACCCGGTAGATTTCGGCCAGGGCTTGCTCAATCTGGGGAATGCTGCACAGGGTGAAGGTACTCACTACGCTGTCGAAGCTTTGGTCTGCCATAGGCAAGTCCTCGCCGCTGAGCATGCGATGGTCCACCGTGATGGGTGAGGCCTGAATGCGCTTCTGGGCCAGGCGATGCACCCCTGGGTTGGGATCGACAGTGACAAGTTGGTGTACGCGGTCGGGGTAATAGGGCAGGTTGAGCCCGGTGCCAAAGCCAATTTCGAGCACCTGTCCGGTGACCTTGGCCAACACCTCCCGGCGATGGTCGCCCAGAATGGCATCGGCCATGGAGATATCCAGCAGGTAAGGCAAAATTCTCTCGTCGTAGATGCCCATGTTGACTAGGACTCCGCAGGTTGACCGGGACGGGGTTATTCTACACACTGAACTCCAGCCCGCCGAGCCATGTCTTCCAAACTGGTCACCGAGCCCTCCGTTGAAACCAAAATTCGCAAAATGCAGCAGCGGGTGCGGTGGCAACACCCGGCGCTAGTGGAGCAGGACATTGACCAAACCCGTCTGGTCATTGACGACGGTCATGCCGAGGATAGGGCGTTTTCGTTTTTGGTGATGGGCGACAGCGGTACCGGGCGGCATCGCAGCGGCAGCCCTCAGCGTCAGGTGGCCGAGCAGCTATTGCCTGACCTGGACTCGGCTCGGTTTACGCTGCACACCGGGGATGTGGTGTATCTGGTGGGGTCGCGCGAGCAATACCGGTCGAACTTTATCAAACCCTACCGGGAGTGGCTGGTGGACGGCGATGACTACCGCCACATTCCCTACGATCGCATGATCTTCAAGCACCCCATCCTGCCGGTGCTGGGCAACCACGACTACTACGATCTGCCCTGGCTAATTGGTCTGGCCTCGGGCGTTACCACGCCCCTGCGCTACGCCCTGCGCTACTACCTCGACCTCGACGTGGGCTGGCACGGCTCGTACCAGGGCGATGCCTTTGCCAGGGCCTTTGTGGACTATCTCAAGGCAGTACCCGAGGCACAACTCAGCCATCATTTGGAAACCTACTACACCAGCAAGGTCGAGGGGGGACGGGCGATCGCCTACCGTCCCGGTCAGGTTACCCGGTTGCCTAACCGCTACTACACCTTTCGCTACGGTGGCATTGATTTTTTTGCCCTCGACTCCAACACCTTTAATGAGCCATTGCCCAGGGCCTTTACCGATGCTGGTCGCCAGGCGCTGCTGCAGCAACGTCGGCAGTTAGAGGTTCAAAAAGCCGACCTGGTTCGTCAGATCAGCCTGGGGATGTTTACCCCCAACGACGACGATCAAGAAGACTTGACAGAGCGGATTGAGGCGATCGATGAACAGCTTTTCGACATTGCCAAGCAGCTCGACCCATCCCGCTCCGCAGCGGTGGATAGGGAACAGCTGGATTGGTTGCGCGATCGCCTGATTGCCTCCTGGAAAAATCGGGCGGTGCGGGGGCGCATTCTCTTTTTTCACCACCCGCCCTACGTGAGCGAGGCGACCAAGTGGAACCAGGGGCAAACCCTGGCCGTGCGCTATCACCTGCGCCAGGTGCTCAATGCTGTCGCCGCTGAGGTCAGACCCCGCAGTCAGGGCCGTCCCCTGGTCGATCTGGTGCTCAACGGCCATGCCCACTGCCTTGACTACCTACGCACCGGGGCCACTGGCCACGCCGATGCCCATATTCCCTGGGTGATCTGCGGCGGCAGCGGCTATAGCCTGCGCCGCCAGCGCCGGGAAGGTCCCCTGATCACTGAAACCCAGGGCGATATCACCCGGACCGTCGCCCAGTCGCACCTGTATCTGGGCCGGTCGAGGGAGGGGGGTAAGCTCAGGCGCCCCTACTCGGGCCTGCGGGTGGAGGTGTCTGGGGATAACCCGCCGCAGCTGAGGGTGACTCCTTTGGTGGCGGAGAAGTTTGACGGCCAGTGGAAGGGATATGAGATGGAGGGGTTTGTGGTGTAAAGCGGGGGAAAGGTGAGGAAGTTCAAAAGGTAAAATTCAAAAACTTCCCTCATCTCCCCATTCCCGCATCCACAGAAACGCCGAGGGCTTTTACATTCACTGCATAGCCTGCCACGACTAAGTACAGGGCGTCAGCGACGGTGCCTACCTGGCGGGTGAGGGTGCCGAGGCGATCGCGAAACAGCCGCCCGAGCGGGTAGGCTGGCACCACGCCCCAGCCGGTTTCCTCGGAGACAAGTATTACGGTGGCGGGGGTTTGTTGCAGGCTATCCACCAGGGTTTGCAGGGTGGCTTGCCAGGTGTCGTCGTCTAGATGCAACAGGTTGGCCAGCCAGGTGCCCAGGGAATCGATCAGCAGGCAGTCCTGGGCGGTGGCGGAGCGGATGGCTTGGGGCAGGGCGATAGGCACTTCCTGGAGCTGCCAGTGGGCGGGGCGGCGATCGCGGTGTAGCACCACCCGCCTCTGCCAATCTAAATCCTCCGGATCAAGGCTGGAGGTGGCGATGTAAATCACCGACTGGCCTGTTTTAACGGCTAGAGCTTCGGCCCACTCGCTTTTGCCCGATCGGGCCGGGCCAGTGACGAGGGATATGCGAGGGTTGGGTGCCAAGGGGGATATATACTTTCGTCGGGTTTTGGCTGGTCACGGCCATGACTCACCAACTGTAGCTCCAGTGTATAGTCATCGCTAGATCGGTTAGGAGCTGTTGAATCATTCTCTGGAGCGATGACGCCGGTGCACTGCCCCAATTCATGCCAGTAGCCGTGACCTGTGTTCTATGGGCCTTTGGGGCAGAGATGGTCCTCTGCCTAGGGCAAAAAGTAGAGTTCTGGCCGCATTAGCGCAGTCTTTTGCCAGAGTTCAGGGAATAATCCTGCTGGCCTAGCTTCTCTAGGGACCCAGGGGCCACTAGACTATAGGCAAATGTTGTAGCCGGGGCGCAGGCGTTGACTGAGACGCAGGACACACCAACTACCCTCGCCATAGATCGCAAGGAGCTTCAGGAGCTAGTGCGATCGCAGTTGGCCATGCTGCTTGAGCAGGGCAACCTGCCAGGGGCCAAGGCGCTACTGGTACCGGTTCAGCCTGCCGACATTGCCGAGGCCATTGAGGAACTACCCGAGGCCATGCAGGCGATCGCCTTTCGACTGCTGAGCAAAAGTGAAGCGATCGAGGTTTACGAAAATCTCGACACCAGTGTTCAGCAAGCACTGATCGAAGACTTCAAACGTCAGGACGTGCTGGATATCGTCGACAAAATGTCGCCCGATGACCGGGCCCGGTTGTTTGACGAACTGCCGGCCAAATTTGTGCGCAGTCTGCTCTCTCAGCTCAGCCCCCAAGAGCGGGAGGCCACCGCCCTGCTGCTGGGCTACGGCGCGGGTACCGCCGGGCGCATTATGACCCCAGAATACGTGGCCCTCAAGGAGGGCTGGACGGTGCTGCGTGCCCTCGATTACATTCGCAGCCGGGCCTTTGTCAGCGAAACCATCTACTACCTGTTTGTGACCGATGCGGCCCGCCGCATGACCGGGATTATTTCCCTGCGCAGCTTGGTCACCGGTCAGCCAGAACAAACCATTGGCGACCTGATGACCCGAGAGGTGATCTCGGTGCGCACCGATACGGACCAGGAAGACGTCGCTCGTCTGGTGCAGCGCTACGACTTTTTGGCGGTGCCGGTGGTCGATACTGAAGAGCGGCTGGTGGGCATCATCACCGTGGACGACCTGATCGATGTGATCGAGGCCGAAACCACCGAAGACATTTACACCCTCGGTGGGGTGCAAAGCGGTGGCGAGAGCTACTTTCAGGCCAACCTGTTTGACGTGGCCCGCAAGCGGGTGGTGTGGCTTTCCATTTTACTGGTCACCAACACGGTGACCACCGCCGTCATTCGCAGCCAGCAAGACATTCTGCAGCAGGTGGTGGCCCTGGCGGCTTTTATCCCCCTGCTGATTGGCAGCGGCGGCAACGTGGGGGCCCAGTCGTCCACGGTGGTGATTCGCGGCCTCAATACCGAAGAGATCAGTTCTAAGCAAGCTCTGTCGGTGATTCGGCGCGAGGCGATCGCGGGTACCGTGCTGGGCCTCATGCTGGGGGCGGTGGTGACCGTGTGGGCCTACCTGCTCCAGGGGAATCTACCCATCGCTCTCACCGTGGGCATTAGCCTGGTGGCTATTTCTATTTTGGCCTCCACGGCCGGGGGCACCCTACCCCTGTTATTCGATGCTTTGAAGTTTGACCCTGCCCTAATGTCGGCCCCCTTCATTACAACTATTGTGGATGTGCTGGGGGTATTGCTCTACCTCACCCTAGCCCGCCACCTGCTGGGACTGTCCTAGGGGATAATAATGTTAGCTGTGCTACCCATTTATCCTAGGATAGGGGTACGAAAGCTGGCATCTGGGCCCAAAGCAAAGACTTCCTACCCGGTTTTCGATACAAATGTTTACAATACATTTTAAGGGCTCTGGCAGCTGGGCAAGCTAAGCTGCCCATACTCACCATAAGCTCGTCCCCCATTAGAAAACCCTAGCCCCCCTGTCGTTCCGCTTTCGTAGCCTTACCTATTCCTAGAAAGCATTTCAGGATTATGGATTTAAACGGTTCGCCTACCCTACCCCCCTCCTCTATGACTGGGCAAGACCACCACGAGCTCTCTGTGCTGCAAAAGATTAGGCAAGACCTTAAGAACGATCTGATTGCCGGGCTGGTGGTGGTTATTCCCCTGGCCACAACTATTTGGTTGGCAATCACGATTTCCGGCTGGGTGGTGCGCCTGCTGACCCGCTTCCCTAAGCAACTCACCCCCTTCGATGGATTAAACCCCGTCCTAGTCGATCTGATCAACCTGCTGATTGGTCTGTCGGTGCCGCTGCTGGCGATTTTGATCATCGGCCTGATGGCCCGCAACATTGCCGGGCGCTGGTTGCTCGACGTGGGTGAAAAAGTGGTGCAGTCGATTCCCCTAGCGGGGTCAGTTTACAAAACCCTGCAACAGCTGCTGCAAACGGTCTTTCAAGACTCCAGTACGCGGTTTCGCCGGGCAGTGCTGGTCGAGTATCCCCGCAAGGGCATCTGGGCGATCGCCTTTGTCACCGGGGCCATGACCGCCGCCGCCGCCGGTACCCCAAAAATGCTGAGCATTTTTGTGCCCACCACCCCCAACCCCACCAGCGGCTGGTACGCCATCGTACCCGAAAGCGAGGTGGTCAACCTGTCGATTTCCATCGAAGATGCCTTTAAGCTCATTCTCTCCGGCGGCATTGTGGGACCGAACCTGGCGGCGGCGGTACCCTCCGAGCGAGTGGTCGCGGTGGTGGAGGAGGCCCAGGCCCTTCCCCTAGAGTTGACTAATGCTGACCTCTCCCCCGACTTGGCCCCTGACCTGGTCGAGTATCCCCAGCAACTTTCCGTCTTGCCCGTAGACGAAGATTGCTAAGATATAGCCTGGTTCTCGCCCAGGGGTAAGGTTGCCCGTCAAGGGGAGTTGGTTGTCATGGGTACAGCTAGCGCTGGGTTGAGCCGTGCACCGCTGCTTCTGGGAGATTATTGACTATGCAAGCCCGCCGTATGGCCCGCGAGTTGGCCCTGCTGGGCCTCAGCCAGCTTTCTGAGAAGCCGGGTAAGCTGGTGCCCCAGGACTTTGAAAAGCTGCTGTTGTCCGCGATCCAAACCCTCACCTCCGAGGCCAAAGATGCCCTTGAAACGGCCTCTGATGAGCTGAAGCAGGGCAGTCAGCGCCTGGTCGATAGCGAAATTTTGGCCCGCAATACTGAGAGTGGGCGGGCCATGGTCGAAGATGCGATCGCCCTTACCCAAACCGCGATCAATCGGTTAGCCCACGCCGTCGAGCTGCCGGAATTCATTCGGCTCAGCAATCAGTCTGAGATCGAAGCCTTTGCCATGGAATTGCTCAGCCACGCGGCTAAGTACCAGACCGAGGTCGATGCCGTTCTCAACGAGGCCATGGTGGCCTGGAACCTCAAGCGGCTGGCCCGCATCGATCGCGACATTCTGCGCCTGGCGGTGGTCGAAATGACCTATCTGGGCACACCCGACCGGGTCGCCATCAACGAGGCGGTGGAACTGGCCAAGCGCTACAGTGACGACGACGGCTACCGCTTTATCAACGGCGTGCTGCGTCGGGTGGTCAACCGCGAGGCCGAGGGTGGGGCAGTAGAGGGCGATGGAGTGGAGGGTGATGGAGTAGTGGCGGATAGTCCAGTGGCGTAGCCTCTTCCCCTCCTCTCCTAGGCTATCCCTTACGCAAAAGTATGTAGAAGCGTTGCAGGAAGGGTGTTTAGGCGACCGTTTCCGGGATGATAAAAGCCGTTGTGACCTTCAGCCAAGCCATGTACGATTGGATGCGCTGAGATATCAATCCCCGTCATTGCCAAGACCTGCGCCACGCTAAACGCCTGCGCAAGATCGTGATGGCCCTGAGTCGTCATCCCACAGCGAGTGTTCTGCTAGCGAGTCAAAGCAGTAGTAAAGCGCAGAGCATCTGCCGATTTTGGTCAAACCCTAAAGTGAGCTTTGAGGCGATTCTCAACAGTCATATTGAGGGCACCGTCGCCCGAGGCCGGGCTTGTGAGTCCGTGTTGTCGATCTTAGCGGGTGACAAGCGATGCTCTGGATAGCCCAACTGTGAGACTTTGTAGCGCGTAACGGCGATGGTGAACCGGGCCTTAAAACCTTATGGCGTGGATACACTCAGCTCCATCACATGCTAGAAGGGGCACACCTGGTGACTAAAACCTCGGCCCTACAATGGCTTCATCGACTTTTTCGTAACGGATAGCTCTAGGAAGGTGACTGCTTCGGTGCGATCGGCGCCGTTTCCGGACGCTTGGCCCCCTCCGGCAGCGGTGGGTGCTCGTCTCTATGCCTATGCTATTGGGGCCAAGCTGCTGCGTCACATCACCCAACAGCACAGCAATGCGCCACGACCTCGTAGCTATCAACGCTGAATTGGGCTGAGAATTTGGTTCAGCCGCCGCAGTTGGGCGGTGTTGCCCATAGTGATCACCATGTCGCCGGGATAGAGACGGGTGTCGGCGGTGGGAGCAAAAATGAGCATCCTATCGGCACGGCGAATAGCCAAAATTAAGGCCCCAGACTGGCGGCCCAGCTGAGCTTCGGCCAGGGTTTTGCCAATAATTGGGCAGCTATCGGGCAGCAGCAAAAACTCCTCGACGTAGACCGCACGGTCGGCACCCGTGAGAATGCCGTCTAAAAAGTCAACCACCTGGGGGCGCACCGCCGCCGCCGCCATCCGCTTGCCCCCCGTGATGTAGGGCGACACCACCACATCGGCCCCACCCCGCTGGAGCTTGAGAATGGCCTCTTCGGTACTGGCCCGGGCAATGGTGCGAATCTTGGGTGCCAGGGTTTTGGCCGAGAGCACAATGTAGAGATTTTCAGCATCGGAGGGCAGGGCGGCAACCAGACAGCGGGCCCGCTCTACCCCCGCCTGGATAAGCACTTGATCTTGGGTAGCATCGCCCTGAAAAATGGTGTATCCCAGCAGTTCTGCTGCATGGATAGCCGTATCGTCGGAATCAACCACAATAAACGCAAGATTTTCTGCCGCAAACTCTGTGGCGACCTGCTGACCTGTGCGGCCAAAGCCGCAAATAATGTAGTGACCCTGCAACAATTCCATAAACCTGCGTTTTTTTTGAAGACGTAGCCCCGCCTGAAAATATCCCTGTACAACGGCTTCGGTGAGATTGTTCAGAATATAGGCAATCACGCCCACCCCCGTCATGATCAGCAGGATGGTGAACAGCCGCCCGCGGGGGCTGAGGGGGTTGGTTTCCCCAAAGCCAACAGTTGACAGGGTAATTACCGCCATGTAGGTGGCATCGAGCCAGCTCCAGCCTTCCACAAAGCGATACCAAAGCACCCCCGAGAACACCACAAACCCCAGGGCGATCGCTCCGCGAATTAAGTGTCGTCGAGTGCGCCGATAATTTTCCTCAACAATGGTTTCGCCGTAGCGAAAGCGTTTTTGGCGCACGGTTTTCTGATCTCTAAAAATTGCCCTTGAGTCGCTAATCGCTCGATACAGCACGTAAACTGCTGCTGTGGCCCGATTGTAAGATCAAAAAACGCCCTGGGGTTAGCCAGGGCGAGAATCACCTATGCTGGAGTTGAAGCTTCTATTCGGAGAGGCGGACACGCCCGGTGCGCAGGCCGTCAAAAACCTGGTTGATGTGTTGGCGATCGCGGACCGTCAGCCTGGGATTGCTCAGCAGGGCAGTCGTCAAGGCAAGGTGATCTCGACGCCTCAGTACCCCATGCTGAATAACATCGCTGAGCAGAGCCTGAATGTCTGAGGCGGGTAAAGACGACACCATAATTGCCCTTCCTGGATTCCGAGGTGACGAGAATAGATCCTTAGCGATCTGCGTAGGCCGTGGGCTAGTTGTAGCTTTGACTACATTTGCTTCTCAAGCATGCCCGTTTTTTAGGGGGCCGGGCAACGCTGTTAATAAAGACTGGGTAAACCCGTATTAAAGTCCAGTCAAGGGGGTAGGTTCGAGGGGGAAGTTACGTAACTATAGCGGCATACAAGGGGGCCAGGATGGAGATCCTACGGGTAGAAGCATTTCAAGACAACTATATCTTTGTGCTCCACGATGCCGCGCGGCGGCAGGCAGCGGTGGTAGACCCCGGCGACGCGGGGCCTGTGCTCCAAACCTTAGAGAGGCTGGGGGCAACGCTAACCGCCATTCTCAATACCCACCACCACAGCGACCACGTCGGGGGCAACCGACAGCTGCTAGAGCGCTTTCCCTCAGCCCTGGTTTACGGCAGCGCGGCGGATCGGGGACGGATTCCAGGGCAAACGGGGTTTCTGAACGACGGCGATCGCGTGACGGTTTTCAATGGGCAAACCCCGTCCGCAGACCAACCCCAGGCTGAGGTTCTATTCGTGCCCGGCCATACCCGGGCCCACATTGCCTACTATTTTCCTCCCACCACCCCTGGGGAATGGGGCAATCTCTTTTGCGGCGATACGCTATTTGCCGGGGGCTGTGGCCGTCTGTTTGAGGGTACCCCTGAACAGATGGTGGAATCCCTAGGGCGGCTGCGGCAGTTGCCCGATACCACCTGGGTATGGTGTGCCCATGAATATACCCTCAACAACCTCAGGTTTGCGGTCACCGTGGATGGTGGCAATGTGCTTCTGCGGGAGCGCCTAGGGGCTGTGCAAGCCGCTCGCGCCCAACACCAGCCCACCATACCGGCCCAATTGGGGCTGGAGAAGCAAACCAACCCCTTTCTCCGGTGGGACAACGCGGCCTTGCAGCAGGCGATGGGAAGCTCATCGGCGGTGCAGACCTTTGCGCGGCTGCGCGGCAAGAAAGACCTGTTTTAGAGTGTTCCAACTAAAGACATATCCAGGATCTCACCGCGACCGGCCCAACGGGACGAGTTCGCGTCCTCGGAAGGGATGTTTTTTTAGTTGGGATACGCTTAAGCCTCTGCCGGACAGGGCATTGCTATACAATCACATCAGCAGCGATTCTCACACCAACCCCGTTGGGGTAAATTCTTAAGGGACAAGACCTGGCTATGATGCTCAAATCCACCACTCGCCATGTTCATATTTACACGGCCACCGTGGCCAACAATGAGTTAGTTCCCAGTGAGGACAAGCTCACCCTAGATATTGATCCAGACAACGAATTTAACTGGCCTGACGAGGCTGTCAAAGCCGTCTATGCTGAATTTGATCGCCTGGTTGACGCTGCGGACGGGGAAGACCTAACCGATTACAATCTGCGCCGCATTGGCTCTGATCTCGAGCACTTTATTCGCCAACTTTTGCAGCAGGGCACCATTAGTTACAACCTCAAGAGCCGTGCCCTGAACTACAGCATGGGACTCCCGAGGGTTGAAACTGACCCCTCGGCCGCGGGCTGATGACATCAGCCCTGTCTGGACGACTGAAGGGGTGCAATTCCTTGGCTAGGCAATGCCAGGACAGGCTAGATACCATTAATAGAGTTTAAGATCTGTTTATCTGCACCCCAGGGATCGTGATCCAGTGCTTTAACCCATCCTGTCGATCGATTTCGGCTCTTCCCGCCGGTCGCTGTAAAGTCTGCGGTACGCCGCTGCTCTACCGCTTTTTGCTGCCGGTGGCCAACACCGGACTGGATGTCCGCCCTGGGACCTTGATCACAGGGCGGTTTTTGGTGTGGAGCAATCGCCTATGGCTGGACACCCGCCCCGAAACCCCGACTCCTACCCTAGAGCAGATTCCAGCGGCGGTGATGCCCTACCTGAAGCTGTTTCACCGATTCCAGCACATTCCTCGGCCCTACGCATACCTCACCCCGGAGCAATCCGGGCTAGGGGCGGCTCTATTGCTGCTGGATATGGCCCCCGTTGCCACTAGCCTACACCCGCAGGAGAACGGTTTAGAACGGCTCGAAGCGGTTCTGCTGCCGCCGTTACGCAGCGCCTGGGCCAATGGTTCCCCCTTGCGGCAGCTCAACTGGCTGCGCCAGGTCGCGTTGCTCTGGCCAGATCTAGCTGGTCAAAAGGTCACTAGCAGCCTGTTAGACCTTGACAATTTGAGAGTAGACGGGGCGCTGCTGCGGCTCACGACGCTAGCCGCCGATCGCACAGCCCCCCACCTGAAAGCCCTAGGCCAGCGGTGGGAGGAACTTCTGCCCACGACCCAGGCCTCAGTCAAGCCCTATCTAGGCTGGCTGGTGAATGCTCTCAGTGCCGGTGAGCTGACCTCAGCGGAGGAACTTCTGACCGAATTGGAAGGCGCAATTCAATCCGCCGCCCTGGGCTTGCAGGTCACCGTCGATTGGACGGCAGATACCGACCAGGGGCCGGCCCGCGATCGCAATGAGGACGCCTGCTACCCGGAAAAGGAAGTCCGTCAGCAGCACCTGACCGGGGTAGCCCCCGGCAAGGGTGCCCCGCCGCTGCTGCTGGTGTGCGACGGCATTGGCGGCCATGAGCAGGGCAACGTGGCCTCTCAAACCGCCATAAAGTTACTTCAGCAAGAGCTTGAACCCCTCACCCAGGAGCCGCATCAATCCCCTGGGGCGATCGCCCAGCGGCTCAAGCAGGCCCTGATCTTGGCCAACGATGCCATCTCCGCCCGCAACAACGACGAGCACCGTTCGGCTCGCGCCCGCATGGGCACCACAGTGGTGGTAGCCCTGGTGCACTTCCCCTACATTTTTATTGCCCACATTGGCGATAGTCGCGCCTACCGGGTTAGCTCCCACACCTGCTACCAAATCACCGTCGACGACGACGTCGCCTCCCGGGATGCCCAACTGGGCTACGCCCTCTATTCTGAAGCGGTGCAGTTACCCAGCGGCGGGGCCCTGGTTCAGGCCCTGGGGATTAGCGATTCGGGCTATCTCTACCCCTCGGTACAGCACCTGCTGCTCGACGATACCGCTCTGTTACTGCTGTGTTCCGATGGTCTCAGCGACTACGACCGGGTCGAGGCCCTGGCCCCCTCCCTGGTTGTGCCTCTAGTCGCTAGCGATGCTCCGCTGGCGACCGTTACCACTGACCTAATTCAGCAGGCTAACCGGCTCAACGGCCACGATAACGTCACCGTAGGGCTGATGCGGTTTACGCCCCATCTGGCTACTATGCCAACGCTGCCGCAGGGTAGCCTCAAACAGGCCACCGCCGCTGGCTACAGAGATGGCACTATCAATCCCCTCCCGACCGCTGGTGAGCCTCTAACCCAGGTGACAGCCGCCCCTGGGGCAGAACCGAGCCAGCGACGATTTGCCTGGGGGCCCTTCCTTGGCGGCATGGCGGTTGTGTTGGCCGGCCTGGGGGGACTGTCGCTGGCCTTCGGCCGTGACCAGCCCTTGCCGGTAGCCCTTCAGCCTCTATCGGCCCAGTGGTCAATGCAGGGGCTATCGGGCCAGGGGCTGGCCAGCGCTGCCTTGGCGGCTACTGTTGATGTGCCTGTGGGGTCTTTTTGGCAGATTGCAGGAGCTGTAGATGGAAGTCCAGTCCAGCTCCTGCCACAGCCCATAGCAACACCATCAATAGCAGGGACCGCTACGGTAGCAACCGGCAGTATCCTTAGGGTGATCAGTCGTCAAACAGCAGCGGATCAGACGGTCTGGGTGAGACTGCAAATTTGCTCGATTCCCTCTGGCGAATCCCTGGGCCAGCGTCCCCAGGAGACCACCTCCAGTTCCGCCACAGTGACCAACGCCCCGGATCTCAGCCGTCTGCTTGCAGCCCCCGGTGACCAGGGCTGGGTGCAGGTCCGTCAGCTCTACGGCGCAGCTACTTTTTTGGAACTGGTCACCCCTACCCAAGCTAGTCGCTGCGTTCCCTAGCCTCTCTATCCCAATCCAATGTCCGGCTCCCCGCGAGACGCTTGCCCATGCTGTCGTCCGATGCCCTTACCCTCAGTCTTGCCATCGATCGCCTTACCCAGGCCGACTCGAACCATTACGCCATCTGGGTGCTAGAGAGCCCTTTCCCGGGTGGCTATGCCCACCACGATCGCATCTGGGATAACCAAATGGCTCAGCTGTGGGACAGGTGGCAGCAGTTCTTTTCGCTGCGGGGGCTGCCCCAGGTGCCCCATGTGCCTTCGGCCTACGTCCCTCATTTTCACCTCGAGGATCTGCTCGATCAGGTGGCTCCGGCAGGCGAGGCGGGGAGCTACACCAAGCGGCTCATGCAGGGGCTGGGGGTCAGCCTGTGGGAATGGCTGTTTGACGGTCCCATTCGACAAACCCTGGAGCGCAGCCTGGGCATGGCCACTGGCCAGAACCGACCGCTAAAGCTGCGGCTAGAGGTACGCCCCCCAGAACTAATTATTCTTCCCTGGGAAATTATGCAGCCGCAGCCGGGCCGCCCAGCCCTGTCCCTGGGGCCACAGATCCTCTTTAGCCGTACCGCCAGTGCTGTAGATACGCTGCCCCCGGCTGAACTGGATACCTCCTTGCGCATTTTGCTGGTGCTGGGCCAGGATGACCCAGGCAGCGCCACCACCACAGCCCCCAAGCAGGTGCTTCAGCTACCCCAAGAAGCAGAAGCCCTGAAACAGCTCCTCGAACTTAGCGCCTCGCACCTCAGCCGTCAGGATACGAGACCGGTGGTGTGCCAGGTGCAGACCCTGCTGGAGCCTGATCCTAAAATGCTGCTTCAAACCCTGGAGAGGGGAGACTTCAACGTATTTTTCTACTCCGGTCACGGGGTACCCGCCCCCGATGGCGGGCTGGTGTTTTTGCAGCCGGGGGTAACCCTCAGCGGCACCGAACTGGCTCAGGTGCTCGGCCGCAACGGCATTCGTCTGGCGGTGTTTAATACCTGCTGGGGTGCCCAACCCGATCTACAGCAGCAGCAGGTGATTCCCCGCAGCAGCCTGGCGGAGGTACTGCTGCACCACGGCGTACCGGCGGTGCTGGCCATGCGCGACTCCATTGCCGACGAAGAGGCGATCACCTTTATTCAGGTGTTGGCCCGGGGGCTGGCAGAGCGGCAGCCGGTTGACCAGGCCGTAGCCCTAGCCCGCCAGCATCTGTTAACGACCTACCGATTTAACCATGCCGCCTGGACGCTGCCCGTGCTCTATCAGCACCCCCAGTTTGAGGGGAATTTGCTGCACGAAGCGACCTTGGCCGTCACCCAAATGCCTGGGCAGGATAGGCCCGCCACCCAGATGGTCGTGCTGCGCTACTGGGAACAACCCGAGCGCATGGGCCGGCTGTACGATGGCTTTTTGCGCGTGGGCCGCCTGCCCGACAACGACTTGGTCATCCTTGAGCCCTGGGTATCAGGGCAGCATGCGGAAATTTTTTGCCGCACCCAGTTTGGCAACGGCAGGCCAGAAACCTGCTACTACCTGCGGGATATGTCACGCTATGGCTCCTACTACTTCGATGGTCGCGCCTGGCACCACGTGCATCGGGCAGAGGTACCCCTAACCGTGGGAACCGCCATTCGGTTTGGGAGTCAAGAGGGTGAGCTAATGGAATTTACCCTCGAGGGTAACCCCAAGTCGCCGCCACTGTGCTAGCGATTGGGACAAAATTGTTCGCTGTGTACGGAATCCCCTAGCAGCCCGTTGTATCCCCTCTTATCAGGTTCTAAACCAGGTTCGGCCCAGGCTATATAGTTTTCCTAGGCAAAATAATTTCCTTTGCTGGACTTAGATTAACTTGACTCCCATCCCGTGCATCCTATAGTTGTTCCTATGAATCAGCCATCTTCTAACCCTAATTCTGCTTCTGAGTCTGCCATGGCCGCTGAACACGATCTCCTTGCCAGTATTCTCGGCGATGAACCCGCCTATCCATGGCAGCCCTTAGCCCCCGAGGCCGAACCCTACCTGACCAGCCTAGAGGCAGAGCTAGAGGCCTTAGATGATGAAGATATATCCCTGGCGATCGCGGCGGGATGGCAGGCTTTTGCGACCCACATGACGGCCCAAATGACTGTACCTGAAACGTTTCAGGCCGCCACCCAGTCGGTACTTGAGCAGCTGCGGCAGTTTCAGGAGCGGGTGCCCAGCCATCTGCTGCAAAGCCTGGCCACCGCTGCTACCACCCTGACCCGCAGCGGTCAGCCCCTGATCGATCAGCTGGTGCAGTGCGCCAACGTCGTTCTACCCGCCTGGAATAGCGAGGATCTAGCAGTGCTAGCCCGCCCCTTGGCCTACTCCCTGCGGGACGGTCGAGGCGAAATTTTAGAGCTCAATCTGCGGGCCATTCCACCCGCTGATTGGGATGCGCTGTCTACCCTAGAACAGGCGCGGTTGACCCTGTCCATCGCCTCGGTAGCGCTGAAAGTTGCCCAGGAAAAAGGCGATGGCGATGGGTCTTTCCCCGGTGATATCTAGGGGTCAAGCTTGTTACGTTCTGATCGTGCTAACGGAGCGACCGAGGCAACCAGGGAATTCTAGAGGGTGGTTGATGCTCTCCTCCAACGCATGCTATGGAACCCACATTGATGCCCTGGTTATACCGCCAGCGGGCTCGGTATAGCTACCGGCGTGCCCTGACTCAAATTCGCCAAGGGCGCCTGGAGGCTGCCCTCAGAACGCTACCTCAAGCTCTAGCCCATCACCCTCACCCAGCCGAGGTGCTGATTGAGCTGGGCCGGGTCCACTGGCTGGGTGGGCAGTTGGAGGCCGCCCTGGAGCAGTTTACGGCTGCGATCGCCCTTGACCCGGCCAGCGTCCGCGCCTACGGCAACCGAGGCTTGCTCTACTGCCAGCAGGGGAACGAGGACTTGGCCCTGGCTGACTGGCAAACTGCCCTCCAGCACAGACCCGATCATGCTCTAATTCACTACAACCGAGGGCTGCTGTACCTGAGGCAGCAGCACCACGCCAGGGCCCTGGCCGATTTCGATGCCGCCCTAGCCACTAACCCCAACCTGGCCGAAGCCTACCTACACCGCGGCCACAGTCACGCTGCTCTGGGCCACGCCACCGCCGCCGTCCGCGACTGGGAATTGGCTCTGTGCAACGATCTCAACCTGGAGCAGGCCCGCCTTCAGCTCCAGCAGGTGCGCCGGATTCAGCGCGATCGCCTGCTCTCCAATCGCCTCCAGGCCGGGCTTCAGATCAGGTCCATTGCCGTGAGCGCCCAGCACCAGGGCGCTCACCTGCGCCTTCAGGTAAAGCGCCCGGTGGGTGTGGGCATCAACTACTTCACCCTGCCCAACCAAATCCGGGCCCTGCTGCTGAGCTGGCAGCTAGAGCATATCCAAAGCTTTGAGCTGGTGGGCAAAGTCGAGTCCCAGAGTGGCGTGGAATGGCAGGGTCACTACAGCCTGTTTCAGGGACAACCCTGCCCGCCTGTCCGCTGGCACCAGGTGTTGCTCACCGCCCTGGTGATTTTTCCACCCCTGGGCCTGCCGGCCTTGGCCTACGCCATTAACCAACACCAGGCCTACCAGCGGGGCGACTATGCCGGAGCCCTACACGCCTCGCGGGCCAGCCAGGGGCTATGCCGGGTCGGGGGAATTATTGCCCTAACCCTGCTCACCATGACCGTGGGCTACTGGGGGTACCAGCGCCTCCACACCCTGTCAGAGACTGCTGCCGCGCCTAAACCGGCGCTTCTGATTGGGCTTGATAACTAGCGGTTAGATCAGCGGGGGTCATGGTCTCATAGCGCTCAAAGGGCTGATGAATCCAGGGATTATCGGGGAGGTAGACGACGTGGTAGTCGGGTTTGAAGATGGAGTCGGCTTTGTACCACAGCACCGCCGTGCGCAGGTCTTCGATGTAAAAGCCATACTTGTGGCGCAGCCACTCTATGGATTTCTTCAGGCTATAGCCTGAATCTACCAGGTCGTCGACGATCAGCACCTGGCTACCCAGGCTGGGGGTGGTCATGCTCAGGTCGCGGGAAAAGGTAATCGATCCTCGTGTGCGGCCATCGGTCCCACCGTAGGAGGCGGTGGACAAAATTGCCAGCGGCACATCGAAGAGGCGGCAGAGGGTGTCGCCGATGCGCAGCCCCCCCTTGGCCAAACAGACGATTTGGTTAAATTCCCACCCCGACTCATGGATCTGAATCGCCAGCTTTTCAATATCCCGATGGTAATCATCCCAACTTACGTAAAAATCAGCCATGCTCTGCCTCTAGTGGAATAGCCCCGCCGCCTAGGATCGAGTCGCCCCACCTGCTTTACGCCCAGCTGTGGAGGTTTGCCTAAGGAGGCGCTACAGTTCCGAAGCTGGTCTCGGTGTGGGGCATTCTGCGATGGGGAAATAATACACTGAGGACGCCCTTCGAAATGTTGATTGATTGCCGATCTATCCAGCAGGTAACCTATGGCTTCTAACCTTCCTTCCCGGGCCGCTGCCCCAGCTAAGTTTTCCCTCTGGGGCAAGCTGGCCTTTGGGGCAGGAGACATAGGGCCAGGCATGACCGCCAATCTTCTGGCCTTCTCGTTTTTGATTTTTTTGACCACTGCCGCTGGCCTCAGTCCCCTGGCGGCCGGGTCCGTGCTGGCCATTGGGCGCATTTGGGATGCCGTCAACGACCCGTTCATCGGCTATCTGAGCGATAAAACCCGCACTCGCTGGGGCCGCCGCTACCCCTGGATTGCGCTGGGGGCGATTCCCTTTGGGGTAACCTTCTTTCTCACCTGGGTGGTGCCGGGGTGGGAGAGCGACACCGCTAGGTTTTGGTACTACGTGGTGATGTCGCTGCTGTTTCAGGTGTTTTACACCGTGGTGAATTTGCCCTACACCACCCTCACCGCCGAACTCACCAAGGACTACGATGAGCGGACTGAGCTGACGGCCTTTCGACTGGGGTCGTCGCTGTTTGGGGCGATCGCCGCCCTGGGCCTGGGCCTGGTCATTACCCAGTCCATCGACGACCTGCGGCAGCAGTACCTTATCCTGGGGGGCATCTGTGCGGTGCTGTCGGTGCTGCCGCTATTTTGGTGCGTGTGGGGCACCTATCCCTACGCGGTCCAGCGAAATGCTCTTCAGCCCGCCGACACCGACGAGGTGGCCCTATCGTTTCCCCAGCAGGTCAAGGTTGTCTTTGCCAACCGGGCCTTTTTGTTTGTGGTGGGCATCTACCTGTTTGCCTGGCTAGCCCTGCAGATGACCGCCAGCATTATTCCCTTCTACGCCACCTTCTGGATGGGGCTAGACTCGTATTTTTTAGCGGCCCTGCTGGTGCAGGGCACCGCCATTTTGATGATGGTGCTGGTCAACCAACTCAGCCGTCGCCTGGGCAAACAGGAGGTGTTTTACATCGGCATTGGCACCTGGATTATTGCCCAGATTGCCCTATTTTTTGTGCAGCCGGGGCAGGTGGCGGCCCTCTATCTACTATGCATTGTGATTAGCTTTGGGGTGGCCACCGCCTACGTGGTGCCCTGGGCCATGCTGCCCGATGTGATTGAACTGGACGAGCTCAAAACGGGCCAGCGGCGGGAGGGAGTGTTTTACGCGTTTATGACGCTGTTACAAAAGGTGGGCCTGGCCCTGGGGCTGTTTTTGGTCAGTCTGGCCCTAGAGTTTTCGGGGTTTGTCAGCGAGGCCGCCCAGCAGTCCGATGCCGCCCTGCTGGCGATCCGCATTTTTATCGGCCCGGTGCCGATGGTGCTGCTGCTGGCGGCGATTGCCCTGGCCCGCTTTTACCCCATCACCCGACAGGTCCACGAGGAGATTTTGCTGCAACTGTCTGAACGCCATCGAGTGCAGCCGGACGATACAGGCTCTTAATGCAGGCATCGGCCAGATTAATTTAGTCTTGCCTATCGATCTGTAGCCTTGGAGCATTTGAAGCTGTCTCTATAATGGGTAAATACGTTAGTGGGTTGAGTCTAGCCAGCTAATCACCTGTAGCCATCAGAAGTTTGGATCATGACCTCTCAGGTAAACGTAAAGCCATCATCGTTGTACGACACTGACTACCAGCTGTGGTTAGATCAGACGCTGATGCAGCTGCGATCGCACAATTTCACCAACCTCGACTTAGACAACCTAATTGAGGAGATAGAAGGTTTGGGCAGAAGCGAAAAACATGCCATCTCCAGCTATCTCAGGCGACTTTGTGAGCACCTTCTCAAAATCGAATATTGGGACTCTGAGCGAGAAACTTGCCTGAGGGGCTGGCGGCTAGAAGTCAGAAATTTTCGCTTGCAAATTCAAGAGCACTTAGAAGCCAGCCCAAGCTTGAAGTCGTTTTTAGAGGATATTTTTGCTAAGCAATACAAAAATGGCAGAAAACTATTCCTCGATGCCAGTGAACTAAACGCACAGCTAATTCCTGAAGAACCAAATTTCACTCTAGAACAAGCCCTAGACGAAGATTGGTTACCGTAACCACCCGAACTGCCTTGAACTTTGGACACAGCGTTTGAGGAGTAATATTCTCTCAAAGCTGTACTACGTCCAACCGGGAGGTCGCCAAACGATCCATCCATGCGGCGAGGAAGGCGTGGTTGGCGGCCTTCTCCCTAAGATCTTGGGTGTCGGCGGGGTGGGGCAACAGCCCCTGTAGCGAAGCGCTGGTCACGCAGAACATCGACTTTTGGAAGCTCTGGCAGATCTTAACCCGCACGTCGTCGAGCCCGCGCCCGCTGGATTGGTAAAAGGCCGTCAGGTAGTCGGGCAGGTAGTGGCGCATATCCTGCATTAGCAAGGTGGGGGGAATGCCCGCCCCGCCCACGGGTAGCGGGTCGGCGTAGAGCGCGCCGTACTCAAACCGGCCCTGGTCAACGGAGATTTGGTTGGCCTGGGCGTTGTAGGAGACCGTGCCCAAAAACGGCGTGCCGCGAAAGAACACCGCCTCCACGTAGGGCACCGCCACATCCATCAGGAAGGTCAGTCCGGCGGCGGCGGGCAGCAGGTCATAGCGGCTGCCGTCAATCTCGACGCCGTAGGTGATCGGGTTGGCCGCTGCCGCCACCAGCCCCGCCTTGATAAAGGCCACCACCTGGGGAATGGTCTGCACCTCGCCCCCATCGTAGGCGTCGGAGAGGTCAATAAATAGATCGCTCATTACCCGCCAGAACTGGCCCAGGGCGCTGTAGTAGGCCATCTGGCGCACCTGTTCGGGCAAAAAGTCGGGAAACAGGCCGTTGAGTACCCGAATCGGCGGGTTGGCTTTAATTTTGGCGGCCACGGCGGCCTGGCAATGCTGTAGAAAGTCGGCGCTGTCGAGGTACTCGTCCATTTTGCCGCCGCCGTGCCAGAGCATGGTTTTCATGCAGTATTCGGCGTACTCAAAGTTGATGCGATCGTGCCACCAGTGTCGCAGCAGCTGCGACAGCGTCACCTGGCCGTTGAAGTACTTAAAAAACGGGAACAGCACCAGAAATTGGTGGTCGGCAATGTAAATCAGGTTTTTGGAGTAGGCGTCGAGCACCACCCCGTAGCTCTTGAGGATACCCACCACCTCCAGGACGTTAGTCTTTGAGTCGGGCAGCAGCGCATCTGCCCTCAGTAGCCGATCGATAAAGGGCTCGAGGGGATGGGTGACAGCGGCGGCGGCAAGGGTGTTGGTCATGGTAGGTAGACCTCGGCAGCGGGGATGGGGACGATCAGCGTGGGGTCGACGAGGAAGCTATCGGCCAGGGTAGCGGGCAGGGCGGTCGGCTGGGCTGGGCCAAACCGCGACCCATCGAGCACAAACCCCTGGTAGGGTTGGTGCAGCGCCAGGGTGGTGTGTTCACTCCAGCGGGCCAGCCAGTTGGGCTGCAGGCCAAAGGCAATGATTAAGAAGGCTAAGCCTAGGGCGGGGGCGCGATCGCGCCAGGTCACCGAGGGCAGCACTAGATCGAGCTGAGGGGCATTGGTGGGGGGGGCGATCGCCAGTCTGCCAAAAAAGACCCGGTTCACCAGCAGCAAAAAGTACACCGCCGTCAGGCCAGACCCCACCATGCACAGCAGGGTCTGCACCGGAAAGATCAAAAAGCTGCCTCGAAAAACCAGAAACTCAGAGATAAACCCGACCATACCGGGTATGCCAGCGCTGGCCATCACCCCGAGGATCATCATCGAGCCGACAAAGGGCAACCCCCGCTCTGGGTTTAGCAAACCGCGCAGCACCGTCAGGTCGCGGGTGCCGGTGGTTTTGTACACCACCCCGACCAGCAAAAACAGCAGCGCCGAAATCAACCCGTGGCTAATCATTTGGAACACCGTGGCGACAATACTGACCGGGGTGGAGGCCGCCGCCGCCAGCAGCACGTAGCCCATGTGGCCAATGGAGCTATAGGCCACCATTTTTTTCATATCCTGCTGGGCGATCGCCGCCAGCGACCCATACAGCACGCTAATGACTGCCCAGGTGGCCAGCCAGGGGGCCAGGGCCATCCAGGCATCGGGCAGCAGGCCCAGGCCAAACCGCACTACCCCATAGGTGCCCAGCTTCAGCAATACCCCCGCCAGCAGCACCGACACCGGGGTCGAGGCCTCGACGTGGGCATCGGGCAGCCAGGTGTGGAACGGGAATAGCGGCACCTTAATGCCAAAGCCGACCAGCAGCGCCACCAGCAGCGTAATCTGCTGGGCTAGGGGTAGCGCGGTGGCCAGGCCGCTATCGTAGTCAAAACTGCTATTGCCCGACAGCCACACCAGCCCCAAAAAGGCACCTAAAATGAGCACCCCTGACAGGGCGGTGTAGATTAAAAACTTGGTGGCGGCATAGCCGCGCCGGGCTCCGCCCCAGATAGCAATCAGCAGGTACAGCGGAATCAGCTCGAGCTCGTAAAAAATAAAGAACAGCAGCAGGTTGGCGGCCAAAAAGGCCCCAGCCACGGCGCTGTTGATCACCAGCAGCAGCACGTAGTAGAGCCGGGTGCGATGGAGCTGCGGGTCACTGATGTAGATGGCCACTATCCCCAGCAGGCTGTTCACCGCCAGCAGCGGCAGCGACAGACCGTCGAGCCCCAGGCGGTAGCTCAAGCCCAGGGGCTCGACCCAGGGCAGCAGTTCCTCAAACTGAAAGCCCGGTGTCGTCAGCTCAAAGCGGGTAGCCAGGGAACCCAGCAGCGCCAAGGTAATTAGCAGGCTCACGCTGCTAATTACCTTGGCCGTCTGCGACTCTAGCTTGCCGGGCCACAGGATCAGCACCAGGGCCCCCACCAGCGGAATTAAAATCAGTGCACTCAGCATCGCCAACCGTTACCAAAGCGTCCAGGTCATGAAAATTCCCAGCAGCCCCACCCCGGCAAAAATAGTTAGCAGGTAGAGCTGCGACTGGCCGGAGGCGCTGTACTTCAGCCCCTCGCCCCCAAAGAGCGAGGCCAGACCCACCCCGTTCACCAGGCCATCGACCACGTACTGGTCAAACCAACTGCTAAACCGGGCCAGGGTAGACACCGCCGCCACCACGGTTTTGTCGTAGAGACGCTCAGTGTAAAAATCGTAGGCCAGCAGGTCTTGGGTAATGCGAAGGGGGCGATTGAGCGATCGCGCCAGGGACTTGGACAGAGGTGCAGTGGCTCCAACCGCGACACCAAGCCAGCCCGACACCAGCAACAGGATAGTGATCGGCCAATTGATGTAGTCCCAAGGGGGTAGGAGTAGCAGTTTGCCCATAAGCCACGGGGCCAGCAGCGTAATCACCGATAGGGTGACCATGGGAGCCGCCATCTGCCAAGGCACCTCTGGAGCACGGCGAGTCTTGGGTTGGGGCACCCCCAAAAACACCAGGCGAAAAACCCGGGTCAGGTTGATCGCCGTCAACCCGTTGACCACAAAATACACCAGCGCCAGCAGCGGATAGTCGCCACTGAGGAAGTCTGCCCCCATGCGCAGCCCCCAAAAGCAGCCCAGGGGCACCACCCCGACCATGCCTAGAGCGCCCGTTACAAAGGCCAGGGCAGTGGCCGGCATTTTTCTGCCCAGGCCGCCTAGCTCCGTCAGGTTCTGGCAGTTAGTGGTGGTGATGATCGACCCCACCGCCATGAAGATCAGCGCCTTAGCGATGGCGTGGGTGAGTAGAAGAATCAACGCCACCCCCGGCCAGGCGGTCCCGACGGCAATGAAGACCAGCCCTAGGTAGGCACTGGTGGAATAGGAGAACGTGCGCTTGAGATCGACCTGGGCCAGCGCCACCAGGGAGCCACCAATAGCGGTCACACTGCCAATGGCCACCAAAGTCCCCAGCGCCACGGGAGATAACACCACGATGGGCTGTAGCCGAATCAGCACGTAGGCACCACAGGTGACCACCACCGAATTTCTCAGTATGGATGCCGGGTTCGGGCCTTCCATAGCTTCGTCTAGCCACAGGTGCAGCGGAAACTGAGCACACTTACCCAACGGCCCGGCAATTAGCGATAGCCCCAGCAGGGTAGCCAAAGCGGGGGACAAGCTCTCGACCTTGACCCACTCGTACAGATCGTTAAAGTTGAGGCTACCAGCTAAGCAGGCCAGGGCGACCACCCCCATGAGCAGCAGCACATCACCAATGCGCTTGGTCAGAAAGGCGTCGCGGGCGGCGGTCACCACCAGGGGCTGGGCATACCAAAACCCGACCAGCAGATAGGTCGAGAGGGTCAACATCTCCAGCAGCGAGTAGGAGACAAACAACGACCCACTCAGCACCAGCCCACTCATGGCGGCTTCAAAGAAACCCATCAGCGAGTAAAACCGAGCTAGCGCCCAGTCTTTTTCCATGTAGCCTAGGGCAAAGACCTGGGCCAGCAGGCTAAGGCCCGTAATCAGCTCCAGAGCGCCCAGATTAAGCACCGAGATATCCAGGGCTAGGGTGAGATGGAGATCGGCGAAGTCAAACCAGGAAAACAGCAGCTCCTGAGAACCCTGGTTCCAGATGCCCCGAAAGGCCAGTAGCCCATGGCCAAAGGCCACCAGGGTCATCAAGATATTGAGGTAAGCCGCCGGACGGGGCCCCGTCCGGCGAACTAGCCCCGTGGACCAGGGCACCGCCAGGAGAGCCCCGACAAGGCCGTAAACCGGCAGCAACCAACTAGTTTCTACAAAGACTTGGGTCATCCCGACGCTCTCTGACAACACCTCACCCGTCGCGCCTGGGGGCGCCTTGCACAGCTCTACTCCAGAACCGCCGCCGGCTTCAACCGCCGCCGGCTTCAGCAGCGACAGACGGTCTAGCTCAGAGTCAATACCGTAAAGCTAAAGGCCCTCGACCAACGCTCTTTGAGAGTTCCCTGAGAGTTCTCTTCAAAAAGTCGAGGCCTACTCCGATGCCCTTAGACACCTCAAGCCGGAGTCACAGTCTGAGGCTGTCCCAAGCTACAGGACTAGGCCCAACCTGACCAGCCCAAATGGTCCCTAACCCATACGATAGGGCACCACCATGACGGGGGCCGCTAGCCCATGCAGACCGCATTTTTGACGCTAGCGCCTTGATTCTAAGGCTTTTTGCTATTCTACCCGATTCACTGGGGGCCTCCGGCGGTCGGAACCGACAGATTCCCGCTTCTGCCCCAGAAAACGCTGTCGACAGGTAGGGGGAAACCCCAAAGTAGCCCTTCTGCCACCTCAAGTCGTCCCGCAGGTGAGCAGTCACTCACCCCAACCTGTGGATTGATTACGATAAAAGAAGTTTCACGATATAAGATTTAATAATATTCAACATTAGCAACAATCATTGGGACTTATATTGCAAAAGGGACTACGGACACCTATGCTTAATCTGTCATCAAGAATTTTTAGGCAATCTTGAAGTTTTGCTTCCCTGGAGGCAAGTCCCGTCTTTTAATTTTCGGGACACGTTTTGTGCGCTTGGTATCGACTGGCAAAGCGCATCAGGTAAGCCAAGGGTCGCCTAAATTTTATCAAGGAGATTTCGACTATGCCGATTGCTGTTGGGATGATTGAGACGCTGGGTTTTCCGGCTGTGGTGGAGGCCGCTGACGCGATGGTAAAAGCGGCTCGGGTTACCCTAGTGGGCTACGAGAAAATCGGTAGCGGGCGCGTCACCGTAATTGTCCGGGGCGACGTATCTGAGGTACAGGCTTCAGTATCCGCAGGGATTGAGTCCGCCAAGCGGGTCAACGGAGGCGAAGTGCTATCAACTCACATCATTGCACGCCCCCACGAAAACCTGGAATTTGTTCTTCCCATTCGCTACACCGAAGCCGTCGAGCAGTTTCGGACCTAGGGCTTAACGGTCAAACCAGGGCAAGGCGGTTTTTAGAGCCCCATTTGTCCTAAGGTTTAAGGGTCTACCCAGGTAATGAAAATTGCATTGGAAGCTCCCAAAGCAGCATTCGTTTGAACTTCTCTATTCTTCTCTGGAAGAAAGGTATATAAAGATATGGCAATTGCAGTTGGCATGGTTGAAACGTTGGGCTTCCCCGCTGTGGTAGAAGCCGCTGACGCGATGGTAAAAGCGGCTCGGGTTACCCTAGTGGGCTACGAGAAAATCGGCAGCGGCCGGGTCACCGTCATTATCCGCGGCGATGTGTCTGAGGTACAGGCTTCCGTAGCCGCCGGCATTGAGAACGTGAAGCGGGTTAACGGCGGTCAGGTGCTGTCAACCCACATCATCGCTCGCCCCCACGAAAACCTCGAGTTTGTCCTGCCCATCCGCTACACCGAAGCGGTAGAGCAGTTTAGAGAGAGCGTCAGCGGCATTCGTCCCTACGGCAGATAGGTCATTATGCTCTTGGCCAAGGTTCGCGGCACGGTAGTTAGCACCTGCAAAGAGCCGAGCTTGAGTGGCGCTAAGTTTCTGCTAGTGCAGCTCATTAGCGAAACCGGCGATCTGCTGCCCGACTACACGGTCGCCGCCGATGTGGTGGGAGCTGGCCCTGGCGAATGGGTATTGATTACCCAGGGCAGCGGGGCTCGCCAGCACCACGGCTACGAAAATCGTCCAGTAGATGCGGCAGTCATTGCCATCGTCGATACCGTAAGTCTCGACAGCGGCAACCTCTACAACAAGCGAGATGATTTTAGTTAGCAGGATCGGTTAAAGGGGCAGCCCTGTTTAGCGGTCCCTTTAACCGACCGTAGGTAACTGACAGCGTGAAAGACTACATTCTCCCCATAGCTTGCCTACCTCTGGGACAGAGAGGCTCGTCGATGGGGTATCTTTTGGAGGGTTTACGGCAATGGCGATCCGCAGTCCAGCGGCATCTCCAACCCAGGCTCAGGGAGCGAATCCGATATCTGGGCGATCGACCGCGCAGATACATTCGCTAGCCCAGTTGCAGGGGCAGGTTCTCGTAGAGCCTGGTGTCAACCTGGCGGCTGGGGTAGTAGTACAGGCTGACCCTGGGGCAGCTACGCGGCTCGGGGCGGCTTGCACCCTACAGGAGGGGGCAACGATCTACGGTCGCGCCCAGGGAAGAGTGCTGGGGGACGATCGCTCTCCCTACGCCGTCTGGGTTGGCGATCGCTCTATTTTGACCTACAAGGTCTTGATCCAAAGCCCGGTCTACCTGGGGGCCGACTGTTTTGTTGGCTTTCGCTCCACTATTTTCAATGCCCGCCTGGGGGCTGGCTGCGTGGTCATGATGCACGCCCTGATCCAGGACGTAGAGGTGCCGGCGGGCAAGCTAGTGCCCTCTGGCTCGGTGATCACCCAGCAGTATCAGGCTGACGCGCTGCCCAATGTCAGCCCCACCGATATTGCCCTGGTGCGGGAACTGGTCGGCATGCCCGGCTACGACCTACCACCTGGGGGATACGGATCAGCTAGCTCAGCTTCTTCAGACCCCACAGCACACCCAAACGAACGCGATGGATTAGGCACTATGACTTCTCAACTGCTACCCCCCGACGTCGTCCAACGGGCCCGTCAATATCTGGCCCAAGGCTTGACCATTGGTACCGAGCACGCCGACTCGCGCCGCTATCGCAGTGGGGTCTGGCAAACCTGCAGCCCCATTCAATCCCACCGGGATACTGAGGTGTTTGCCGCCCTTGAAGCTTGTCTCTCTGAGCATGCCGGGGAGTATGTGCGCATGTTCGGCATCGATCCCAGGGCCAAGCAGCGGGTAGCCCCGATTACCATTCAGCGGGCTGACGGTAAACCGGTAGAGGTGAGCAGTGGCGCGGCGGCGGTATCTGCCTCCAGCAATGGTGCCTATCGCCCAGCTCCGGCGGCCAGCGGCGGCCCCCTATCGGCAGAGGTCGTACAGAAGGTGCGCCAATACCTTCACCAGGGCTACCGCATTGGTACCGAGCACGCCGACTCGCGCCGCTACAGCAGTGGGGCATGGCAAACCTGTTCCCCCATCGACTCCTCCCGGGAAGGCGATGTGTTTGGTGCCCTAGAGCGCTGCCTAGCCGAGCATGCCGGGGAGTATGTGCGCTTGTTTGGCATTGATACCAAGGCCAAATGCCGCATCGCGCCGATCACGATTCAGCGCCCCGACGGCAAAGCCCTATCGGTTGGTTCCGCTGCGGGCAGTGCGGCCAGTGCATCCTATGCTGCCCCCGCCAGCCACGGTGGGGTTTCCCCTCAGGCATCAGGGGAAATGGTGTCGCAGGTACGCCAGTGGCTGAGCCAGGGCTATCACATTGGGGCCGAGCACGCCGACACCCGCCGCTACAGCAGCAACGTCTGGCAGAGCTGTGCGCCCATTACCAGCACCCGCGAGGGCGATGTGATGGCCACGCTCAACACCTGCATGGCTGAGCACCCCAATGAGTATGTGCGGGTCTTTGGCATCGACCCTAAGGCCAAGCGCCGAGTAGCGGCTGTGACGATTCAGCGCCCAGGGGTTAAGACGGCGGCAACAGCACCGTCGCCGTCCCACTCAACATTCTCCTCTAGCAGACCCGCCGGCAATGGGGCAGCACCGATGGGCGGCCTATCCCAGGATGTGGTGCAGCAGGTTAACCAACTGGTTAGCCAGGGCTATCGCGTCAGCTTCGAGCACGCCGACGCGCGCCGCTACCGCAGCGGTGCCTGGCAGACCGGCGGAGCCCTAGAAGGGGGTCGCGCTGCGGACGTGTTGGCGGCCCTAGAGGCACAGCTGCGCAACCACTCAGGGGAGTATGTGCGCCTGATTGGCATTGACCCCAAGGTCAAGAAGCGAGTGCTTGAAGCCACCATTCAGCGTCCCTAAATCCACCTGTTTCAAAGACCTCCAACCGTGGCTGTATCCGCCCAGGCCAGTAACCTATTCACCATGGGCTCAATCCAGGGCGATGTGGATATAGCCCCCGGCGTTGCTGTGGCACCGGGGGTATTGCTGGGGGCAGCACCGGGATGTCGTCTGGTGATTTCGGTTGGGGTCTGTTTGGCGGCTGATGTGGTGGTGCAGGCCCGCCAGGGTGATTTGGTCCTGGAACCTGGGGTCAGCCTGGGTAGCGGTGTGCTGGTGGTGGGGCATGGCTCTATTGGACAACACACCTGCATTGGGGCCCATAGCACCGTAATTAACCCCGTCCTAGGGGCATCCCAAGTGGTCGCACCGGGTTCTTTGCTGGGCGACCCAAGCCAGTCCTCCCCTGCCCCGCAGGCCCAAGCCCCACATGCCCAAGCTGCATTCGACAGCTACGGCAGTGGGCCTAGCGGCAACACCGCCAACGGAGCCGGTCCCAGCATGGCTGGTGCCAGCGCCCAGAATGGGCACAGTCTCAATGGCAATTCTGCCGCTGCCGTGACCCCAAGCCATGGCTCTCCTGTCTACGGCAAAACCCAGGTAAACCGGCTGCTTGCGACTCTATTTCCCCATCGTCAGGCTTTGCATGGGGCTAGCCCAGAGGACAGGCCGTAGAATAGAGAAGCAGACACCCCTGTGCAGAGGCACTCTATGCAACCCGATGGCCAATTAGCCTCGCCCCTTGACCTCAAGCCGGCAGGGACAGCAAAGCGCCTGACCCTGGCTACCCCTGCGTCTAGGCCCACAGAAGCCCAGCGGCGCGACCGATACCGAGGGGCGGCCCTTGGCATGGTTTCGGCGGAGGGATTTCCGGTGGTGGTCAGGGCAGCCGACGCCATGCTTAAGGCGGCCGATGTGCTGCTGGTGGGCTACGAGAAAACCGGCGGCGGACACTGTACAGCGATCGTGCGGGGTGGCATTGCCAACGTGCGGATGGCCGTTGAGGCGGGAGTTGCGGCGGTCCAAGAGAATGGCCAGACGGCCTCTTCGGCGCTAATTCCTCGGCCTTTGCCTAACCTGGAGGCGGTGCTGCCGATCTGCGCCCGCTGGGAAGAACTGCGCCGGGAATCGGGCAGTAAGCTGGGCAGTCAAGCGATTGGCCTGCTAGAGACGCGCGGCTTCCCGGCCATGGTGGGGGCGGCCGATGCCATGACCAAGTCTGCGGACGTAGAGCTGATGTCCCACGAGGCCATTGGCGAAGGGCTATGCACAATATTGATTCGGGGGTCGCTGCCCAACGTGGCGATCGCGATCGAAGCCGGCATACACGAGGCAGAGCGCATCGGTGAACTCCATGCTGTGATGGTTATCCCCCGACCGCTCGATGACCTGGTCGAGTCGTTGCCCGCCATGGAGCAGGAGCAGGAGCAGCCCGAGCCGCTGCGCATTCCCCTCAACCTGGAGACCAAGCAGGAAGAGGCCGAAGCCGAGCCGGTGCTGATCGAGGCTGCGGAAGAAGCCACACCGATCGCCCTGGAACTGACCGTGGAGGAGCAGGAACTAGCCGACGAGGAGCTTTAGAGGCTTCAAGAGAGGGTTGTTATCATAGATGCCCCAGCTCATTTAGACGGTGCGCCCTGACGACTGTGACGATCGCTCGCTGGGCGGCACACTGAAATCATATTCGGCTTCCATAGCTATCCTTCCTCGTCAACTGAGCTTCAGCCATGACAGACAAACCCTATGGACGCCTCAACCGGGGACTTGAGGGCTAACTATGGGACTAAGTGTCAGGTCTGCTGGATAAGACCCTCTATGCTTCGCATTATCCGTTAGATCTGCGGAATAATACTCGCCTCTTAAAGAACTAGACATCGTATCTGCCGGATAAGTCCGAGATCTCGGGGTATTATCCGGCAGATTTGAAGGTTAAGTATGGAGATTTGGGGTGTTATCCGCCAAAATTGCTGGATAGTACCCCTGATGCTGCTGACCAACCTTAGCTAAACAGATCCATCTGTTCTGAAGGGTCGTAAACGCCTGACAACTCTTTCCCTCGGCGTCTAGGTTTGCTGGCTTTGGGTACCTCCCCCCGTAACCCTACCGCGATCGTGCTGTTGCGCTCGATTTCGCGCATCACGTCGCGGGCGCGCTGAATCACCGAAGGTGGCAGCCCCGCCAATCGCCCCGCCTCAATGCCGTAGGATTTGTCGGCTCCGCCGGGCTGTACCTGGTGCAGAAAGATGATCTGGTCGGGCATTTCTTTGACGGTGACCTGGTAGTTGGCCACGTTGGGGATCAGCGCCGCCAGCTCGTTTAGCTCATGGTAGTGGGTGGCGAAGATGGTGCGGGCCTGAATGTCGACGGCTAAATACTCGGCGACGGCCCAGGCGATGGAGAGGCCGTCGAAGGTGGCAGTGCCCCGGCCAATTTCATCCAGCAGCACCAGAGATTTGGGGGTGGCGTGGTTGAGAATATTCGCCGTTTCATTCATCTCCACCATGAAGGTCGATTGTCCCGTGGCCAGGTCATCCACCGCGCCGACGCGGGTGAAGATGCGATCGCACACCCCCAGCCGCGCCCCCTTAGCGGGCACAAAGCTACCCATCTGCGCCATCAGCTGAATCAGCCCCACCTGGCGTAGATAGCAGCTCTTGCCGCTGGCGTTGGGGCCGGTGAGAATGATCAGGTCTTGGGGATGGGTGGCATCGCGATCTTCGGGAACCGTCCCCATGTAGTTGGAGTTGGGCACAAAGAAGCCAGCGGGGAGCAGCTGTTCGACCACGGGGTGGCGGCCATCGGTGACGGCGATCGCCCGCGAGTCATCCATCTCGGGGCAGCAGTAGCCCTGGAAGATGGCGACCTCTGCCAGGCCGCAGAGCACATCGGCGGCGGCCACGGCGGCAGCGACCTTGCGAATCAGCTCTACCTGCTGACCCACCTGCTCCCGCAACTGGTTAAAGATCTCGTACTCCAGGGCATTGATCTCAGACTCGATGTTGAACACCCGCGCCTCCCGCTCCTTGAGTTCGGGGGTGATGTAGCGCTCTTCGTTGGTGAGGGTCTGCTTGCGGATGTAGTCGTCGGGGGCCTGGTCGGCCCGGGCGCGGGAGACGCTGATGTAGTATCCGAAAGCCTTGTTAAAGCCCACCTTAAGGGTCGAGATGCCGGTGCGCTTACGTTCGGCGGGCTCCAGCTCCGCGATCCATTTTTGGTCGTCCACGGCCTGCTGACGCAGGTCGTCGAGCTGGGCGTTGACCCCATCGCGAATCAGGTGACCCTCGGTGAGGTAGAGGGGCGGGGTTTCCACCAGGTGCGATCGCAAGGTTAGCCCCAGCTGCTCCAGTTCCGGCGGCACGTACTGGAGCGCTCTTAGGTAAGGGGATTTCGCCTGAGCGGCCAGCGCGGCCAAATCCGGCAGTCGCAAGAATGAATCGGCCAGGGCCACCAGATCCCGCGCGTTGGCGGTGCCCGACCCGGCCCGGCCAGCCAGCCGCTCCAGGTCGTAGATCTGCTTCAGCTTGTGCTGCAGCATTTGGCGCAGGTTGCCGTCCTGCAACAGTTCGGCAATGGTGATCTGGCGAGACTGAATGCCTTTGACATCCAGCAATGGCTGCAACAGCCAGCGGCGCAGGGTGCGCCCGCCCATGGCCGTTACGGTGCGATCGAGGGCCCAGAGCAAGGAGCCGTTATAGGTGCCGTCGCGTGCCGTCTGGGTAATTTCCAAATTGCGGCGGGTCTGGTGGTCGATCACCAGGTAGGCGGCCAGGGTGTAGGTGCAGAGGGGCTGGAGCGGGGCCTGCACCGATTTTTGGGTGTCTTCTAGGTAGTCGAGCAATCCCCCTGCCGCCCGCACCGCCAGGGGCAGGTGGTCACAGCCCAGACCCTCTAGCGACCTGAGCCGAAACCGCTGCAGCAATCGCTGCCGGGCCTCGCTCTGGCTGTAGGGGCCTTGGGGCCTGAGGGTGTAGCAAAACTGGCGCGGCAGACAGTCGGGCAGCTGGTCTGATTTATCTCCCGGTCTGAGCATTGCCCCCAGGTTGGGAGCATCCACCGGAAACAGCACCTCCGCAGGCTGGAGCCGCAGCAGTTCCTGGCTGAGCTGATCGAGGTCTTCCCCTTGGGTAGTCAGAAATTCCCCGGTAGAGACATCGGCGTAGGAGAGGCCCCAGTGGTGCCCCGCCACCACCACCGAGGCCAAGAAGTTGTTCTGGCTGGCGCTCAGCATGCCCTCTTCGATCACTGTGCCGGGGGTGATGACGCGGGTGACTTCGCGCTTGACTAAGCCCTGAGCCACGGCGGGGTCTTCCACCTGATCGCAGATGGCGATCGCAAAGCCCTTCTCCACCAGCAGGGTGCAGTAGCGATCGAGGGCATGGTGGGGAATGCCCGCCAGGGGCACCCGGCCAATGGCCTTGCCCGCGTCTTTGCTGGTGAGCACCAGTTCGAGCTCACGGGCGATGGCGATCGCATCCTGAAAAAACGTTTCAAAAAAATCGCCCACCCGGTACAGCACCAGGGCGTGGGGGTACTGCTCCTTCATCTCCACGTAGTGGCGCATCATCGGCGTCAGGTCGTTCCAATCGACCGAGCGGTGGTCGGCGTAGCGCACCGTGTGCTTGGCCAACCGCTCGGGGATGGGAGGCGGGCTATCGGCGGAGGGAGGGGAACCGGGCATTGAATGTGTCAGATGTTACGCACCGTTAAGCTTCGTTGCATGGCCCGCAGCGGGGGGCAGAGCCTATGTTAGCTTCGATATCGTTGCACATTTCCTTAACGTTGAATACTAAAGAGGTTGTTCCCGTGGCCCTGTCAGATCAGCTAGCTCCAGCGCTATCCGAAACCCGCGAAGACTTCTCCGAGTATGTTGCTCACTTGCAGCTGCACATGGCGCTCCAGGCCCGTAATCTGGTGCCCTCCCTGGGCCATTCAGGCGATAGCCGCCATGACCTGCTGCACCAAACCCAGGCCAATATCGAGAAGCTGGTCTCCCGTCAGGGGTTCTAGGCAACGGCATTAGTCTGAACCTCTCTCACTAAGAGATTCGCATCGAAAAAAGGTACCAGAGAGGGTGGATATTCTAGGGTCGATTCCTGTCTGCGCGGGAATGACGCTAGATCTGACCACAGCCTGAATCGAGAGCGTTGAACGGGGTCTCGGGTGCTTGGCGTGAAGCCCTGAAGGGAATCTGCCGGAGTATTTTTCTGTCAGGTGGGTATCGAGCGGCCCAGTTGATGGGGCCCTGCGGGTGAACGGGGCTATTCTGAAGCCACCGCCTAACGATGACCTGTCCGCCCACGCTGCTCCTTTGTTATCCACTGCCCTGCAGCGCAGGACTCTCCCAATTTGTTTCGCTAAGAATTTCCTCAAGCCCCTCTCATCAGACGGAAAGGGAAGGCTTGGTGGCATGCAATCGCAGCTATAGAATATTGCTGCGGCATGATTCCTTACGTCCCTACGGAGGAACCAAGTGCTTGGGCCTTTAGCCCCAAAAAACATTTCAATCGGGTTCTATGACCCTAACTATGACTTATCTTAATGGAAGGCATAGACGATTTTTGGGTTGTGGTGACCTTGGCCGTAGGGTCAGAGTGTAGAATTGGCTTGTTTTTTAGCTTTAGACGGCACTATGCATCATGGCAGACTCTGGAACTTCTCCGATTAGTGAAAATTTTGATTCTTTACCCCGCGAGGTTAGGGTTGATAGCCTCCGCAATGTTCTAGAAACACTGCAGATTGCCGACGAAATCGCCAAGCAAGGCTATCTCATCACCAGCTCAGAACTGGCCGATTTGATGGATGTAAACGCTAGCGCCGTCACCAGCCGAGGCGAATTTTGGGCCTGGCGAAACTGGTCGGTGTCGCGGGTGCGACGAGAGGGGAATCAGATTCTTTGGCAGATCGAGCGCATCGACTAGCGATTTTAGATTGGGGATTTTGGATTTTGGCGGGGGTTTGTAATTCACCGCTGACAGAGTTTTGCGATTTACTGCTACTGACATTTCGCGATTTACCCCCAGTGATGCTTCGCGATTGCCCGATACCCCTGGGCAGACACCCAGGTCTGCCCCTACCCCCTACCCATCCACTCCCTCAACACCGGCAACACCGGGCAAGCATTCGCCGCCTGCACATTCTCGGGCTTGCTCCAGGTGAACGGGGCCTGCTGGGCCGCAGACATCCACAGCAGGCGCTTGGCGCGGGTCATGGCAACGTAGAGTAGGCGGTACTCTTCGGCGGCTTTGAGGCGTTTGGCCTGATCCCAGGCGGCGATAATGTCGGGGATTTGGCCCCGCCCTTGGCTTGAGCCAGCGTGGGCGCGGGTGCGGATCTGGGCGCGGGCCACCTCGGCCAGGGTAAAGTCGCCCAAAAAATCGCCCTGGGGGGGCACCCACAGGGTGCCGGGGATAGTTTTGTCGTGGAGAAAGGGCAGAAACACCACGTCCCAGTCGAGCCCCTTGGCCTTGTGCATGGTGATCAGGGTAATCTGACCGGGGCGACTGTAGAGGGAGTCGGTGTCTTCGGTGTCTACGGCGGTGAAGCGCTCGGAGCCGACGATATCCTGCAGCACGGCGATCGCTGCCGCCAGCGTGTCGTCGTGGCGAATTTGCTGGCTGACTCGGGCGGCCAGTTTGTCAGCGGTGGCCAATTCGCTCTGGTTGTAGCCCAGGGTAAGGCCGATGAAGGGAAACAGGCTGTAGGGGGGCAGTTCGAGGCGAGCCCTGAGCAGCCCTGTGCAGAACCGCCGGGCCGTGCGGGCCGCCTCGGTGTCGGGCGGGGTATCGAGGGGGCCGGGGTAGAGAAACTGTTCCGGGGCCTGGGCCAGGGTGTTGAGGTCTTGGGTGGGCACCCGCTGGCGATCGACCAGCACCCGCAGCGCCCCCTTGAGTCGGTCGGGGGAGTGGGGCCGCTCGATAAACTGCATCAGGGTGAGCATGTCGGTGGGCACCCGGGTTTGACGGTCTTGCTCACCCACGTCATACAATGTCAGGCCCAGCCCAGCCAGGTCTACACCCACCTGTTCAGAATCGCGCAGCAGATGGCCGACGAACTGGCCCTGACGGCCCTCCCGCACCAGAATGGCAAAGCTGGTGTCGGGGTTTTCGGTGTAGAGGGCCTGCACCCGCTGGGCAATTAGCCTGACAGAATCCAGCGTGGTGGGCGGCGAGAGAATTTCGACCCCAGCCCCCAGGGGGTCTGGGTTGGCCCCTGGCTGGGGGTCGTCGGGGTCTACGGGGGCGATCGCCTGGTCCCGGAAGGGGGTCTCTGGCCCCGCCACCTGAGCCTGATTGACCCAGGCCAACAGACGGTTGGCGGCGGCCATGATACTCGCACTGCTGCGTCCGGCCTGATCCATGGTCACCAGGCGGCCCAACTGGCGGCAGTCATCGCAGAATTGGTTGAAGAAGACCGGGTCTGCCGGGGTAAAGGTGGAGTTGATCGCCTGGTTGGGGTCACCCACCCGCACCAGGTTGGGTTCACCCTCGGGATGGTCAGGATCTCCCGCCAGCAGGGTCAGCAGTCGGGTCTGCAACGGCGATGAATCTTGCGCTTCGTCCTCAAACACCGCGAAGGTGCGACCCTGCCAGAAGCGGCGGCTGTCGGGGTCCTCCAGGGTGCGCAGGGCACCCAAAATCATGTCGTCGTAGTCGATCCAGCCGCGCTGGGAGAGCAGGGTTTGGTAGCGATCGTACAGGCCGGCGGCGATGGTCAGCAGGTTGTAGTCTTCCACACCCTCCGGCAGCGCATGGTTGACTGTTTTCGCCAGGGTGGCCAGGTCGACGGGCATCAGCCCCGAGCTTTTGGCTTCGCGAATCACCGTGTGGGCGAGGCTGGGCAGCACCTCGGTGCGCAACACCGACTGCCGTCGCAGTTGCTCGGTTTCTTCGCCGTCGAACTGTCGCCCCTCGATCAGGCGGTGGTAGAGGTCGGGGTTGGCCACAATCCACTGCTCTACGCAGGTCCGTAGAATGCGGTTGTTCTGGGCCGGAGACACCAGGGTGAGGGTGTCCAGATTCAGGTTCGAGAGTTCGGGGTTGCGGGTGGCAATGGTGAGGGCCAGCCCGTGCAGGGTCGAGACCGTAAAGCTGGTTTGGGGCAGTCCCAAGGCCCTGAGGTGGCTCCGCACCTTGGCCTTGAGATTGGCCGCCGCCGATCGCGTAAAGGTGACCAGCACTAGCTGGCGATTGAGATGCAACTGGTGGCGGGCGATCGCGATCGCTGCCGCCGCCGCCATCCCTGTCGACTTACCCGAACCCGGCACCGCCGACACCGCCAGCCGTCCGCCCTCCCAGTCGGCCAAAGCCTGCTGCCCCCGCCGCAGCCCGGCGCGAATAGAGCGCAGCTCCGCCTCTCGATCCACGGGTGTAGCCGTCACCATAGGGCATTCCCTCAACCTGCCCTCTCAGCATAGCGGCAGGGGTTGGGGATGATGCGATCGCTGGCAGGCGATCGCATCATCCCCCCATCTCCCTCATCCCATCACCAGGCTGTGGGCCGAAAGGCTGCGTTATTCGCAATGGTGACTGTATCGCCGGTTTGCTTGATGACGAACAACCCTTGCTGGTAGGCGTAGCGGTCTACCCCTGCGTCGATTTCGATCCCCGCCACGGCTCCGTAGATTTGGTAGTTCATATAGTGGGGGAACGATCGCTTGAACCGTCCCAAACGCGCCAAAAAGTCATCCACATCTTGGCGAGACAGTCGAGATTTGACCTCAACCGCAACGGCGGAGTCACCGTTGATGGCCAAGATGTCAATTTCCATTTCGGCTCCAGGGCGCTGCGATCGCATCCGACGGGTAGTTTCCTGCACGTCAATGCCCCGCTCTCGAAACAGACGCACCACCGAGGGTTCGACCAGGTTTTCAACAAACTGACCCCAGCGAGTCGTCAGTCCGTCCACGGCGCGAGTGGTGTTATCGACAAGACGCCTAAGATCTTCCATCGAGCGAGCCGCTTCGGCAGCGCGGCGATCATCTTCAGCTTTAGATTCAGCCATTTTGCGGTCAAATTCAGCCGCACGGCGATCGGCTTCGGCCTTAGATTCAGCCGCACGGCGATCGGCTTCGGCCTTGGATTCAGCCGCACGGCGATCGGCCTCAGCAAAGCGGCGATCGGCCTCAGCCTGAGAGGTTTGGAATAGGGCGTAAATATCGTCAAGGGTGATTGGATCTGCCATCGTTTGCATCCTGCCGTTGCACACTCACTACCATTATGCGATGGCCCTCATCTTCACTATCGCCTCACCGACCCACCTACCGCCGCACGCGCTCCCGCATACGCGCGGCCAACTGCTTCGCCTCAGGTATCGGCAGCAGGAATGCGCCAAGCGTAAAGATCAACAGCCCCACCCCGCCAGGAATTACGAGCTGAAGCAGCAGCACGCCGATGCCCTCGGTGCCCAGCCAGGTTTCGAGACCCCGAAGCACGCCCCAGGCCACTGTTCCAGCGACAAAGCTAAGGGTGGTCAGGAGGGCGATCGCGCCCCCCCACTCCCGCAGCGGCAGCCCCCGCAGCCGTCGGTGCAAAATCGCCGTCAGCGCCAGGGTCGAAAACACATTTACCCCGATGGTGGCCAGCACCAGACCCGGTGCCCCCAGCCAGCGAATGAAGAAGAAATCCAGCACCCCGTTCAGCACAATGTTGATCAGGCTAATGCGAAAGGGGGTTTGCCCATCGCCCAGGGCATAAAACACCCGCACCAGCACATCGCGGGCCAGGTAGACAAACATGCCGAGGCCATAGACCACCAGCACCGAGGTAACCAGGGTCGAGGCGTCTGCATCAAAGGCGCCGCGCTCGTAGATCACCCGCACAATGGGCCGAGCCAGCACCACAAACAGTGCCCCCAGGGGCAGCATGGTCAGTGCTGTGAACAATAAACTCTGGCGAATGCGGAGCTTGAGTTCGGGCCAGTTTTCGGGAGCCGCCAGCCGCGCGAACATCGGCAAAAACGGCACCAAAATCACGTTCGAGATAATGCCCAGGGGCGTCTGCACCAGCAGGTTGGCGTAGCTCAGCGCCGCCGCCGTACCGGGGATAAACGAGGCAAAAAACAGGTCGGTAAACAGGTTAATTTGCAGCATCCCCGACGACAGGGTAGCGGGCACCAGCACCCGAAACACATCCCTAACGCCGGGAAGCGACCAGTCAAACCGCAGCCGCAGCCCTCCTAACCCCGACTTCCACAGAGCCGGCAACTGGGCCAGCCACTGCAACACCGCCCCGCTGAGGGTGCTCGCCGCCAGCACCGCCCCGCCCACCATAAAGAATTCAGGACTGGCGATATCGCCGCCGATCGCCCCGTAGAGCAGCCCCAGCCCCACCAGCACCGCCCCGCTGGAGAAAATAGGACTAATGGAGGGCAGCCAAAACTGGCTGTCGGCATTTAGCGCCCCAAAGCCAATGCCAATCAGCCCCGCCAGCATCGCCATGGGCGACATAATCCGCAGCTGCAACACGGCGATATCCCGCGCCGCCGAGTCTGCCAGGGACAAGCCCGGAGCGATGGTATCGATAATCGGCCCCGCCAGGCCAAACAGCAGCACCGACACCCCCAGCAGCAGCAACCCCACCAGGGTATTGATCGCCTCGATCAGCGCTGCTGTATCTTTGCGATCTTGCCGCGCCACCACGCTGACGATCGCGCTGTGAAACGGCCCGTTGATACCCCCCAGCAAAATCAGCAAAAAGCCAGGAATAATATAGGCAAAGCTATAGGCATCGGCCACCGGCCCCACCGCAAAGGCGGCCCCGATCGCCTGCTGACGAAACAGCCCAGCAAACTTGCTGATAATGGTGGCCACCGCCACAATGCCCGCAATGTTGGCGAGAGAACGAGAGGGTTTCGCGTCTGACACAGGGCCTCGCAGGGGGTAACAACGTCTGGGCCAACGCGGCATCCAGAACCATCCCCCATTTAACTGCATAATTGAACTAGCCCGTCGAGCCCATAGAGGGCAAATATCCATCCTCAGGACGTGTCGCCGTGGCCATCCAACTGCCTAAATTCAGCGCCCCCGCAGGCTACCGTCCCCAGGCCGACGACACCAACCTGGAAGCCGACCTGCTGGATTTTTACCTGCTGCGTCAGCGCACACCTACCGAACGATTGAGTATAGCGGCGGCTCTGATGCAGGGCGCACGTAAACTTTCGCTGCACTGCTTAGGGCGTCAGTTTCTTCACCTATCTTCCCAAGCCTTTGCCCGCAAATTGGCAGAAGCCTGGCTCCAGGAAGATTGCCCACCTAACTACATTCCTACAGGCTCTGCGATGACCTGGATTCAGGATTCTACGGAACTAGCCGCCCAACTCCACAATATTTTTGCGGCGGTGGAAATTCCTTACTACGTAACCGGAGGTGTTGCCGCCATTACCTACGGCGAACCGCGTACCACCCGCGATTTAGGCGTGGTGATTTCGGTTCCTCGCGATGCTTTAAACCCGCTAGTGGCGGCCTTAGAAGCAGCAGGCTTCTACGTGCCAGGGGTTGAGGATGCCGCGAGTGGGCGAATGCGCACGCTGCAAGTGACCTGGGGGTACTCAAGACCCAGCAAGATCAGCTTGACTACGAATACATACATTGCTGGCATTGCTGGGCGGCAGAGCTAGATCCCTCTGAGGCGCTAGAGCAGGCCACGCTAGAAGCTGGGGTCAGGGCGATCGCCGATCGCCAGTGGGCCGCCGCCAGCTATCCGGTCATGGGCTGTGCCTTTGCGATCGCCCAGCAGCGGGGCCGCACTACCCAGCCCAGCCCCGAGCTAGAAATTGCCGACGGCAACCGCTACACCCTGGCCCAAAACACCGCCACCCAGACCTTTACGGTGACGGCTAAGCTGGGCGATCGCGACATGGCCCACTTCGACCTACAGGGCACCGTGCTCAGCGCCAGCCCAGCGCTGCACGATCGGCGACAGTGGCAGCAGATTGCCGAGCAGGTATAAGGAGGTTTATGGCCATTGCAGTTAATTACGGTTTCTTGACCTGACCTAAGGGCAGGCCACAATAGGGATATAACGCCACTACCTTTGGGGCTAGATCAGCCCTAGAACTGGCTGCCTTGGCCGTTGCTAGCCCCCCATGGCGGCGTTGGGTCTTCAGCCATTCACATCATCTTTAGCCATACAGCTAAGGCCAGGGAACCTTCCCCAGGTAGGGGCCTAGTTTCTGTTCATCCATCCGACCATGCATGCGTCACCGTCAGAGCAGCTACAGCCAGACAATCAGACCCTACAGCACGAAAATCAACGCCTGCGGGACGAAAACAACGCCCTGCGCCAAGAGAACCAGCGGCTTCAACAATTAGTTCACCAGCTAGAGCGGATGGTGCGGCGGTATATGTAGAGAAGGGTGCGATCGCAGGGCAGCAGCTGGGCCAGCGGCTATAACGGGTAAAGCCCTAGGCGATCGCCATGCCGTCAGATCCGTACCAGCCTCCCCCACAGCCCAATCCTGCGCGCCGTATTCTGATCGCCCTGGCGTTGGGGGCGATGCTGGTCAGCAGTCTGCCCTTTTTGGCCCTCGGCGGCATCGTGCTGCAAGACTATTGGCGCGAGCGGCAGCGCTGCCAAAACTACACTCAGTTCAGCCCCACCATCTGGCGTGACGCCAGCCTGACCCTAGAGCCTGCCCATGTGCGCCTCTGCATGGTAGACAATCTGCTGGCGCAAAATCTGCTCTTGGGCAAGTCTCGAGCTGAGGTGGTTGAGCTACTGGGCCAGCCCGAACCCCAAAACGGTTCTTCGGGCTACGAGCTCGTCTATTTACTGGGGCCAGAGCGCGGTTTTATCAGCATTGATTACGAGTGGCTGGTGATTCAACTCGATGGGGCGGGCCAGGTTAGCGACGCCCGGCTCATGACCGATTAAAAATAAGGCTGACGACCAATATGGGATCTGCGGGTTAATGGTGTACCAGGTGGCCAGGTTTTCTCCCGCAGGGAGACGCAATGTGTTCGCGATAGCGTTGCGGAGCAGCACGACTTCGCTCAACCTTCAGTGATCGAGGGCTGAGCGAAGTCGAAGTCTGATCAGCGGGTACCTTATTTCCTTGCGCGCCCCTAACCGACTGGCGAGTTTTGCGTAGCGATGTATAGGGTCAGGCTGAGGTCAAAATTACCCGTAGGGTGGGTCATCGCTCTTGGCTTGGGCCCTGCACCGTGGCCAGCAACCCGACCCGCCGCCTACCCATGGCGAGATTCTCTATATGGGTGGGCCGTGGGTTACGGCGGGGCGTAAGGTTGAAGGGGGGTAGCAGGGGTGGGTGGCCGCCTAACCCACCCTATGGGTGTCAACTGGGTTTTGTGGGGTTTTGCTGGCGCGCCACCGAGCCTACTGGTTAGGATGGGGCGAGGCTGGGAGGGAAACGACCATGACGCGAGATGAGTTGCTAGCGCTGATTGACCAGGCCGCCGCCGAGGGCTGGACAGAGCTAGATTTGGCGGGCAAGGGGTTGACGGAGTTACCCCCCGAAATTGGCAAACTCACCCAGCTAGAAACCCTAATTTTGGGGAAGTGGGACGAAGAGAAAAATGAGTATGTCGGCAACGAACTTACCAACCTGCCAGCAGAAATCGGTCAACTTAGTAATCTCAAAATACTCCAAGCCCCTGGTAATTGGAGATATAGGCACAGCCGAAATGAGTCCCCTGGCAACCAAATTACCGCGATTCCCGACAGTCTCGCCCAGCTCCAAAGCCTCCAACAGCTCAACCTCTTCAATAACCAAATCACCACGATTCCCGACAGCCTCGCCCAGCTCCAAAGCCTCCAACAGCTCGACCTCCGCGCAAACCAAATCACCGCGATTCCGGAGAGTCTAGAATCTATATCTCAACTTGAGAAACTCGATCTGCGGGGTAATCCCTTGCCCATTTCTCCAGAAATTTTGGGGCCGCCCGAGTTGTACGAAGATCCTGGCTCAACGGAAGGCATCTTCAACTACCTGCGCCAGCTTCGCAGTGGCGATGTTAAACCGCTGAACGAGGCTAAGCTCTTGCTGGTAGGGCAAGGCACGGTGGGCAAAACATCCCTGGCCAAGCGTCTCATCGAAAATCGCTTCGACTCCAATGAAGCTCAAACCGATGGCCTCGATGTGCGCGAGTGGGGCGTTCACGTCAACAGCAAAGATGTGCGCCTCAACGTGTGGGATTTTGGCGGCCAAGAGATTTACCACGCCACCCATCAGTTCTTTCTCACCAAGCGCAGCCTCTACCTGCTCGTCTGCAACTGCCGCACCAGCGAAGAAGAGAACCGCATTGAATATTGGCTCAAACTGATCCAAAGCTTTGGCAGCGAGTCGCCCGTCATCATCGTCGGCAACAAAAAAGACGAGCAACCCTTCGATATCAACCGCAAAGCCCTGCGAGACAAATACCCCAACATTCGCGCCATTCTCGAAACCTCTTGCCAAAGCGGCGACGGCATTGAGGAGCTACAGGCTGCAATCACCAAAGAAGTTGGTCAACTTCACGATGTCTACAACCTGCTGCCCCTCTCCTGGTTCGAGGTCAAAGAACAGCTCGAAGCTATGGATCGCGACTTCATTTCCTACAACGAATACATCGGCATCTGCTACCAAAACCAAATTCCCGAAGAGCAAAATCAAACCCAGCTCATCGACCTGCTCCACAACCTGGGCCTGGTGCTCAACTTCCGTGACCACCCCATTTTGCAAAGCACCAACGTGCTCAATCCCGCCTGGGTTACCGAGGGCATCTACGCCCTACTCAGTGACGAGACCCTCAAAACCCAAAGCAAAGGCATTCTCGACACCGACGACCTCAGCCGGGTGCTAGAGCCAACCCGCTACCCCCCAGAGCGCCACCGCTACCTGACCGAACTCATGCAGGAGTTTCAGCTCTGCTTTGCCCTGCCCGACTGCCCCCGCCCCCGCTTTCTCATCCCCGGCCTGCTGCCCAAAGACGAACCCGACGAAACCGGGCTAGAGGGCGACACCCTAGAGTTTCAATACCACTACCGCATTCTGCCCGAGAGCGTGCTATCGCGGTTCATCGTGCTCAGTCACGAGAAAATCCATGAGCAGATCTGCTGGCGCAGCGGCGTCATGCTGGCCTACTGCGAAGGCGACGATCGCTGCAACATTGCCCGCGTCAAAGCCGACCCCGAAGACAAAAAGATCTTCATCTCCATCAGCGGGCGCGAAACCACCCGCCGCGTTTTTCTGGCCCTGATCCGTGACACCTTCACCAAAATCCACAAGAGCTTTGGCGACCTAGAAGTCACCGAATGGGTGCCCGTCCCTGACAATCCCGACCATCCCCCTTTGGACTACCAGGAACTTATCGGGCTAGAAGCTATGGGCGAACAGACCGTCACCATCGGCAAACTACGCCTGCGCCTCAACCTCCGCCAGCTCCTCGACGGCTACGAACCCGTAGAAGCCCGCCGCCAGCGCGACCTCAAAGAACGCGGCCTGGATATCGAGTATCGCGAGGACATGCTTGGCATGCGCGATCGCATCCAGCCCCGCAGTACCCCCAGCAAACCCAGCCATACCATTCCCCAGGGGCGAGTTGAACTGCGCCAATTTACCCTTGACTTACCCGATCCCCAGTTTGATGCCGTGGTGTTTAGACTGAAGCCACCCAAGGGGAACGTGCCCCCAAACACCAGTTCCCGGAGCGATCGGGTGTCAGCCTTGTTTGAGTGGCTAGAAAGCCCGGTTGGCTCAGACCTGGAAGACTTGAGAACGGCGTTAGCCCAAATCATCGACAGTTAAATACAAAACCGAAGTGTTGATTTTCTGAAATCCTCAATGCCTAGCCTCCCCCAGTTTCAAGTACTCGATGTTGTCGCCCTCAAGCACGACCTGCCTGAGCACAACCTCACCGCCGGGCAAGTCGGCACCCTGGTCGAGCATCTCGCCCCCAATGTCTACGAAGTAGACTTTAGCGATGACGATGGCCAGACCTATGCCATGCTGCCCCTGCACACCAGCCAGTTTGCAACTTCCTCCCGCCCCCTAACGGCTGCACCCTGCGATGAACAACACCGTTTTTCGATGTTCCCAACTCCACCATGGCTTAATTCCCCAAGCCCATGCTCTGGCAGACACCTTAGAACTCGCCCGCGAAACACAGGCCTTTTGGGGCGCTATGTTTCAACTGTTTCAGCAGAAGATCGATGACGCCATCTCTGCCTATCCCCAGGAAGAAAACCAGGACAAACTATACCTAAAGGTGCGCCCAGCTCTAGATAGGTGCCCAGAGGTGCAGGCGGTTCACCGTGGTCGCGGGGTGCTGCAAGATCGGTTGTGGACCCAAGTACTGGCCGATATTGAATTTGACCGACAGCGCCTTGAAGCGGTCTATCAATACCATCAGCAAGGCCAGGGGAGCCTAGAGCTCAATCCAGATCTAGACATCCCCTCCCATCAGCTCAAGGCCCAAATTCATCGCATGCCGGGGGGCTATCTACGAGACCTTGAAGCCGACAGCTTTGAGACTGGAGCACTGTATGACCACGGCGTTTTTCTCTACGGCAGAGGGTGGTTTGGCCCCCTCAACGACGAACTCGGCCAGACCTTAATTCACCATGTCTTGAGCCGGTACTACCCCGAGTTTCAACCCCAGCGGATTTTAGATCTAGGGTGCTCAGTCGGCCACAGCACCTTGCCCTATACATCGGCCTATCCCCAGGCCCAGGTTTGGGGAATTGATTTGAGTCCGTCGTTGTTGAGATATGCGATCGCTCGGGCCAGGGTGTTGAACCAAGTGGTTTATTTCTCCCAACAAAATGCCGAGAGCACTGCATTTGCCGACCAGTCGTTTGATTTAGTGGTGAGCCACATTCTGCTGCACGAAATTCCAGCCGTGGCCAGGCAGCGAGTCTTTGCAGAAAGTTACCGCCTGCTCAAGCCCGGCGGCATTATGGTGCATTTGGAGAGTAAATTATTTCTGGCTCCGCCCACCATGGTTGCCCGGTATTTCCGCGATACCGAGGTCTGGGCCAATTCAGAGCCCTATCTGGCCTCGTCACCCTTCGAAGATTTTCCTGCCTATGCCCTGGAGGCGGGGTTTGCCGCCGACGATTTTCACCTACATTATGTGCCGGGCTACTATGCCGCCCAGCAGGGTAATATCAGTGCTGGATGGATTGCCTTTTGCGGCCTTAAGCGTTGACCCAAGCCCTTGCCAATAGCCGTTACACCCCCTGCTTTCGCAGCGCTGTTGTATCCCAGGCCTGATCGACCTCACGGGGCAAATCGAAGCCATCGGACTGAAGAATATCCTCCAGGTCAGCGGAGAGCTGCTGCGACCTGGCCACCAGCGTCGGCATATCTCCCTGAAGCTCGGCCATCTCGTGCAGGGCGGTGCCCTCGTGGCCGTAGGCAAAGGGCGGGGTGGGCAAAGAGCACCAAAATCCGGTTGGGGAAGGTCATAGCTGTGGGGAAAGAGAATAAATTGGCCAGGCAGGAGGGCGCGATCGCCCGCAAGGGCCGGTCTTTGCCCATGGCCATGGAGTGAGCCTGGGCCAATCATCAAGTTTTGCTATGGCAAATGTAAACGATCTGGGCTGTCAGCGGTGGTATCCCAGCATCTATTCGCCCCGGTGGTGAGGCAAGATATGATGCCAACTGAACGTTATCCACCAATGCAATGAAGCGTCTTCTGCCGATCCTCGTGGCTGTGCTGGTTGTTGCCGTAGCGTGTGTTGAGGCCCCTCCCGCCGAATCGTTGAACCAGGGCAACGGGCCTAGCCTGTCGGGCAGTACTACCCAGGCCACAGTCACCTCGGCGGATTTAAAGTTTGGCGACGGAGACAGTACCGCAGTGATTTCGAGTGCTCAGAAGTTTATTCTGCCCGTGGGCGCCCTGAGTGATGAGGGCGAACCCCTGATATATCCCTCCAACCACAGCCGGGCCGGGGAAGTGATTGTGGACTACAAAGGCAACCCCATAGGCGATCGCGGCCTGGTGTTTTTCAACTACGCCGACCAATCGGTGCAGGCAGTCGCGGGGGACGGCAACGGTGTGATCATCATTAACGAAGTCAGTGCCGACCAGGCCCAAGCCCTGTACCAAAAAGTAGCTGGCTTCAGCGATGACCCTACCCAGCTCAGCCTCAATCAGCTCAAGCAGGTACTGGCCTTTGCCCAGGACGATCTGAATTTGGGCGATCGCTACAACTCGACCCGCAGCTTTATTCAAGACCAAATGAGCCCGGTACAGATACAGGACTCCCCCAGCCAGGGGAATGCCGTCTACGGCTTCAAAAAACGCGACAGCCGCGACATTAGCCAGGCCATTTATATTCCCGGTGCCTTTAGCTTCGCTGGCCCTGCGGCTAGCCCTCAGGTGTTTACAGACGGTGGCGTCATCGTTAAACAACAGGACAGCGTGCGTGGCGTGCAGCCCGAGGTATTTGTTCGTACCTACACCTTCAGCGATGGTCGCCCCATTGCCACTGTTACCGATTTAGCCACCCAAGGCCCCTTTTGACCTCCGCTCCGTCCTCCCCAACCCGCTCATACCAAATCCTGTTTGGCTATCCCTTAATTGGACAGGGCAAACGCCGCTTGCCCCTACGGTTTGGCCTTTGCTAAATCGAGGTTATGCGTTCCGGATTTGGTATCAGTCGTCATCAGGCCCTTTGCGACCTGAGCACAAAAAAGAGGCGCGAAACCCGCACCTCCTAGCTGTGATGTTGAGTTGGTGTGTTTACCACCCCATCCCAAACGCTGATTGAGCTCGCCTAGGTGTTTAAGCGTCGCTCTCAATGTAGAAAAACAGCATGCCCATGACAGCCACTGGCATGAGCCAGGTAATCACAGGAATCAAAATCCAGGGTAGCCACGATGCTGCGTAGGTTCCATCCATGATTGTCAATCTCCTTAGAAAAGTCAGGTTCAACCAGTTAAAAGCGTTAGATCTTAGGCATTGGACATGGGCCATGCCTAGTTATTCACAAAGCCTCTGAAGATGGCATTGATCTCTTCAAAGTGACTCAGCAAGAAATAGGCCATGTATGCCCCACTCATGCCGCCAATAAAGAACCCAGCGGTCATTTCGCTCCAGCCTTCGGAGGTTTTGAGGGCATCGGTGCCGGGGGGCTGTTCAGCAGCGGGCTTGTGTGAAACCAACCCGTGGGCTCCCATGCCAGCGGTGCCGAGCAGCACAATCGCGATCGCCGTCACCAGCCCGCCCAGGTAAGGGGCCACCTCAAAATCTCGCAAAGCCCCCACAACAACCTCTGGACCGACTAAAAAATAGCCGTGGGCTAAGCCAATTTCTAAGCCTCGCGTAATCGGAGCCATGCCCTTACGGTAGGCTGGCAACCAGCTAATGAAGGTCCGCACGAAGGCAGAATCACTGATCGGGGTGGACAAGTGGCCCAGTTGAGGATCGCCTTGGTAAGGGCCAACGACTTGGTTTGTCATGGGTTGATTTACCTCTAGGTTTGGGTTGGTTTGATAGTCACTGTAGGGAAAAGAATAAAAGTCCTGGCTCAACTACCCCGAAGAACCAGGACTCTTGAGCAGCGGAGAGTCTCCATCCGTCTCAAGCCTGTAGAGGTGGTCAGAAGTAAAGTTGTAGGGAAAATCTGACAGACCTCAATGAGTCCAATCCTGCGAATTAAATCTTGTTGGTAGGGCCATATCTGCCCTAGGAGAAGGGGACGAGGGCATAAGCGCTATGCCCTCGTATGTTATTTAACCCTCGCTAGCCAAAGCGACTCGATGTCGAAGCTATGAGGAACGCCGCGTAGGTGAGAATGTAGCCCACCGTAAAGTGAGCCAGACCCACCACCCGAGCCTGCACAATGGAGAGGGCAACGGGCTTGTCCTTCCAGCGAACCAGGTTCGCCAGGGGAGTGCGCTCGTGGGCCCACACCAGGGTCTCTATCAGCTCCTGCCAGTAGCCCCGCCAAGAGATTAGGAACATGAAGCCCGTCGCCCAGACCAGGTGTCCGAAGAGGAACATCCAGGCCCAAACGGCTAGGTTATTCATGCCGTAGGGGTTGTAGCCGTTAATCAACTGCGACGAGTTAAGCCACAGGTAGTCTCGGAACCAGCCCATCAGGTAGGTTGAGTTTTCGTTGAACTGGGCCACGTTGCCACCCCAAAAGGTGAGGTGTTTCCAGTGCCAATAGAACGTCACCCAACCAATGGTGTTCAGCATCCAGAACATCGCCAGGTAGAACGAATCCCACGCGGAGATGTCGCAGGTGCCGCCACGGCCTGGGCCGTCGCAGGGGAAGCTATAGCCGAAGTCTTTTTTGTCGGGCATCAGCTTCGAGCCACGGGCATCCAGCGCACCCTTGACCAAGATCAGGGTGGTGGTGTGCAGACCGAGGGCGATCGCATGGTGCACCAAGAAATCCCCAGGGCCGATGGTCAAGAACAGCGAGTTGCTGCCGCTATTGATGGCATCCAGCCAGCCCGGCAGCCACACATTGCCAAAGTTAGGCCAGGCCGTGGTGGCAATGCTGTCGGGGTTAGACAGGAGCGTATCGAACCCATAGAGCAGCTTTCCAGACGCCGCCTGTACCCACTGGGCAAACACCGGCTCGACTAGAATTTGCTTTTCGGGCGTGCCAAAGGCCACCACTACATCGTTGTGAACGTACAGGCCCAGGGTGTGGAAGCCCAGGAACAGCGACACCCAGCTCAGGTGGGAAATCAACGCTTCCTTGTGCTCCAGCATCCTGGCCAGCACGTTGTTTTCGTTCGCCTTGGGGTCGTAGTCGCGAATCAAGAAGATCGCGCCGTGGGCAAAGGCCCCCACCATCAAGAACCCAGCGATGTACTGGTGATGGGTATAGAGCGCCGCCTGGGTGGTGAAGTCCTTGGCGATAAAGGCATAGGAGGGCAGCGAGTACATGTGCTGCGCCACCAGCGACGTTACCACCCCCAGACAGGCCAGGTGCCACCCCAGCTGGAAGTGCAGGGAGTTGTTGTAGGTGTCGTACATGCCCTTGTGGCCTGCCCCGATCATGCCGCCAAAGGGGGTGCCCGGCGGGGGATTGTGGGCTTCCATGATGGTCTTCATGTCGTGGCCGATACCGAAGTTAGTTCGGTACATGTGGCCCGCGACGATGAACAACACCGCGATCGCCAGGTGGTGATGGGCAATATCCGTCAGCCACAGCGCCTCAGTCTGGGGATGGAACCCACCCAAAAAGGTAAGAATCGCATCGCCCGACCCCTGACTGGTGCCAAACACATGGTTGGCGGTATCAGGGTTCTGGGCATAGACCCCCCACTGCCCGGTAAAAAAGGGCTTTAGCCCCGCCGGGTGGGGTTTGACCGATAAGAAGTTATCCCAGCCCACGTGCTGCCCCCGAGCCTCGGGAATCGCCACGTGAATCAGGTGCCCCGCCCAGGCCAGGGAGCTAACCCCAAACAACCCAGCCAAGTGGTGATTCAGGCGCGATTCCGCGTTCTTGAACCAGGCCAGGCTAGGCCGAAACTTGGGTTGCAGGTGTAGCCAACCGGCGAACAGCATCACCGCCGCCAGAATCAGCAAGAACATGGCACCGCCGTAGAGGTCGGTGTTGGTGCGCATGCCGATGGTGTACCACCAGTGGTACACCCCAGAGAATGAAATGTTAACCGGATAGCTGGCCCCCGCCTGGGTGAAGGCATCCACTGCGGGTTGGCCAAATTGCGGATCCCAGATCGCGTGAGCGATCGGTTTCACGCCCAGCGGGTCTTTCACCCACTGCTCAAAGTTGCCTTGCCAGGCGACGTGGAACAGGTTGCCCGACGTCCACAAAAAGATGATTGCCAGATGGCCAAAGTGGGAAGCGAAGATCTTCTGGTAAAGATTCTCCTCCGTCATGCCATCGTGGCTTTCAAAGTCGTGGGCCGTGGCAATCCCGTACCAGATCCGCCTTGTGGTCGGATCGGCTGCCAAGTCCTGGCTAAATTTAGGGAATTTAGTTGCCATGAATCAAAACGAGTACGAATGGGTCAGAAAACGCAATTCGTTGAAATCGGTGGATTGGGTTGTGTAGGGGCAGACCAACGTGTCTGCCCTGCCGAGGTGGAGGGCGAACACATTGGTTCGCCCCTACAACGGGAATCCCATGACCAAACGGGTCATCCCACCGAAATTATTCGCGCCAGGAAGAAGGCCCAGGTCGTGGCAATCCCTCCCAGTAGATAATGCGCCAGGCCCACGGCCCGACCTTGGGTAATGCTCAGGGCACGGGGCTGGATAGCCGGAGCCACCTTAAGCTTGCTGTGCGCCCAAACAATCGACTCAATCAATTCCTGCCAGTAGCCGCGACCGCTGAACAGGAACATCAGGCTAAAGGCCCACACAAAGTGCGCCCCGAGGAACAGCAGACCGTAGGCCGACAGCGCCGACCCATAGGAGCCGATCACCTGGGAAGCCTGAGCCCACAGGAAGTCACGCAGCCAGCCGTTGATGGTGATCGCACTGGCCGCAAAGTTGCCGCCAGTAATGTGCGACACCGCTCCGTCCGGTGAGACCGTTCCCCACACATCCGACTGCATCTTCCAGCTGAAGTGGAAAATCACAATCGAGATGCAGTTGTACATCCAGAACAGACCCAAGAACACGTGATCCCAGCCAGAAACCTGGCAGGTGCCGCCTCGGCCCGGCCCGTCGCAGGGGAACCGGAAGCCCAGTTCGCCTTTGTCGGGTACCAGTCGAGAACTGCGGGCAAACAGCACGCCCTTGAGCAGAATCAGCACCGTCACGTGAATCGTGAAGGCGTGGATATGGTGCACCAAGAAGTCGGCAGTCCCTAGAGGAATCGCGGCCATGGCCACCTTGCCGCCCACCGCCAGCACATCACCGTTAAACACGGGGCTAACCCCGGCTAGGACATTAGGGGCTGTGTTGCCAGCCGCTGCGGCATGAATACCTTGAATCCACTGGGCAAACACCGGCTGGAGCTTAATCGCCGTATCCGAGAACATATCCTGGGGTCGACCCAACGCCCGCATGGTGTCGTTGTGGATGTATAGCCCAAAGCTGTGGAAGCCCAGGAAGATACAGACCCAGTTGAGGTGCGAAATAATCGCGTCCCGATGGCGCAATACGCGATCCAACAGGTTGTCCACATGGGTGGCGGGGTCATAATCCCGCACCATGAAGATGGCCGCGTGGGCCGCCCCACCACAGATCAAGAAGCCGCCAATCCACATGTGGTGGGTAAACAGCGACAGCTGAGTGGGGTAATCGGTGGCAATGTACGGATAGGGCGGCATCGAGTACATGTGGTGGGCCACGATGATCGACAGCGAGCCCACCAAGGCCAAGTTCCACGCCAACTGGGCATGCCAGGAGGTGGTGAAAATCTCGTACATGCCCTTGTGGCCTTCGCCAGTGAAAGGCCCTTTGTGGGCTTCCAGCACCTCTTTAAAGCTGTGGCCAATGCCCCAGTTGGTGCGATAGAAGTGGCCTGCCACGATGAACAGCACCGCCAGCGCTAGGTGGTGGTGAGCTGTATCTGACAGCCACAACCCCCCAGTTTGAGGGTTCAGCCCGCCCTTGAAGGTGAGGAAGTCGGCATAGACCCCCCAGTTGAGGGTAAAGAATGGCTTCAGACCCTCAGCAAAGCTGGGGTACAGGTCAGCCATCAGGCTCTTATTAAGGATCCATTCGTGGGGCAAAGGTATCGCCGCCGCCGAGTCGATCAGCCGACCGCCAATGGTCAGAGGCTTGCCCGCATCAATGGCATCCAGACAAGCATTCACCGGCAACGACACGTGAATCTGCTGACCGGCGTAGCCCAGACAGCCCAGACCCAAGAGCCCGGCCAGGTGGTGGTTCATCATCGATTCCACATTTTGGAACCACTCCAGCTTGGGAGCGGCCTTGTGGTAGTGGAACCACCCGGCGAACAGCATTAGCCCGGCCATTACCAGAGCGCCGATGGCGGTGCAGTAGAGCTGGAAGCCGTTGGTGATGCCGTTGGCCCGCCACATCTGGAACAGGCCAGAGGTGATTTGAATGCCGTGGAAGCCACCGCCCACATCGGCGTTGAGAATTTCTTGGCCAAAGATGGGCCAAACCACCTGAGCACTGGGCTTAATGCCGGTGGGGTTGGTGAGCCAAGCTTCGTAGTTGGAGAACTTGGCACCGTGGAAGTACATGCCGCTTAGCCAGATGAAAATGACGGCTAAATGGCCAAAATGAGCACTGAAGATCTTCCGCGAAATATCTTCCAGGTCACTGGTGTGACTGTCAAAGTCATGGGCGTCGGCGTGCAGATCCCAAATCCAGGTGGTGGTTTTGGGCCCCTTGGCCAACGTGCGGTCGAAGTGACCGGGCTTGCCCCATCGCTCAAATGAGACGGGCACCGGATCTCTATCAACCACAACCCTGACTTTTTGTCCCGGTTCAGGGGGACTTATGGTCATGGGACTCTCCTCTCTTCTACTCGAAAATACAGAGCGGATAAAGGCGCTTCCTACTTGGTAGACGGATATGAACTGAGTCTTATAGAAAGCTTCAATAGGTCGTTCCAGACATTCAAAGCAGGCCCAGATACTCAAGCCATTCCCTTTGGTAGGCCAAAGAGAACTTGTGAGAATCGAGGTTTACAGCGTCAACAGCTACAGCCTTGGGAATGCTTAAACCACCCCGAAAGGCAATCTGGGCAGCCTAATACGCCTAAGACAGCAGCAGGTTAAGTAACAAACTACAGAATCACCGTAGGTCTTGGTAAGCGAAGTTTTCACAAGTTAATAACTCTGGAAAAAATAAATTCATAGCCAAGCAGGGTGTCGAAAACTGGCACCTTTAGTCGATGATATTTTTCGCGTCGGAGAATTTTCGCACCAAAAAATAGCAGCTAGAGAATTAAGACAGGAGAGCCCTGCTAGGAACTTTGGCATTGAGACCTGTCCTAGCCCATCGGGCCAACGCTATAGGCGGCAAAAATTGGGTAATCCCCCAGGCCATCCCCCCGTCTCAAACTTCTATTCTGATTTTGGCCCGGTGGGGCGTATAACGTAATATCTCCGCCTGTTAGGGGTTTGTTTTGCCTGGGTCGCTATGCAGCAACTACGACGGTTAGGCCTTGGGCTAGTGGGTTTAGCGCTGCTAGGTCTGCAGGGATGTCAGCACCCATTTGCCTTTGGCCTGCCTGGTGTGGGGCCTGTGCAACCGCAGGAGACAGCGGGGCTTAGCCCAAAGCAACTGGGCGTTATCGTTAACCGCCGCAGTCGGCTGAGCGTACAAATTGCGGAATACTACCAGCTGCGGCGGGGCATTCCCCCCGAAAATATGATTTGGGTTGAGTTTGACCCAGATCAAACCGTGCTGCCGGTGGACAAGTTTCAGGCGCTTTGGGATACGGTGCGATCGCAGACTCCCACCCCGGTGCAGGCCTATGCCCTGACCTGGGCGGCCCCCTATCGGGTGGGCTGTATGTCTATTACTGCCGCCTTCACCTTCGGCTTTGATCCGGCGTTTTGCGCCGAAGGATGCAGTACTACGGCGGCGAGCCCCTACTTTAATAGCGATCGGGCCAATCCGGCGGACACCCTCGATATTCGCCCCACCATGGCTCTGGCGGCCAATAGTTTAGCGGCGGCCAGGGCGCTGATTGAACGGGGCATTGCCGCCGATGGCACCGCTCCAACGGGGACGGCCTACCTGATGAGTACAAGCGATCAGGCCCGCAATGTGCGATCGCCCTTCTATGCCGAAATCCAAACCCAACTCAGCCCCTGGTTTGAGATTCAGGTGGTAAAGGATGACCAACTGATTGGGCGGAGTGATGTGATGTTTTACTTCACCGGGCTGACGCGGGTGCCTGCGATGGATACCAACCAGTACCGGCCGGGGGCCGTAGCCGATCACCTCACCTCCCTGGGCGGGCGGCTGACCGACAGTCCGCAGATGAGCAGCCTGCGCTGGCTAGAGGCGGGGGCCACCGGCAGCTATGGCGCTGTGGTAGAACCCTGCAACTTTCCGCAAAAGTTCCCCCACCCCGGCGTGCTGATGGCCCACTACCTCAACGGCGACACCCTGATCGAAGCCTACTGGAAGAGCGTGCTGATGCCAGGACAGGGCATTTTTATTGGCGAACCGCTAGCGCGTCCGTTTGAACGCCCCTGATGGAGATGGACAAGGGAGAAGCGTTGGATTTGCAATTTTCGACGCCGCTCAACTCTCGGTAGTCGGAGGTTGAACGGCGTCGAAACTGGTTAGTTCGCTACGTCATTGAGCGGCAAAGCCCTTAGTTTTGGTGCACCAGGGCGGCTTCCCCGCAGGAGGGGGCGCGCAGGTCAGAGCGGGTCATGAGCTCGGGGGAATGGCTGTACACTGACTCCAGCAAAATCTCCAGGCTGCCGGCTGCGCGGGCGCGATCGATCGCCTGATGGGTAATCAGTTCGCCCAGGTTGAGAATCACATGATCCTGCTCATCGAGGATGACACGGGTAACTGGACGACCCAGGGCACTCTGAATACGGCGGTTTTCGATGAACTGTTGCACCTGGAGCTGGGTTTTCTGAGCCTGACGCCGTAGGTCAACCCACAGGGTGGCGGCCTCGGCTTGGAGCTGGCTGGCCCCGGTTTGCAGTTGCTTCCCGGCGATCGCAGTACCCTGCTTAAACTGCTCATTGGATCGCTGCAGCCGCTGGCTGGCTCCCTGACGGTAGGCGGCATCCAGACTGAGACCCGTAGCCTCGATCAGCGCCTGCTCTTGGCGATGTTCGCGGGCACGCTCCAGCACAGTTTCGGTGACAATTTGCCCAGCGGCCACGATAACTACACCGGAGGGAGTTCGCACCGTGGTCTCGGCGCGCTGACCCAGGGTTTGGTCAACCATGGGGGCTGCGAAGAAACCTTTAGCCTGCTGAGACAGATCGGCACCAATATCGCCGCCTGTAGCCCGGTAGATTTCGTCGAGTATGTTGGCCTCCCTGGCGCGATCCACCACGTCACTGTTGACGACGGCCCCTGCACCAATCAGCAAGTTGCCAGCGGGCGTGTAGATATCGCGATCGACGGGTTTACCCAGGGCATAGGCGCGCTGATTTTCGGGCGAGACGGCGGCATTGGTGATCGACGCCAGGGTGTCGTGCTGCAGGCCCTTAAAGTCTTGGCTGGCCTGCTGAGTGGCAGACTGAAATTGCTCCTTGGCCGCATCACTAGCAGACTGGAACTGCTCTTTGGCGGTTTGGGTGGCGGCCTGAATGCGATCGCGGGCCTCCTGGCCAATGTCGCCCCCGGTGGCTCGGTAGAGGCGATCGAGTACACCGATATCGGCAGCTTTCTGCACTTCAACGGTCGTGATCCCTAGCCCAGCCGGAAACAGCATGTGGCCCTGGCCATCGAGTACAGGCTCCTGGGTCGTTTGCCCCAGGGCGTGGGCCTGTTGCTCCTCGGGGCTGACGACGGCGTTGGTAATCGAGACCTCCGCGCTGCGGCGGGCTAGTTCGTACTGCTCGCTGGCGTCTTGGGTGATGGCATCCCAATCTTTCTGGGCGGCGATGGTGGCGGCCTGCAGTTTCTCACTGGTGTACTGCCCCGCTTCCTGCAGCTTGCTACCCGTGTACTGGCCCGCTTCCTGCAGTTTGGCACCGGTATACTGCCCGGCTTCTTGAATGCGATCGCCGGCTAGCTGAAATGCACCGCGCACGCCACCGACCTGTTCTTCCATCAGCTCAGCGGTTGCGGGGGCGACAAAGGCCACATCCTCGCCAATGGTAAAGGCGTGCAGTGCAGGCACAAACGATCGCCCGGAGTAAGCGTCGGCAAACAGCCCACCGGAGACTTCGTAACCTTCTACTAAGCCAGTAACTTCATCAAAAAAGAGGTCTACCATGGTGCCCAGGCTGCGACCATCGGTGGTCATTATCTTGGTGCCGCGCAGCACGTTATCTTCCTTCATCAAAGCCTTGATGCGGCTGAGCTTTTTGGCTGCTACGATAGTGCTCTTATCGGCAGTGATAATACCGCTGGGGCCAATCGCTTTGATCGCCGACAGCGGTAAAATTTTAGCATCTTTAAACCAGCCCCCCTCAGAAACAATGAAACCGAGTACCCGATTGGTGTCGTGATCAAAAATTAAATCGCGCACCGATTGCAGTGTCCTACCAGTGTCGTAGGCAAAAATAGATTTGCCTAAAATGTCGCTACCTTGTCGCATGGTTCTTCCCTAATGCTACTGTCTAAATGCTATGAATGAGGCTAAATGCTATCGAGGGGATCTCTACTCAATCACTTTCCTGAGGGTGTCAAGCCTTCACTGCCCTACATTCCGTCTGTTTCCCTCGTAATCGACTGACGCAGTCCGCCAAGTTCAGGTACAAGATTGGTATAGCCCTTGTACTCCATGACGCCCAGTCCAGCGATCGCTATTAGCAGCATAGCTAGACTCCAAAACAGTCCGTTATTTGAGCGTTTACCCACAAGTCTAGGCATGGCATATCACTCCTTAATTAAGATCTAAAAAACACAGGCTAATAGAGACCAAGCTGTTAAAGCCAAGCCACTCCAGAAAACACATTTCTAAACATCTAGCGTCTGTGGCCAGTGCTTCAGAGATCTACAGCAGCTCCGCGCCAGCACCTAGAACTCCGAAGACAAAAAATATCTACCTCTACATAAATTCTAGCTTAACTTTAAGTTTAGAATTTTGATTTTTAGTAGAAAAATATTGCAGCGCTGATCTGATTAATATTAATATTACGCCCTTGAGAAATAATTGTCCTCCCCACAAGGACAGGGTTGCAGTCTGTCTTTGGATAGATTGACGGCAGGTTCTTCCGAATTGCGTTTGCCGATGTCATGGCGACGGCTCCCTGCACAGGTCAGGCGGTCAGGCGGTTCACAACCCCGGTCAGATCCCTGTTTGAATGTCTTTGGGAACACTTTTTGCGCCGTGGCCTATGCCTACAATGCGCTCCAGAGTCCCCTTTAATAGCCATGTCTGCTACTACCGAACCTTCCCTTCTATCTCAGGAAAATAAAACTGAAGACTATCCCCTCAGTCCGGTGCCGGAGGCATCGCGACGCTCCTTCGTTTCTCTTGCACCGCTGCTGGCAGGTTTTACCCTGTACTCTGGCACGCTGTTTGCAGGGGGATTAATTGGCCCCTCGTTTCAGTTTTGGCCCAACCTGGTGGCGCTGATTGTGATCGGCAACCTAATTTTGGGCCTGTACGCCGCGCTGCTGGGCTACATCGCAGGCGAAACGGGGTTGACCACCGTGCTAATGGCGCGATTTAGCTTTGGCAATGTGGGCTCCCGCTGGGTCGATTTCATCCTGGGCTTTACGCAAATTGGCTGGTACGCCTGGGGGTCGGCGCTGATGGCGCAGCTGCTCAACACCCTGGCCGGGGTGCCCGAGTCGTGGAACTGGCTAATTATTCTCTTCTTTACCTACGCCTTTTGCTCAACCGCCTACTTTGGCTACAAGGCGATGGACTGGCTGAGCCGGGTGGCGGTGCCGGCCATGGTGTTGCTGATGGCCATTAGCCTGACGGTGGCGGCGGGGGATATTGGGGGCTTTGCCGGATTGCAGGCAGCAGCGATCGCCGATCCGCTGCCCCTCAGCGCGGCGATTACCATCATCGTTGGCACCTTTGTCTCGGGTGGCACCCAGGCCACCAACTGGAGCCGGTTTGCCAAAAACGGCAGGGTGGGCTTTATCGCCACGCTGATTGCCTTCTTTCTAGGCAACGGGTTTTTGATTTTTTCGGGGGCGTTTTGCGCCAAGGTCTACGGTGAACCCGACATTGTTCAGGTCATGGCCCAGCAGGGCCTGCTGATCGGTGGGCTGGTGCTGTTCTTCTTAAACATGTGGACCACCCAGGACAATACCATCTATGCCTTTTCCATCGCCGGGTCGAATATGTTTCGCAGCAGTCGCCGCACCCTGTTTGTGCTGGGTGGTGCAACGATCGCGCTGTTTATGGCCTGGGGCGGCATTTATGAGGGGCTAGTGCAGTACCTGATTTTGCTGGGTACCTTTATTCCCCCCATTGGCGGCATCATCATGGCCGACTATTGGGTGAACCGTGGACGGCAGTTCCCCTCCCTGGCGGAGCCGCAGCCCGCGTTTAACTGGGCGGGGGTGATTGCCTACGTAGTCGCCTCGGCGATCGCCTACTTTACGGGCCAGGCCGGCCTGGGTATTGTGCCCATCAATGGCATTGTGTCGGCGCTGGTGCTCTACGTGGTGTTGAGCCGCTTGCTGCCCTCGCAGAGCACCACGGTCTAGGGGAAGATTTCTGTCCCTGGAGATACAGCCCTGGCTAGCATCGGCTGTAGCCTAGGGTCTACTGTGAAGGCCAACTCCCCCATGTCTGCCACCGCCGCTGATGACTCAGAGCCTCCCCCTGCAATCGAATGGATAATCGGGGGAGGTTTGCTGCTGTTAGCCCTGGCGATGGGCTATGGCTACCTACAAGGGGCCCTGCGTACGGCCCCTGACTATGCGATCGCAAACGTTCCCAGCCTGCACGATCCGCGCTTTGCCCTCAGCCTGGAGGGGTTGGCCAACTCCGCCGACACCACCGGACGGCTGGTGGGGTTTTGGTCAACTATTGATGAGATCTACGCGGCCCGCGCCGCCGCCATGGCCCAGGCTCAGCAGCTGATTCAGTACGAAACCTACTTCATGACCCCCGGCCACCGGGCCGACGCCTTTGCCGACGCCATTACCGATCGCGCCCTGGCCGGGGTCAAGATTCAGCTGCTGCTCGACCACCAGGGCACCCGTGCCATGCCCAAGGTCTACTGGTGGCGGTTGCGCAACCTGGGGGTAGAGATTCAGTTTTTTAGGCAACCCAACTGGCGTGCACCGCTAGAGTACAACTCGCGATCGCACCGCAAGCTGCTCATCCTGGACGGGCGGCAGGTATTCATGGGTGGTGCCGGTGTTTCCGACCACTGGGATGGCACCGAATTTGCCCACGACACCGCCCCTTGGTGTGACTTTGAGCTGGCCTACGAAGGTGAGGTTGTGAGCCTGCTCCAGGGCAAGTTTTTGCAAAACTGGGCCTGCGCCGGGGGGGCGATCGATCTACGGGAGGGGCTGCACCCGGTCAAGACCGAGGGCACTACCCCCCTCTTTATCACTGACAACACCGCCACCCTCAACGCATCGTCCATTCGCCTGCTGATGCAGTTGCATATGCTGGCCGCCAAACAGCGCCTGTGGATCGGCAGCCCCTACTTTGTGCCCGACCCCAGCACCACCCACAGCCTGGTCCAGGCTCGCCAGCGCGGTGTCGATGTGCGGGTGCTGACCATGGGGGCCGCGACGGACAAAACCCTGGTGCACTTCGCGAGCCGCGAGCTCTACGGCCCCCTGCTGCGATCGGGGGTACAGATTTGCGAGTACCAGCCCAGCATGATGCACGCCAAATTCGTGCTGGTCGACGACGATTGGGTTAGCACCGGCAGCGCCAACTTTGACCCCCGCAGCTACTTCCACAACGACGAGCTGAATATCTCGGGCTCCTACCCACAGCTAGCCCATAACGTTGAGCAGTTTTTCCTCAACGCCCTAGAGAAAAGCCACTGCCTTAGCCATGCTGCCTGGCAACGCCGCCCCCGCACTGAGAGGTTGAAGGGGCAGATGGCGCTGCTCTTCAGAAATTTGCTCTGACCTGGCAGAGGTCACTGCCATGGGACGAACCGATTAAACTGTACATAAGCCCTTTGGTCACTGCTATGGTCGCCTACTCCCAACCCTGGACGATTCGCGATCTAGCTGCCATGCCCGACGATGGCGGCTGGAAGCGCTATGAAATTATCGACGGAGAACTCTACGTGACCCGTGCCCCCCACATTCGCCACCAAGGTGCCGCCGGCAAGTTACACGTACGGTTAGAAAATTGGTCTGAGCAAACGGGGCTAGGGGCGGCGTTTCAAGCTCCGGGGGTAATCTTCACCCCTACCGATGCCGTTATTCCCGATGTGGTGTGGATTAGTCAGGCGCGCTTGGCCGATGGTGTAGACGAGGCTGGGCACCTGATAGTGGCCCCAGAGTTGATGGTAGAGGTGCTCTCCCCTGGCGACCTCAACGAGCAGCGCGACAAAGAATTTAAGCTCAAGCTCTACTCTCGCTATGGGGTGCAGGAGTATTGGATCGTCAACTGGCAGATCAAAACTGTGGAAATCTATCGTCGCGCCGAAGCCCAGCTTCAGATCGTCAGTACGCTGCTGGTGGGCGATATGCTTACTTCACCGCTACTACCAGGGTTTAGCGCCTCCGTAGCTGCTATTTTTCCGTAAGGGATCTGCAAACAGATAAAATCCCAGCGTCATTCCCGCCTCCGCAGGAATCCATGGTGAATTGGCTCGTGTGGCCAGTATCTTATTTCAGCGCGAAACTCTAACTCTTGTCAGACAGATAAATATCATAGGTTTAACTCAATGACTTTCATTTAAAATACACAAGGATATTTCCATCAAAATCACATTGGCTTTTCCGGAAATTTACTGATGTTCTGGGAGAGTCAAAGCAGATCTATTGCATTTTCCTCTCGAGAGACAAAGGACAGAAGGGGTAGGTCCTGTCGGCCAGTTCAGGACAAGACGCCCAAGGCGCGATCCGTGGCTAGGCGGAGGGCTGAGCGGAGTCGTTTTGCTCCGCAACGCGATCGCATTGCATCTCCGGGCTAAATTCAACCTCAGCTGAATTGAATTTGGCCCTTCTACTTAAAAATAGGGAGTTACACCAAGCCCGAGTTCAATCCCCCCGTTGAAAAAACAGTCAGCCTTGTAGGGGTAAACAGCGTTTGCCCTGCCCAATTGAGGGAGTAAATAGGATTTGGCATTATCTCCAGGGCGCAGCTAAAAATTCTTGAGATCGCTGTATTTTTTTCTGAAAAATATTGGTTTGAAGGATGGAAAGACTGTTTTTCAGCATTGCTGGTGAAGAAATGGGGCCTCAGGTAGGACGATCGCCTATCCTAGGCATATTTTGTCGTGCCTTAGGCTAGGCTGATGATATAACGGTGTATGCCCACCAATCTTTACAAAACGGTTTTTGGCCTTGCCTTATTCTCTTGGTGTCGAGCGGGATCCCCACTTTATTAGGCAACTGATGCCGATATGGGAGTGGTTTTATCGGGATTATTTTCGGGTTCAGACCCAGGGCTGGGAGAATATTCCCCCCGAGGGACAGCTGATGTTTGTGGGCTCCCACAACGGGGGGGTAGCCACCCCCGACTTGCCGATGTTTTTGGTCGATTGGTTTCGGCGGTTTGGCTATGATCGCACAGTCTATGGCCTAGCCCATGCCAAAATTTGGCAGGTGTATCCTGCGATCGCGGAGGTGGCCGCTAAGGCAGGGGCGATTCCCTTTTATGCCCGCAATGCGCTGGCGGTGTTAGACCAGGGAGCCAGCGTTTTGGTCTATCCGGGCGGCGGCGAAGATGCGTTTCGGCCCCATCGATTGCGCGATCGCATCTATTTCAAGCAGCGGACCGGGTTTATTCGTCTTGCCCTGTGGCACTCGCTGCCCGTTGTCCCCTTCATTTCCTGGGGTGCCCATGACACATTAATTGTCCTGGGCGATTGCTATGAACAGGCGAAGCAAATCCACGATCTGGGGATTCCCTGGCTACTGGGCATCGATCCAGAGGTCTTTCCCATCTATCTGGGACTACCCTGGGGCCTAGCCTTCGGCCCGGTGCCCAATATTCCCTGGCCCACCCAAATTCACACTCGGGTCTGTGCCCCCATTGTATTTGAACGATCTGGGTATGAGGCCAGCCGCGATCGGGACTATGTGCAAGCGTGCTACCGCCTGGTGGTAGAGGCTATGCAAAAGGAGTTGGATACTTTGGTACAGGCCGTAGAGGGCAAGGTGGATGCAATGCCCTAGCGCCTGACGATGGAACGGTGGTGGAGAAAAGTCATGGGGGCAGGGGTTGCTAAAAACCTGAGGGCTGCCTCCAGCGACCGATTGGTATAGCCCTAACTCAGCTGAGGCTGGGACCCTATCGGGCTGGCAACCGCTGAGTACAGGGGAACGACAAAGGGCGGAGAGGATATCCTCTCCGCCCTTTGTCTCGTTGTCTAACCTTTTACAGGAAAGATTTTAGTAGCGGTAGCCGCTGCTGGTGGCACCGGGCTTGTGCACGATGAAGCTGGCAATCTGGCACTGCTTAACGTTGTCAAAGCCCACTACGCGGATGTAGCAGTTAGAGTACTCAGACCGGCAGGCCTGCACTTCGCTCAGCACTTC
>JBGSNT010000010.1:0-4992 GCA_041739575.1 Nodosilinea sp. | reverse complement strand
TCTAATATCAGGATGCTCATGAGATTTGAGGTGCTGTTGAAGTTCAAGCTTTTCTTCCGGTGTTAAATAGTTTTTGACTGGCATAACAATATCCACCACTTTGTGAGGTATTATACGTGGTTTAAATGCCTAACAGCTTAGGGAACTCAAAGCCAGCGAAGCAAAGCTTTTCATGAATAAATACCGTCTAGAACAAATCAAACCAAGGGGCAAATGAATCCCAAGGGGGCACAAACAACGTTTAAAGATACATCAACGGCTAACCACATAGCTCCGTTCCCCAATCCTGGGAGCCGCGATTGGGGCGACACCGCACCTGGCGACCGGCCCAGTCTAGCCGCCATTGCGATCCCTCGGGCACAAACTCCAGTCGATAGCGCATCCCCTCCACAGAATCATCGGGTAAGCCCGTCTGGGTCAGGGTCACCAGGGCTTGGGTCGTCGTCTGCTCTACCAGCACCACCTCTTCTTTGAAGTTGCCTTCTCCGGGATCTGAGGTACCAAAGACGGTGAGCGCGATCTGTTGTGGGTCATCTCCCACCAGGAGGGCGTCCTGGGGCAGGGGCACTTCGCTATAGGCCGCCCGATCGGCAGCGGGGGCTGTCTCCGAGACCTCTGGAGTCGGGGCGACCTCGGGGGTGGAGGCCTGGGGGGTACAGGCGGCGATCGCACCCCCCAAGAGCCCCAGGCTCAACCCAGTCACCCAAATTTTTATCAACTTTGTTGTTTTCAGCATGGCATAACTCCTCGATGGATATGGCTCGATTAACCCAAGTCGATAGGCACAGGGAAAAAGAGTAATCAATAGAAATGTTAGAACCATCGATGGGTAGCCGTGACTTGGCCAGCCGAGGGGCGATCAAGGAACCCCTAGACCAGGCTAAAACAATTTTCTAAGGTTTAGTTTCGGGCTTCAATGGTTGTTGATTTTTCTTAGCATGGACTGCCGATAAGTAGGTAGATCTGATTATCTATAGGACGCCTTTCGACTCTGCTCAATTCTCGATCCGCAGCTAGATAGAAGGTCGAGCGGCTTGTCCTGAGCTAGTCGCAGGGCGTCGTTTTGTGCTGCAATGCTATCGTGAATGCGTCTGTGGCGGCCTGGGGCATTAGAACAGTTCAATCATCCTTTGGAGCGATGCCTATAGGCCAGTATGCTGCTCCAGTTTATGCCGGTGACAGTGGCCATTGCTATATCTTTACGCAGCGCCAGCCAAGCTAAATAGTCCCCACCAATTTTACAAAACCTGTCCAGCGCAAAAGACAGCAGGGATTGAACCCTAGAATTAATATTGACTCGGGAATGACGACGACACTTGCAAGACAGCCAACCCTTAGAAAGAAGAGGAATTATGCTGCTGACTTGGGTAAAGTTGGCTCACACAGTTATTCTTGTGGTGATGTTTTCGGCCATTCTCTTTCTGCTGTACTGCGGGATAGCAAATCGGCTAACCCCGTGGACGGCGCTGGCCTTTGGGATCATTGCCATCGAGGTCATAGTCTATGCTGGCCATGGTTTTCGGTGCCCCTTGAGAACCCTGGCTGAAAACCTAACCCCGACAGGACAACGGGTGTCGGACATCTATTTGCCCCCCTGGCTGGCGGCGCGGGTGGTGGCTATTTCTACACCGCTGTTGGCGATCGCCTGTGCGCTGTTGGGAGTTCGACTGGTGGTTAGCTGGTGGAGTGGGGGGTAAGGGAGCAGGGGTAATGGGGGCAGGGGTAATGGGTCTTGGTTAGCCGTCATCAACAGGCATCCACAACAGCCTAACGCCCGATCGAGTTGGCAAAGCCTGAGGCCTTAAACTGCTTTAGCTTGAGGGGTTCTGGCTGGTTGGCTGCTACCGAAATCCGAATTTCAAAGTTGCTCTCGCCCGGCTGCACCTCGGGAATGCCCCCGACGCGGCTCCGGTTTTGCATGACGGGGTTATCGTTGGCGTCAAAAATGCGGCCAAAAATATCGACATCGAGCACCGGCTTGCCCGAGCGGTTGATCGCCTTGCCCGTGATCAAAAAGCAGTTGGCTTGCTGAATGGAACCCGAAGCCACAATCCCCTCCGCATACTCAGGTGGGCAGGGGCTGTAGTCAACGTCGGCCAGCTCAATGGGGGTGAGGGCCTGGGCCGTAAGCCCCGCCCCGCTCAGCAGCCAAAGGCCGGCAATCAGAAGGGCGGTGAAGATGCTGCGTAGTGCCATGGGTCGCCGGGGGGTGAAGCAGAGTAGGACCGTTATCAGCTTATCGTGATTTGTGGGAGCGGGGGGGTAGGGGAGATGGGGAGATGGGTCTTGGGCTCAGGCATTGATTCTTTCCTGGGCTAGAGGACTGCTGGGGTGAGAAACGCTAGGCTGGGGCTAGAAAATATGAAGAAATATAAGGGAGACCCCATGGGACTGGGCTTACTCGTTAACGGCCAGTGGCAGCAAAAACGCGATCAAGAAGACAAGCAGGGGCGGTTTGTGCGGCCTGAAACCGACTTCCACCGTTGGACTAGGGCGGATGGTTCCAGCGAGTTTAGACCAGAGGCCGATCGCTACCACCTCTACGTCTCCCTGGCTTGCCCCTGGGCACACCGCACGCTGATCATGCGGGAAATGAAGGGGCTGACCGAGGCGATTTCGGTCTCCGTTGTGGACCCCTACATGGGCGACGATGGCTGGTTCTTTAGCGACTACCCTGGCTCTACCCCTGACACCGTGAACGGGGCGCAGTACCTGCGGGAAATCTATACCAGGGCCAAGCCCGACATTTCGGGCCGGGTGACGGTACCGATTTTGTGGGATAAGCAGACCGACACCATCGTCAATAATGAGTCGCGCGAAATTATTCGCATGCTCGACCTGGAATGGAATGCGATCGCCCAGCGCCACGATAACCTCTGCCCCCCCGCCCTGCAGCCCGAGATTGACAGCGCCATCGACGCCATCTATCAGCCCATCAATAACGGCGTATATCGAGCTGGGTTTGCCACCCAGCAGGCCGCCTACGAGGAGGCGGTGACCGAACTCTTCGATGCCCTCGACTATTGGGAAAAGGTGCTGGATACGCAGCGGTATCTGTGCGGCGATCGCATTACCGAGGCCGACCTTTGTATGTTCACCACCCTCTATCGGTTCGATGCGGTCTACTATGTGCACTTCAAGTGCAACCTCCGCCGCATCGTCGACTATCCCAACCTGTGGGGCTATGTGCGCGACCTATACCAGCAGCCTGCCTTTCGGGCCACCTGCAATATGGAGCACATCAAGCGCCACTACTACATGAGCCACCCCGGCGTGAACCCTCACCAGATTGTGCCCCTGGGGCCGGTGCTCGATTTTGATGCCCCCACCGATCGCAGTGAACGGTTTAGCCTCACCACCGCAGGCACCCGCTAGGACTACTGGGCGAAAGCCGCCCCTCCCTTCGCCCCCTTGCCCTGCACAACCACCCAGCACCAGGGGTCACTCTTCTGCAAATATCTTGCTGTAGCCGGGCAAAGGGCTTAGCCTAGGCCTGGAACTCTACACATGGTGAAGCAATGGATTTGATGGGCATGGTCAACCAGGCGATCGCGGCCAGCGACACTGAAGCTAGCAGTGACCTGATGGGCTCGATCTTGGGCTCATTGAACAACGCCCCGGTGGAAAATAACCAGATTGGCGCGATCGCCAGCAGCCTCCAGGGGGTGCTACAGGCTAAGGGGCAGGGCAATGCCGGGGCGCTCATGGGGGTGCTGCAAGCGGTGGCGTCGACCGGCGCAGTGGAACAGTTGCTGGCCTCTGATCAGATCAGCGCGATCGCGCAGCGGGTTGGGGCGGACCCGGCCATGGTGAAGAGCCTGACGCCCCTGATTGCGCAGTTCCTGGTGAAGGGGTCAAACGCTCAGGGGGGTGGACTGCTGCAAAAAGTGCTCAGCGGCGAAGTCGACCTGGGCCAAATGGCTGGGCTGATTGGCATGGCCAGCAAGTTTCTGTAGCCCAGGCCGCTGCTCCATCGCCACTAATCCGCATCGGCCACTAGCTTTGGGCCTCGGCTATAGCGGTGCTTCAGCAGCCGAGGCCCATTTTCAGATCCGACCGTCGATGGCCAGGCGCAACCCAGGAAGGGCAGCGCCGCATGGTTGGCTGGGTGAAACTCTGGAGGCTTTTCCGGAGCGATCGCGCTCGGGGTTGTAGCTATCCAAGCGTGTCATAACGCACCCTTTCCTGTTCCATCGTCTAAGAGATTCACCTATGCTTCAAACTGCCATTCAGCCCAATTCTGCCTCCGCTGCGGACGATGACCAAGCAGGGAGCGCTGGGGGGCCGATCAAAACCCGTGAGATGCACAGTCACCACTTTGACTCCACCATCTGGAACGACTTTCAGTTTCGTGACGATGACATCATCATTGCCACCTACGGCAAATCTGGCACCACTTGGATGCAGCAGATTGTCTCCCAGCTCATTTTCAACGGACAGGAAGGCTTGAACGTGGGCGAAATGTCGCCCTGGATGGATCTACGGGTGCCCCCAGCCTGGGAAAAAATAGCCGCCGTAGAGGCCCAAACCCACCGCCGCTTTCTCAAGACCCACCTGCCGGTGGATGCCCTGGTTTTTTCACCGCAGGCCAAGTACATCTACATTGGCCGCGATGGGCGCGATGTGCTCTGGAGTCTCTACAACCACCACGCCAACGCCAATGACATGTTCTACGACATGTTGAACAACACCCCTGGGTTAGTAGGGCCACCCATCGAGCCGCCTACGGTCTCGGTGCGCCAGTACTTTCAAGACTGGCTCCAGGGCGATGGCTACCCCTTCTGGTCGCTGTGGGATAACATGCGCTCTTGGTGGGCCATACGCCATTTGCCCAACGTGCTGATGCTCCACTACGCCCAGCTGAAGGAAGATTTGCCGGGACAAATGCGCCGCATTGCCGAGTTTCTCGAAATCCCCATCGATGAAACCCAGTGGGATGCGATCGTGGAGCACTGCACCTTTGACTACATGAAGCGCAACGCCGAGCAGGTT
>JBGSNT010000108.1:0-5474 GCA_041739575.1 Nodosilinea sp. | reverse complement strand
CCTGATGAAAACTGGATTGGATTCGCTTGGCTAGCCCATAGTAGTCGTACTCGCCGTCTAGGCCCACACGTTCTGGTGGAATCGCCGATAGGCCCACCCTGATCTGGTTTAAGTAATCGGGTTTGGCATAGCAAACTCCGCGTATAACGTGACCGTTAACCATCAAGGACTGTGAGACTTTAGCCATCGAGCCTTAACCCTCAACCTTTGGAGAAAAGCAGCATTCACAGGCCACAAGTTCATAGTGAACCTAGGGCTTGTAAACCAATAAAATCTTTGCCACCCTGACTGTAGCCATTTACCAAGCACCCTCGCACGGTGTTTCGTCACCCATGACGTTCAGTAAAGAACTTGAAGATATTATAAAGGACTTTACAGACTGATCAGTAAAATTACGTACCTTTTGTAACCATATTTGAAGTTTGCCTAGGCGAAGTCCCCTAGGCTGTAGGGGTAACCTGTAAAGATTTTACAAAGAACTCTGACCCTGGCTCTCGGGAAAAGTTCCTGGGCATCCCAATTACCATGACCTACGCAGGTTGCTCAGAGTCAGTACTCACCCCGCCGTCGTATCGCTCAGTAGCGCGACAGCGTAGACGGCAATGCCCTCCTGGCGGCCCACCGGTCCGAGGGTCTCGTTGGTGGTGGCCTTAACCCCCACCTGGTCGGGGGCCAAACCTAGGGTTTCGGCCAGGCGCGATCGCATGGCGTCAATGTGGGGCTTGAGTTTGGGCTGTTCGGCAACTACCACCGAGTCGATGTTGCTGACCTGCCAGCCCCGCTGCTGCACCAGGGCATTTACCTGAGCTAATAGCTTCAGGCTGTCGGCCCCGGCCCACTGGGGGTCGCCTGGCGGAAAGTAAAGGCCAATATCCCCCAGGCTCAGGGCCCCCAGCATGGCATCCATGATGGCGTGGGTGAGCACGTCGGCGTCGCTGTGGCCATCGAGCCCCAGGTGGTGAGGAATAGTCACGCCTCCGAGGATGAGCGATCGCCCCTCGACCAGGCGATGAATGTCGTACCCGTTGCCAATTCTGATCCCCATACCGCTGACCTCTTCTGCCTTGCCAGTTTTGAAGCTACCACGCTACAGCCTCGAATTTGAGACCGCAGCGATCGACCGGCGACTGCTGCGTGCCGAGCCCTGCCGGACCATGTCCAAGGGGTCAGGTCGATTGTCTTTCAGGCAGGCTCCGTTACCGATACAGTTGGGAGGTTAATTCACAGTAACAGTGCCAAAAAATAAAACTGTTGCGGTATCAATTTGTTGTGACTGCCTCTGTTCCGGCCGCCATGGATTGACGAGAATAGGGCTATCGAACGAATAGGGAGACATCATGCTTCGCACCTCTAATCACATGACTGACATCGCCTACAATCCTCGAGATCTAAGCGATCGCCTGCGCAGACTAGCTACTGAGTTCGTATGCTTTAGCAACTTCTATGGCAACTACCAGTCGCTGCCCCCGGCTGAACGCCGACGGTTTGTGCTCGACCAGCAAAAGCAGCCTCAATCTTGAGTCTGCGGCATTGGGTGGATGACTACCCCCTCTACCCGATCACGGCTTTTATGTAGATGACCTACGGCATTTGCTGGTGGACAAGGCTCATCCCATCAGGCGATGGGGAAAGATTATTTAGGACATGGCGATGTCGCCAAGCTCAGCTTGCAGGGCGGCGATCGCATCGTATTCCCGCGCAAACACCTCGGTCAGATGCTCGAATAGGGGCAATACCTTTTGGTAAACCTTCACATTTTCGGGCATTGGCTGGTGGCGATAGGTTTCGCCAATCATCGTGGTTACTGCATCCAGCGACGACACCCGGCCCAGGGCGTAGAGGCCCAGCACGGCGGCCCCCAGGCACGAGCTTTCGTAGTGCTCGGGAATGGTGACTTCGCGGTTAAAGATATCGGCCATCATCTGTCGCCACAGGGCCGACTCGGCAAAGCCGCCCGTGGCCTGAATCAGCTGGGCCGGCCCAGCAAAATCTTCCAGCGCCTTCAGCACCAGGTCAAGGTTGTAGACGATGCCCTCCAGCACCGCCCGCACCAGGTGGGATTTGGTGTGCTTAACGCTGAGACCAAAGAACGAGGCCCGCGCGTTGGCATTCCACAGGGGCGATCGCTCGCCCATCAGGTAGGGGTGAAACAGCAGCCCCTCCGAACCTGGGGGCACCGACCCAGCCATGGTCGTGAGCAGACTGTAGACATCTTGGCCCAGGCGTTTGGCGGTGTCTACTTCGGCATCGGCCAGTTGGTCACGCACCCAGCGCAGGGCAACGCCGCCGTTGTTTACCGCACCGCCAATCACCCAGTGATGCTCGGTGAGGGGGTAGCAAAACAAGCGCTCTTGGGGGTCGGTGATGGGGCGATCGACCACGGCCCGCACCGCGCCGCTGGTGCCTACGGTGACGGCGACCAGGCCGGGAGAAATGGCCCCCACCCCCAAATTCGACAGCACTCCATCGCTGGCCCCTGCGATCAGCGGCGTCTCAGTCCGCAGACCCATGGCCGAGGCCATGGCGGGTTTTAATCCATTCAAGACGGCGGTGGTTGGCACCAGTTCTGACAGGGTGCTGGGGCTGACTCCGGCGATCGCCAGCGCCCCCTCATCCCAGTCCAACGTCTCCAAATTCAGCAGCCCCATGGCCGTGGCAATGGAATGATCCACCACGTAGCGCCCCAGCAGCCGGTAAAACACGTACTCTTTGATCGAAATAAACCGGGTGGCCCGCTGAAACAACTCGGGTCGCTCGTAGCGCAGCCAGGTGAGCTTGACCAACGGCGACATTGGGTGAATGGGGGTGCCTGTGCGCCGATAGACGGCATGGCCCTCCATCTCATGCTTAATGCGTTTGTCCCAACCGGCGCTGCGGTTGTCGGCCCAGGTGATGCTGCGGGTGAGGGGCTTACCGGCGGCATCGACCAAAATCAGGCTGTGCATGGCCGAGCTAAAGCAGAGTCCCAAAATCTGCGACGGGTTGACCACGTAGGCCTCCACCAGCCGCCGCACGGTTTTGACCACAGCGGCAAAGATCTCTTCGGGGTCTTGCTCGGCGGTAGCGACATCTGGAGTGTAGAGGGGGTAGGTAACCAGGGCTTTGCCCACCACCTTGCCCGCCTCGGTAAACAGCACCGACTTGGTGCTGGTGGTGCCAATATCGACCCCAATGATGTAATTCTGGTCGGCCATAGGGATCTCTGGGGCTAGCTACACAATTACAGAAACAGACTCATAATCATCAGACCCCCAGCACTGGGGATAGTTTCCATCGTGCTGAGGGCTACATCTACCCAGGGGCAATCCAGCATGCCGCTTTAACGGAGCTGACGTTTGTCCATCCCAGTCAGCTCTATTCCTATCGCCTGGCGGCGATCGCTTTGGATGCCTACCGCTTTGGATGATCCCGCATGGCTTTGTGGATCGTCTTCCAGCGGCGTTTGCTGTTGAGGCTGGCGCGGGCATCCTGACGCTGGTCGATCCACTGCTGCTCGCGCTGGAGCTTGTGGTAGCTGTGCAGGCGATCGCTACTCAGATCCCCCGCTGCGATCGCCCCCTCCACCGCACAGCCCGGCTCCCCCTCGTGCCGACAATCGCGAAACCGGCAGTCTTCCGCCAGCTCCTCAATATCGGCAAAGGTGGCCTCCAGCCCGTCGCTGGTGGTCCACAACTGTAGCTCGCGCATGCCCGGCGTGTCGATCAGCAGTGCCCCCGAGGGCAGGGGCAGCAGGTGCCGCCCGGTGGTCGTGTGTCGCCCCCGACTATCGTCTGCCCGCACCGCTTGGATCGCCTGCTGCTGAGCACCCAGGAAGTGGTTGGTCAGCGTTGACTTACCCACCCCCGACGAGCCGATCAGCGCCACGGTTTGCCCTGGCCCCAGGTAGGGCTCGAGCTGCTCTAGACCATCGCCTGTGGCGGCGCTGACGGCGTGGATGGGGACAGCGATCGCAATGCCCTCCACCGCCTCAATCCGACTGGCCAAATCCGCGCAGGTATCGGCCTTATTCAGCACAATCACAGGATTAGCCCCGCTTTCCCACGCCGCCACCAGGTAGCGCTCGATGCGGCGCAGGTTAAAGTCGCCGTCGAGCCCCGTCACCAAAAACACGGTATCGACATTGGCCGCCACCACCTGGCCCTCGGTCTTGCCGCCCGCCGCTTTACGCACAAACTCGCTCTGGCGGGGCAGCAGCGCCTGGATGATGGCGGAGTCATCACCCTGCCGCTGGATCACCACCCAGTCGCCGACGGCTGGGAATGCCTGCTCGGTCTCCGCCTGGTGGCGAAACTGCCCTGCCACAACGGCTGAGAGTTCTCCCGCTGGAGTCAAGAGCTGGTATGCGCCGCGATGTTCCAGGACCACTCGGCCCGCCTCAAAACCTGCCTCTACCCAAGGGGCAAAGGCGCGATCGCAGGTGGCATTCCACCCGCCCAACTGATTTAAATTCAAGAGTCTTTCCTCAAATGAAGCCTAGGAAGGGCAAGGCTTCAAACGGGCCGTCAAACCGGGTGAGGCCTAGCCTTGCCGGGAAATTTTTAAGCTGCCTTTCAACACCGACTCAGTCATAGGTCACCTGCTTGGCGCTAGGGGTACAGAGCATATCGCCCATTTTGGGGCTGGCTCATCTTTCAGCATAGACTCACGCCCTAGGTGATGCCTATGGCTTTGCAGTAAATCTACAAATATTGCTTTTCTAGCTCGAACCTTCTACCGATAGGGAACTCTAACCCCGAGCACACCTTCTGAGATTAATCAGTGCACTGGTAGGGGATGACTATGATTAATGCCACTGCGGCAGCGTTGCTAGCGATCGGCCTATCGCTGAGCTCCCTAGGGGAAAACCATAGGCTTTTGGCGGCGATCGGTATTTTGTGCGCCATGGCGTTCTTCCTATTGATGTATCTTCAGTACCCCATCATGTTTGTGGGGTCAGCACGATATCCCCTCGCCAGAAAGTGCTTTCCGTTTGTGCGCTGGGCTGTCTTTGGCATCTATTTCGCTGACTTATCCACCACGCTGATGGGCTTTTACGGCGGCCCCCCGTGGCGGGTCTCAATTCACGCCTACAGCATTTGGGCCGGGGTTTATCTGGTGGTCTACAGCCTGGCGATTTTGACTGGGCCACCCAAGCGGCGGCGGCGCAGAAAGAGCCTCCCGCGCTATCGCTGGCGGCAGTGGGAGGGGCAACTGGTGCCCATTCCGATCTCGTCACAGCGGTATCCGAAGATTTAGGGCTGTGTTGCCCTTGACTATTGGCCAGGAAGATTGGTTGATGCGATCGCTAAGCTCACCCTAGGTACCGGGTGCCTGGTGCAAGACCAAGGTATTGATCCCACTGTGACAACAATAGATGAGACAGCTAAGCCAGTCCAAATTAAAGTAGAAGGAACGGTTATCCCGCATGTCAGACTCTATGCCCTCGCAGCTCTTGAATTCTGAAAACAATGGCAAAGCTGTCCACCCCGATCCCG
>JBGSNT010000095.1:0-41147 GCA_041739575.1 Nodosilinea sp. | reverse complement strand
CGATCTAGCAACCTAGAATGAACGCATAACTCTATCGACAACCCTCAAGCTGCTCGCCAAAGCATTTTCTTGGGTGTTGCCATTGCTTCCCGCAGTGGAGTTTTGAGCGAAAGGCCTTAGCTGTTCCCGCAGCTGAGGTCTTTTGATTTGGAGAAGTCTGTGACTGGTATGAGCACCTCCTAGATGAGTTCAGGTGAATAGTTCAGATGTTCTTCTATAGAACATTCGCCAAAGGTTAACACCCCCCAAAAATCTTCTCAATACCTCAAAAAGGCCTATACGCCAGAGTTACAGGGCTTCTATACGCCGGAGTTACAGGCAAAACCATACGCCAAAGTTATAGGCACTTTCTTCCCTATACGCCGGAGTTACAGGCAAAACCATACGCCAAAGTTACAGGCTCTATTGTCGGGATCAAGGTATAGAAAGATATTCCAATGGTTGATGTTCAAAGACCATACGCCGGAGTTATAGGCAAAACTGTACGCCAAAGTTACAGGTGCTTTCTTCCCCATACGCCAGAGTTATAGGCAAAACCATACGCCAAAGTTACAGGCTCAGCTTACAAAAACATACGCCGGAGTTACAGGCCCTCTGCCCGGGTGATCACTCTGGCAAGTTATTCATTAGAATGAACTCGATTTTGCGATCGCCTACGAGGGTAGAAACTCCGGTTGAGTAATCTCTCTACATCTTCTAGCGAAGAGTCAACGTTCCCCGTCGATGGGCAGCTCTTGATGGTGCTGCCGCGAGCTGGGGCCGCGTTGAGCAACCCCGATGTGCAGCTGCCTATCCTCCGCTCCGATGGGGATGGCTATTACCTAGAGATGCGGGTAGAGGCCGATGGGCGAGATGCTACAGAGGTAGCCGTCACCCGGCGAGTGCCCCTTGAGAACGTCTCCGAAGAAGAATGGGAAGAACTCCAGGCCCAGTGCTCCAATCTTGATCTGCAATCCTTTGTTGACCTGGGCGTAAACAAGGGCATTGAGAAAATTCAAGACCGCCGCATCGAGCGGTTGTTGATGGCCCTGCTGACCTTTCTCAACCCCCGTCAAGTATCCATCGTTCTCTATCTCTACCGTCTAGCCTCCGAGCAAAGCAATGGCCCGCTGGTCTCATTTCGCTCCAACGACCTTCTGGAGGCACTGGGGTATACCCGCACCAAGGATGGTGGGTTTGCTTCAAAGTTGCGATCGCAGCTCCACCGTGACCTGGTAGCGCTCCACCGCACTGAGCTAGTGTTCGCCCAGTCTCTGCGTAAGGGCGATAACCTGGGTGCAAAGGTGACCATCAAAAGCGTGCTGCGCATCAAAGACTACGAGATAGAGAATGTCCCCCGCAACTTCGATCTCGTAAAAGCTGCCGACTACACCTATGAGTTAGCCGATGCCTACACCATCTCCCTAGAGTTTTTCGATGGCCCTGCCCGCACCGGCGACTACGTCCTGTTTGCCAATAGCCTAGACATCAGCCAGAAGCTCGGCGGAAACACTAAACACGACTACAAAACCAAGCTGCTGGTCTATCTGGCAAGCCGCATAAAATGGGACAGACTCCAAGACGGGCAATACCTGAGTATTTCAAAGCGGTATCTATTCAAAAATTTAGACCTGCTGGGCCGCAACTCTTCCCGAAACAACCAAATTTTTTGGCGCACCGTTGAAGAACTGAGAGAAGGCGGATATCTCTTAGGCGCGCAGGAGATTCCTGGGAAAAAGAAGTCAGCCATTATTCAATTTCAGATCAACCCCGAGAAGCTTGGGGTCGTGGCAGAAGATGGCAAAGCAGCCCAGAGCTAGTACCGGGCAGCAGGTGTCTCACCTACAGCAAGCCAGAGGCAGCGCTAGATTCCCTAAAATTCATCGGCCCTTTCAGATAGAGTCACTGCCACTACAATGTGTTTATCCTGACCTCTGCTGAAGAACTTCCCCATGGTTCAAAGCTCCAGCGTTCCCCAGGTTCTCTATCCTGACTCTGATGGCCAGCCCATGGCAGATAACACCATCCAGTATCGCTGGATTGTTCGTCTGGTCAGTAATCTCAAGCGGCTATTGAAAGACCAAGAGGCATTTGTAGCCGGAGATCTGCTCTGGTACCCGGTTCAAGTGGAAACGCCCCCCGCTCCGGCCCAGGCCCCAGATGTCATGGTGGTGATCGGGCGACCCGATGGTGACCGAGGCAGCTATAAGCAGTGGAAGGAAGATAATATTGCCCCCCAGGTTGTTTTTGAGATTCTCTCCCCCAGCAATACAGCCAGGGAAATGCTGGCCAAGCAGGCCTTCTATGGCAAGTACGGCGTTCTGGAGATGTACTTCTACGATCCAGAATCCTTTGATTTTTGGAGCCTCATTCGCTCTAGCGCTGATCGCGATTTCACCCCCATCATGGCAATGAATTTTCCCTGGACTTCTCCCACCCTCGGAATTCGCTTTGAGCTGTTTGAGGGTGAGTTGGAGGTGTTCTATCCCAATGGCGATCGCTTCAAAGACCCTGAGCAGGTGATAGAGGAGCGCGACCGGGCCTTTGCTAAATTGAAAGAACTCGGCATCGATCCAAATGAACTTTAGCTAAAGCTCAAAACAAAACCTGGTGGATTCCTAGAGCGGGCGTTTCGCTTGCTATGGGTGCTCTGCCAGATCCAACCCAGCGCTCAGCAGATGGCGCAGGTAGCGCCCCCGATCCTGGGTAGGAATATCCTTGAGTCGCACATCTAGGCCGCTGACCTCATCCAAGCTAATGGTGATGGAGCTATCTAGTTTGGGGCGTTGGCGCAGCCTCCCTGGAGAATCGCTGTCTTCCAGGCCACCCCAATACTCTACCGCCATCCCTCTAGCCATCAGCTGACCAACCAGGCGTTGGTAAATTCGCCCGCCAGATGGGCGCAGTTTCCCCGCCAGGGAGTCTCCCAGTTGGCTGGACACAAAGAGATCGATGCGTTCTGCCAGCTCGCTCGTCACCCGTAGGGTTTGCCTAGAGGCTCCCTGTGTGGAGGTGGTTTTGCGAGTACGACGCTTGGTGGATGGTTGACCCTTGCTACTCTCCGGGGACTCCTTCGGCTGACGTGGGGTGCCAGGGTTGCCGCCCACATCATAGGTGAGCAGGGCATTGATGCCATTCTCTCGGTAGGCCCCCAGCCATTTCATGGCGGTTACGACGGGTATGTTTAGATTATGGGCTGCCGTCCTGGCACTGCGAGCGGCCCCAGATTTAATCTGAAGCAACAGTGCCAGTCGGGTGATAATCCAGTCTCGGTTGGGGTCGTTGGGTGACACCTGCTGAATCTGTTTTTCTAGCTGCTGGGGGGTTTCTAAAATATGTTGCGGCCCCCACAGCTCGCGGGTTTTTTTCTGCTTTGCAGGATGTGTTGACCTTGAATCACCCATACGTGAACCCTTACCTGTATGCCAGAGTACCACGCCCCAACGGGTGGTCATGGCCTACAGATTTAGCCCGTCTGAGGCACCGCCCATCATTTCTGGATGAATGGAGGTAGGGGTGCGACGGGCAGGCTTTTCGCCATTGGCGGGGATAGCGTTAGTGGCAGCCCACTCGCGCAGGGCGTTGATCGTTGTGGCATTAGCGGGGGCCAACGATGCCGGTGACACCTCTGCGGCGACCTCTAGGAGGTCGTCAAGAATGATATGGTCCCGGGCAGCATCGAGGGCGGGGTGGGTGGCGTTGTTGACGACCTCGGCAATTTCGGCTCCGGTCATGTGGGCCATAGCCTGAGCAGCGGTGGTGAGGTCGCCGTCGCCCAGAGTAGTGTTTCGCTTGGCTAGGTGGATAGCCAGAATATCTTTGCGCTCGTCTAGGGTGGGCACGTCCACAAAGACGATTTCATCAAAACGGCCCTTGCGGAGCAGTTCAGGGTACTTGGCCTGAAGCTCTAGCAAGTTGTTGGCGGTTGCCACAAAGAACAGTCCAAGGGGGTGCTCTTGTAACCAGGTAAGAAAGTCACCCATCAATCGGGCGGAGGTGCCGCCGTCGCCTCCCTGGCCCATTCCGGCAAAGGCTTTGTCGATCTCGTCAATGAATACGATGCCGGGGGCGCAGCTATTGACCGTTTCCTGCATCAGTCTGAAGCGTTCTCCGGTCTCCCCCAAGAGCGAACCAAATAGAGCAGAAACGTTGATCTGAATGCAGGGTAGCCCCCAGTCTTCGGCCACCTGTTTGACGATCAAGCTCTTGCCAGTGCCGGATACGCCAAACACGATCATGCCCTTGGGATGGGTGACCCCCAGGGCTTTGCTGGCGGGAGTGGGGTTTTCGGCTAAGAAAAATAGGCGCTTGAACTTATCGAGTCGAGTCTTGAGGCCGAGCATTCCTCCAGCCTTGGTTTCCCCGGCTGGGGTGAACTTGACCCCCAGACTATTCAGCTTCTGCACCTTCACGCTGGTAAGGGCCTCAATCAGGTGCGGGCCAATCACCACAGGTGGTTTTTCCTCGCCCTCGTCACCCCCGATAGATTGGGCTACGGCTGGCCCCACCACGGCCTTGACGATCGCACCAGATATCTCCTCCGCCGTTAGCCCGCGCGCGGCCACCTCTAGCCGTCGTAGGTCGGAGTGGGTTAAACGGTTTTCTACAACGCGATCGCGGCGCTCTAAGGCCGCTGTGGTTTGGCTCAGCTGCTGGGCTATCCGCCACTTAATTTCAGCCTGATCAGGCAGTTCGATGGTGTAATGGGGAATCACCCCGTGAGCAGCCCAGCGGGGCAAAAAGTCGGTCTTGCTCCCGGCAATAATCAGCCGTCGCTGGGTCTTGCGCAGGCTGGAGGCCAGAGCCTTGAGTCTCCGCTGGCAGACCACAGAAAACTCCAGGGGTTCGTGCATGTCGAGCATGACAAAAATCCCATTGGGCACGGGGCCACGTTCTCCCGAAACCCAGTCGAGCACTTGAAAGGCCAGATCGGCAGGGGCTTGCTGGGTCAGATCGTAGCGCAGCCCGGCCCCAAAGTTATAGAGGGCTACCACTAGCGCCTCAAACGCCTCCTTCAGCGCAGCCTTGGTCTCTGCCACGGTCGCGGCGGTCGATAGGCCCACAGAGGCGGTGATGTCTTCCCATCTGCCGTAGCCCTTGCCACTGCTGATCTCAGCTATCTCAGCCAAGTTGCTATGAACTGCCTTGAGCTGTTTTAGCAGCTGGGCTTGGGTCAAAAACTCCAGACGCCTACTGATCACAAAGGAGCGTCGTAGCCCCCAGGCCATGTCAAAAACGTAGACCGGGAAATCGATCGCTGTACCCATCTCTCCCTTACTGAGGGCGTTGATTAGCTCCCTAGGGGCTATCGCTTCTAGCTCCTCGAACCGCTCTACCAGTTGCTCGGCGGCGGCGGTAGCTGGGGAACGTTGACCTGGGGTGTTCTCAGGAGCTACGGTACTGAGCCCAGCGGCTCGCCAGCCGTTGAACCGTGGGGCGACTAGGGTGGCTAAGCTCTCCAGGGTGCTGAGTTCCTGGGGTGGGGCAAAAGATAGGGTTGATACCCCCTCCGCCGCGCCAAAGGCAGCGACAAAATTTCGCATCACCTCATCGCTGCGGCGAGGTGCAGTGACCTCAAGTTCGGCCACGGGTTTCGGGTTTATTGTGCGCTTTTTGGCCATGGCTAGAAAGTGATGTGGGTACGGTTTTGCTGGTGAGCGGCAACCGCCCCTTGATTGGCCAGGCCATCGCCTTTGGCCTCTGGTTTTAGGGTGCGCTCAACCACGCCTCCAAACCCTGCCTCTATGTCAGCGGTGAGCTGAAGACAGTCTTGGCCATTGCCGTTTATAGCCTCAATCTCAACGGCTCCCTCCGGGTTGATGTCTACCAGGGCGTAGAGTCCGCTGTCTTGGGCCAATGCCTCAGGTGTCATTACCGGGATGTCTTTGAAAAAATCTGGAGTTGCAGTCATAACGTCGCTTCCCCTTGGGTGATTAGGTGAATCGGTGGAGTAAACAAGGGCATCTAGAACCGAAGGGCTGGGGCAACTTGGGCGCTGGCCCGGTTCTTGATGACTAACCGGAACCCACCATCCGGGAGATTCACCATCTGTACAGCTTTGGTCGGGTCGCCGGGATAGCTGCCGTGCCCTGTGACTCCGACAATCGTATAGGCGGTTGCGATCGCTGCGATCGCCTGCGGGCCGGTCTCGTAGATATCTCCGTGGGGAATCAGGTGCCCGGTCTTGGGGTCGATGCTAAACCCGAGCTGGGCCTGCTGCCGACCGCACCAGCTGGCCGCCCCGGTCGGCGGTAGGATGCCCGTTTCTCTGCCGCCTGCCGCCGCGCCAAATGCGGCCATGCCTACTTCCATCACCAGAATGTGACAGGGTTCAGATTGCTCTGCTGTGAAGCGAGTGGACCGGGCGCTCTCTGGGGATACCAGGCGGGTGCAGCCAGTCAGACCGTAGAAGCTCTGGCCCTCGAAAGATGGCCCCATCTGCGCGATCGCACGGCGGGCTACATCAAGGGTGACGTGGATGTACTCTGCGGGAATTTGGCAGCGCCGCAACGCCTCTACGAGCTGTAGGTATCGCGGAAATGCCGAGCCGTTCAATTTGGTGAAATGCGACATGGGAAAGCCTGCTGTGTAGTGATAGTGTTTGCTTACCTATATAATAGAATAAGGCAAAATGACTGAGAAGTCAATCTTTGACGTTCCTGTGAACTGACGAAATTACGAGGAAAATAGTGGTTCACGCGCCCACTTGAGTGTCCTAGTTGCAATCAACACCAGGGCATTGAGGAATTTAGAGTTTAATAGCTGTATATCGGTAAAACGGCTCCCAGGCTGTTGGTTGCAGCCGCTTTCTGACTTGATGCTGCTTGTTTTGTTGGGTCGATGCCAAATTTAAGCTCTCAACGGATGCCCCATGGTCGTTCTAGGGGCGGGGTTAGGTCAAAGTTGCGGTTGCCCCTGGCGGCGATCGCAGCGACTTGTCTCAGCGTTGGTACTGTGGCTCCTTTGGCGCTGGCCCAGGCCGACCCAGACCCTGCTCCGGCATCCCCCACCTTGATTGATCGCGCTGACCAGCTTTTAGAAGAGCATCTGGTGTCCGTTTTGGTGGCGGGGCTAGCGTTAACCGGCTACCTAGGGGTGCTGTACCTGCGGCCCCGCTGGTTGCTCAAGATGCCCTCCAGTGATATTGCCTTGCCCTGGACAAAGTGGAAGGTGCCCCTGACCCTGGTGCGACCCCTGAAGTATCGCGATCGGGTGCTCGATGCTTGGATAGAAGAGCACTGGCAGACGGCCCAGGCTGAGTTTTTGCGGCTGGATACCGTGAAACGGAAAACAATTCATATTCCTCTGCCGGTGGGGCTAGATGACACCACAGTGAGTGAAATCAGCCCCGATCATTTGGCCCCCACCTTTAAAAAGAAGCCAGCGCTGCTATTAATTACCGGCGAGGGAGGGGCAGGAAAAACCAGCCTGGCCTGTCAAATTGCCGGCTGGGGTCTAGATCGGCATTTGGCCAAACATCGCCTGCTGCCGGTGCTGATCGAAACTGACCTGGACGATGGCACTACCCTGCTCGAAGCGGTTCGGGGCCAACTCACCGCCCTCACCAACCAGGCTGACCCCCTACCCGCCGAACTGGTAGAAAAACTGCTGCACCGGCAGCGCATTCTGGTAATTGTCGATCACCTCTCGGAGATGGGAACCCCTACCCGTAAGGCGATCGCCCCCCACCTGGCCGACTTCCCCGCCAAAGCTCTGGTGATCACCTCGCGCCTGAAGGAGCAAGATCGCCTGGGTAGTCTGCCCAAGACTACCCTCAGACCGCTGCAAATTGAGTCAGGTCGCCTCTGGCCCTTTATGTCGGCCTACTACCCCTGTTAAGGTGACTGTTTGTACTACAAAATGAGCATGATGGCTAACGTGAAAACAAGGGTTGCGAGCCTTGGCCCACTTTATCCCTGAGAAAAGAAAAACCACGAGACCTTGATTGCGACTCCCAATTTTGGGTGCGATCGCTGAAACGACCGGATACCAAGAATTAGTTCATTTGTTCACCTTAACAGGGGTAGTCGGCCTACCTAGTGGCTAAGGGCAAGCAAGACCTGTTTGACGACGACGAATATTCCAGTGGCTGCGATCGCCTGCGCCGCATGACTGCCGACAAGAGCATCACGGCCCTGCTGGCCTGCCTCTATATCGACCACATGATTCGAGAGCGAGAAGGGGCCGGAGGCATTTTGCCCGACTCGGTACCTCGGCTCATGCTCAGCTACCTAAACCAGCTCAACCGCTCTATCGAAGCCCCCAACAAACGAGATGACCTAGCGGTGCAGCGCGATGCCAAGGCTATTGCCTGGGCCTGTGTAGAGCCCACCTACCGCCCTAACTGGATCAAAAAAGAGACGGCGATCGCCACCCTAGCCCAAACCGATGCTGGCGCAGCCCCGGCCCGCCTAGAGTATCTAGAAAAACGTCTGCAATTTTTGAAAACCCCCGACTCCGGTGATCTCACCGGGGTTTTCCTTGACCCCTTGGCAGAATACTTGGCCGCCGCCTACCTGGTCGATCATTACAGCCAGCAAGACGACTCCACCGCCGCCTGGCAAAGCTTTTTCGAGACCCTTGATCAGAAGCTAGCAAAGGCCAACGAAACTCCAGAGATTGTGCGTGGCTTTTTGCTGGCCCTGCGCGACTGCTGTTTAGACGACGCTCACAATGAGGGCATTCCCCCAGGGCTAGCCGATCAACTGGCCCGCAAAGCTCAAATCGACCCAGAAGAGCTGCGCCAGGCCCAAGAAACCCGCCGCATTCGCCGGCTGATCTTCGACCTCTCTGAACCCAACCTGAAGGATCGCATCCGGGCGGCAGAAGAACTGAGCACCTATGGGGCCGCTGCTCGCACCGCTGAACAAAACCTGGTGGGGATGTTGGAGAACCGTAGCCAACCAACCCAGGCACGACAGGCCGCAGCTGAAACTCTAGGGAAGCTGGCGATCGGCAAAACTGCCCTGCTAAATCTGTTGAACGATCCCAGTGAAGAGGCCACGGTTCGGCGCAGTGCCGCTGAAGCTTTGGGGGTACTGAAAGCGGGGAAGGAGCAACTTCTGAGTACCCTTTACGACGCTGGCCAGCCCCTTACCCTGCGTCAGGGAGCGGGCCGTGCCCTGTGGTTAATTGGTGGTGAGAATGGAGCAGCTATGCCGGTGCTGGTGGTGACCTTGCACCAGGGACAAGTGACCACTCAGATAAAACCGATTCAGGTCTGGCAGGAACCCCTGGGCGATCAGCTCACCCTTAATTTGGTGGATATTCCTGGGGGAGAGTTTCTCATGGGGTCACCCTCCGATGAAAAGGTACGGGATTTTTACCAGTCTGTTTATCCAGATACAGTCGGCAAAGATGTAGAAGCCCAGCATCAGGTAACGGTAGCGCCCTTTGCCATGGGCCAGTTCCCGGTTACCCAGTCCCAGTGGCGAGCCGTGGCGAGCCTGCCTAGGGTAAATCGGGATCTTGATTCAGACCCTTCTAATGCAAAAGGCAACCACCGCCCCGTAGAGTCTATATCTTGGTACGATGCCGTGGAGTTTTGCCACAGACTTTCTCAACATACGGGCAAACTCTATCGCTTACCCAGCGAAGCTGAATGGGAATACGCCTGTCGAGGTGGAACAACAACTCCCTTCCATTTTGGTGATACTCTCTCTACCGATCTGGCTAACTACAATGGCAACTATACCTATGACAATGGGGCTAAAGGCGAGTACCGTCTGGCCACTATGGCAGTCGGCCAGTCTGGGGTCGCCAATGCTTTTGGTCTGTTTGATATGCATGGCAATGTTTTTGAATGGTGCCTTGACCACTGGCACCCTAGTTATGAAGGGGCACCGACCGATGGCAGCGCCTGGATTATTGATAGGGATGAAGGGCGTCGCATAGTGCGGGGTGGCTCTTGGGAAAGCGATCCGGGGTACTGCCGCTCGGCCTACCGTAACTGGGATGCGCACGCCCTCAGGTATAGCTACCTCGGTCTCCGTATTGTTTGCGCTTCCTCGTGGGCTTTTTAATTGCCCTTTGCGCTTGTCCCCTCTTGCCCTTTACAGTCCTTAATCTTTTCTCTCGCGTAGCGCCTCAATTTTGTGCCCTAGCCCTCCCGGCTCCGCCTCTTCAACCAAGAGAGATCATCCCCTCTACAACAGCATGCTGACCATCCCCTCCTAGGAGGCCCGTACTGAGCCTGTCGAAGTGGGTTAGGGTGGGTCAGATAAGCAAGCCCAAATCACTCTGTACAACAGCAGACAAAGGAATCTGGACAGCCTCTTCGCCGCTGCCCGCCTCGTCACCCAGTAGCACCGTGCCCACCTCCGCCCAGCTAGCGAGTCGGTCTGCGCCGTCACCCTCCATCTGTGCCCGCAAAATCGCCCCCTGCATATCGACTCGAAAGCCATCCAGCCGTTCTAACAGGCGATCGCGCCCCGTGCCCCCATTGCGCTCATCCAGCTCAAACGCTGCCTGAAACTCCCGCAATTGAGCCAGCATTGCCCCCTGGTCGAGGCTGCTGTTGCGGCCATCCCCCAGAGCTTGCAGCCGCGCCAACAGCTGGGCCAACACCTCCAGCCGAGCCAGGTGCCCCTGCACCCGATTGGCAATGCGGGTACTAAACTGGCCCCTCTCCTTCACCCCATCCAGGGTATAGAGCGCGTCAGCCACATGCCCGTTAAAGTCATCGATCATTTGTTCGACCTTTTCCTGCACGGTTTCTCGCATTGCCGACATGCCGTACAGAGCCGTGCGTCGAATGGCCGCTGCGGTAGAGGCTTCCTCGGCCTGGGCGATCGCCACTTGGGCCTCAGCATTCTCCTTCACCAGATCGACCATCGAAGCCATCGGCTCTGGCTCAGAGTTGCCAAAGCGAATGGCTTTTGCCAGCTTTCCTCGCTTCGGAAATTTCTTCAGCAGTTTGAACTCAAACTTGGGCAACAGCTCTAGCTGCTGCTGGGCCGATTGCAGCGTGGCCACGTCAGCGGGGTCAGGTTCTCGATCGCGATCCATCGCCTGATCGATGTTGGCCGAAACCCGATCAATCTCGCTCATCAAAGCCGTTCTGATCTTGCTTACGATTCTCTCAACCCGTTGAATGTGGCGATCGTGTGCCTCGTCATATACCGCTAGGCAGATGGCTACTAGCTGCTCGGCCCGCGCCCGGCCCAGCTCAATACGATCTAGCAGCGTGGGGAACTGCTCAGGGGCAAACATCCACCCCTCCTCTTTGCCAAGGCACTCGCCCAGAGACTGCGCCGACTGCGCGATGTAGGTGAGCTTATGGTGGCACCAGGCCATCGTCACCACATCGCCCGGCACAATCAGATAGACCTCCTCACCGTCAGGGTTCCGGGTGGTAATTGGGTCTCCCGTCCACTCTGCTTTAAATAGGTCATTCAGCCTTGAACTAGAGGAAACCCCCTCCGCTGCCAGGTTCAGCGAAGTCTTGGTGAGTAGATTGCTCTTCGGCATCTGACAGCTCCCCGGCCCAGACTTGATCGAAAACCTGACCAGATAAACCGTCTGATCAATGCCGATTCGCTGCGTTTGCACCTTCGCCCCCCTGGGGCTAATGGCTCTAGGGCGGACGACTGTGGGGCTGACAGATTTCTTGGGCATAGTGAGTGCCTTTAGGGTGCTCGGTGCTTGCTTACCTATATAATATAATAGCCGACTTTAGCTAAAGTCAAAAAATTTTTGGTAAGAAAAAGCAAGCTTTCTGGCCCGGCAAGTTGAACGTTGGAGCGTTCCAACGCTTGTCTAGGAAATGTTTCAACCTGCGCTGTTTAGGAGAGTTGCTGCGATCGCTAATTCACTTGTATACACCCTATACATTCGCTACACTGGCCGTAGAAGGAGGGTCACCCCATGTCCCAAAGTGAAGTCGTCACGGTCAGGTTAGCCCCAGATCTAAAAGCCAAGCTCGACGCTCTGGCGCTCAGCACCAAGCGCAGCAAGTCTTGGTTGGCCGCTGAGGCGATCGCCCAATATCTTGAGCAAGAAGCCTGGCAAATCGAGCGCATCGAGGAAGCCGTTGCTCTGGCCGATAGCCCAACCGCCCAGTGGGTCGAGTGGGATGCCGTGGACGCCTGGCTTGAGTCCTGGGGCACCGAGGATGAACAGCCTGCTCCATGCGTATAGTCTTTCTGTCGCTTGCGGTTAAAGACCTGGCCAGCATTCGGTCGTACATCGCTGCCGACAACCCAGAGGCTGCCCGCCTGGTTGGCGATCGCCTCAGAAAGTTAATCCAAGGGCTGGCTGCGATGCCAAATATGGGCAAAACTGGTCGAGTGTTCGGCACCAGGGAGTTGGTCACCCCCAAGATCGGCAAGACGCCTTATATTGTGGTGTACCGGGTTAGAGAAGATCGGCTAGAGGTTCTGCGCATTCTGCCGGGAATGCGGGATATTGAGAATCTCCTAGAAGGGCAGTAACTCTCACACCCTTTTGGGAATGCCCTGTTACGGCGATCGCGTCTTTCAAGACCAGGACCTACATGCCCATGCGGGTCGCCGCTGGCCACTGTCTTGGTTTATTCGATACCTATGTATTACTATAAGTGAATCAACCGACGACATTACCCCTATGACTGCCAGTGTTGAACGACTTGATCGCATAGAAGCCATCCTTGAGGCATTGGCTGAGGGCCAGGCGGCGTTCAGTGCCGGTCAGCAGCAGATGCAGGCCCAACTCGAAAGAACTCAGTCTCAGATTGATAGCACCCAGGCTCAGCTAGGAAGAACCCAAGTTCTGGTTGACAGCACCCTGGCGATCGCTAACAGCAACGCCAGAGCAGTAGAGGCCTGGGCTACCCGCATCGAAGAGATCGCTATAGATACCGAAGAAGCCACTAGCTCCACTCGAGCAGACCTCGCTGTGCGCATTGAAGACAATTCCCATAACCAGGGGATCGATCGAGTTCGATTCGATGCACTGCACGAAGAACACAACCAGCGATTTGAAACCCTGCTAGAAGAGGCTAGGGCCGATCGCGTGACCTGGCGACAGAGCCTTGACGAACAACTGGCGGAAATGCGCCGCGATCGCGAATCCAACAGCACCGAGCACCGCGCCTTCACCCAGAACATTCAGATCCTGCTGGCTGAAATATCTCGCCTCTGGCAGCGGCTGGCTAGCTAAGGAAAAGGCCTGGCGTTGCCTAGTAGGGGTGTGATTGCCCTCCAGCCCTCGAAATTTTGGGAGCTAGTAGTTTGGCTGGCTTAATTTTATGGATACATCAACTCAGCTGAACGACATACTGGAACGTAGTCCAGATAAGGTCAGCGGCGCGTGGGTTTTTCGATGCACTCGCGTTCTCATACCTGCCTTTTTTGAAAATCTTAAGGATGGTGCGTCGATCAATCAGTTTCTGGAATGCTTTCCTGGGGTAACTCGGGCACAGATAGAAACTCTTTTAGATCATGAACTCACCGTATTGAATCAGTCAGCTAGCTAATGAAAATTCTGTTCGACCAAGGAACCCTGGTTCCGCTCCGTCGTTATCTGCCAGGACATGCCGTAGATACCGCCTATGAGAGAGGATGGTCGGTGCTTGCTAACGGTGACGAGATTTCAATATGAACTTTGCCCCTCAGCCCCCAAGATTGAGAGAGAGATGAATTTTGCTGGATGATAGCGTCGGTGGCTCATTTATCCGCGACTACGGCGGCGAAGGGGCTTACCGGCTGTCACTGCCTCGCATCATTTCGCTCCTTCTGGCTGGGGATGATGGCGACCCGGACTTCACCCGCGCGCCTGATGCGATCGGGCTCTCTCGCCATGGGGCCGCCAACATCGTCAAAGGAAAGCTGTTGCGGCCACCAACTCCCAAAACCCTCGATGGAATCTGCAATGCGCTGAAGTCTAGAGCAGAGGCTGGGCAAAGCTTAGTTGACGCTGAAGACCCACAGAATCGGCCAATTATCTTCGATAGAGAGCATCTGCGAGGGCTCTGGTACGCCGAACAAGCTGGCAGCACAAAAGGGCTAGATTGGCTTGTAGATAAGCCCACCGTAGTGGTTGAAAAGACACCCGGTAATGACGTGGTGCTGTCAACAGCCGATGCGGTCATTCTGCTGACTATGATCGATGCCTATCGAGAGCGATACCGCGTCAAAGACGACGCAGCTATGGCCGTAGTTCTGTGGGAGCAGGCGAAGAACAAGGTTAAGCTGAGCGATATCGAAGCTTGGGTAGAGAGTCTCCGCAAACAACACTGTGGCCCAGAGCAACCCGAAGATACCGAAACGTTCCTAGCCCTCTGTGCTGCGACCCTGCGACCCCTCCGCCGAACTCTAGCTTTGGGTGAATCTGGCCGATTTAAGGGGATTGATGAGTTGCTTCGGTATCTGCGCGGAGAAATTTGAAAGCCTTACCAATCTGTTTCACTTCCCTTCAGCCAAAGGGCATCGGAACTGGGTGGCGACGGGTGGATTGATAGAAGCTTATCTTGCCCTTGGGCGGTAAATTTTACGTTGTGTAAGTTTTAGTGTAAGTAGTTTTTTGGTGAGCTTTGCTTCGTCTTTCGTTGATCGATGTTTCCTTCGATCTTAGGTAGGGACACTGAACTATAATGGTTGGAAGAGGTTACTTACACTAAAACTTACACTACCTAGCAATGGATAGGCAGGAATTGAGGCCGAGGCCCGTGATCGGCCCTATCTGTAGGGATCACAGCCTCTTGGGTGAACTTTGAATAGGCTTCTTTGAATCAGTTCGCTAAGTTGCAAGATGCACCAGGGCCATGCCTAGACGAATTAATCCGCAATGTCTCCACTGTGCCCAGCTTTCTGTCGATGAGGCCCGGCAGCTTCACGGAGCCCAGGGTGATGGATGCTGGGAGGAAAGTCGTTGTCATCGTCGGCGATCGCACTATCGCAACCGCCGTGACAGCAACGCGTCTCGCCGCAGCATCTATCGCCAATCAGCACAGGAAAATCAGTCTGGCCATGCCCCGGAAACCATCTCCATAGCGATCGCACTAAAGCCGGTAGCCTACTTATACCTCTACCGCCAAAAGCGCCAAGATGCCCCTTTACACGCCATATCAGTCTCTGTATGGGAAGGGGAGAAGCATTTGCTTGATGTAACTCCCATCCATTGCTCCGGGATGAGGAACCAAAAGATCCAAGAGTATTTAGTGGATGTGCTGAAGACCCTGCGCGAGCGATATGGGATTACAAAATTTGAGCCCGAAATCCGCCTAGAACCCACGGAATGCCCGATTAAGAGCTGCCCGCTCAAACCTCATTTAGTTGCTGAGGAGAGCCAATGAATTTCAATCAGCTGGAACTGGAATTGGATCTGGTCTTAGAAGATGCCGCCGAAAATCCGTTGCTGGCAGACGTTCAATCTCTGTGGCAACAGATTGAACCTTTTTGGGCTCAATTAGCGATTCAAGACCAACTTCAGCTCGGGGGGAAGGCGATCGAGCAACTGGCTGAGTTGCACAGGTCTAAGGCTCAATCGCTACTAGACGATTGGGAGAATATCCATGACCCCCAAGATCCAGCTTTGCCCAGTGATTGGTTGCAGGGCCTCGTTCGACAGACACAGCACGTAGACCTTTCTGAGTTAACGACCCCAGCCAAACGAAGACATAAAGCTAAGCCTACAGACTCTGAGCCAGATGAGGAGACGGTTGTTGGGGCCGTGCCAAAAGAAAATATCTTGAAAATGTTAGACCAGGTAGAACTAGCTGAGCAAAAAGTAGCATCCCTGGCCGTGGCTCATGAGGAACGAGTGCAGGATTGGGTTGCTGAAATTACCGCCTGGTTTCAAACTAATCCACAACCAATTTATCTTTTACAGCTTCGCGAGCAACTCGGATGGCCACTAGTGCAATTGTGGCTGTGTCTACTATTGGGTGGTTTTAAGCTTGAAGTCGCGGATCAGTCCTTTTACAGCCTGCATATAGTAGTATCGACTGCCCCAAGCAAGATATAGCTCCTCGAAATGACTGTACTTCCCCGAGAACACTCTCCTGTCTAGAGACTTTGCCTAGCCAGCCCTAAGACCGATATTTTATAGCATGATAATTCCAGAATTATCATGCTGTCTTCTAGCTAGTTGCCTGTCTGGCTAGAAGTTGGAGTGAGTGCTTTGCAAAAGCTCGCAATCTTCAACGAGGTTGCCCCCAACACAGCAGACCCACCCCTGCACCTCCTCGGAGGGGTGTCCGGAGGGCGGGGTGGGTCAATCGCATACGGCAATGGTGCTACTGTCTTTAGCGAAGATGCTGCTGGCTAGAGTAGACCCACCCCTGCTCCTCCCAAGAGGGGAAAACGGGGTAATTTTCTTGTCTAGTATGCTTGCCCTAAACTGAGAGCAAGCAAAAATATGGCGGTTTTTTCACTAGATACTGGAATTATCAGCTTGCGCCTAATACTATAGGGGCAGGCTACGCTACACAGGCAAATCATTCATGCTGCAAAAACGAATTGCCATCATGTCAAACAGCGGCGGTGTCGGTAAGACAACATTAGCGGTGAATCTTGCCTACCAATTAGCTGGTATGGGCAAGAAAGTCGCCCTATTTGGCTGCGATCCAAATGGATCCTTAACCCTGTTTTGTGGGCTAGAAGATCCGCTCAACGCTGATGAAACCGTCGATTATATTTTACGACCAGAATTTTCAGGCGATTATCCCCTGAATCCAGTGTGGCAGGATGTTATCCCAGGCATTGATGCCTGCTTGGGTGGGCTGATTTTGACCGAAACGTCTCAACGACTAGTGTTAACCAAACGGGGTGAATACCTCCTCGCTGACAAACTAGAGGACCATCCTCTCCCTCATGACGTAGTCATTTTTGACTGCCCAGGCACCATTGAGCAGGTTCACACCGTCGCCCTGGCCGCATCCACCCATATTTTGCTAACCCTAAAGCCAGAAGACAAAGATATCGACGCCCTAGCGAAATTGCTGAACTGGATTTATGAAACTCGTCGAGACCTACGACTAAAGCCAACGCCAGAAATTTTGGGAGTCGTTCCCAATGGTTTCAAAGATCGGGCCATGCACCGAGACAACCTAGGCCTATCCCAGCTTGAGGGGGTTGAGAGCTTACCTGTCATTCTTAACCAGATGAATATTCCTCTATTCCCCACGATTAGAGATAGCGCCTATATCGCGAATGCTGCTGCTGTTGGTTTGCCGTTGGGAATCTATCGACCCAAAGAACCCATCAATGAAATCTACAAAGATATTGCAGTCGCCATCACCCTAGCAACGGTAGGAGAGAACTAATGGCAAGAAATAGCAGACGCCCCATGACTACTATGTTTGAGCAAGCTGTCGGGGCTCAGAAAGAAGAAGAGTTAGATCGCCTCAGGGCCGAAATTGAGCAGCTCAAATTAACCCAGGCCAATGGATCTGGAGAAGCCGGATTTATTCAGATCCCGGTTTCCCAGATTGTAGCTTTACGACTTCCGGACAACTTGAAGCAACCCCGGCGCTATTTTGATCCGGAAAAGCTGGCTAAGCTGCGAGACTCTATCCAAAAACACGGTCAGGTCTTGGAGCCGATTTTGGTGCGCCGCGCCGCCGATGGCCTTTACGAAACCATTAGTGGGGAACGGCGATGGCGTTGCTGTACAGAACTCAGGATTGACTTCATACCGGCGATGGTGGTTGAGATGAGCGATGAAACGGCGCTCGAAGTTGCTTTGATTGCCCATCTTTTGAGCGAAGAGATTAGTGCTATTGAGGAGACAGATTCTATCCTCAGTCTGCTTAAACTTAGGCTGGGCCAAACCTTTGAAGAGGTGAAGCAATTCTTGATTGCCATCAAAAACTATCAATCGAGGGGAGATGGAGCTGAGCTGGTCGAAGCCAATGGTGACAAGGTTGCCATCATCGAAGCTGTTCTAGAAGAGTTTGGTCTGAAGGTCAGCAGTTTCGTTTCTAATCGCCTTCCACTGCTGAACCTCAATGCTCAAATCATTGAAGCTGTGCGCTCTGGGGAGATTAGTCCTACTAGCGCTACTTTAATCAACAGAACACCGGAACATCATCAAGCTGTTTTGATCGAGTTCAGCAAAACAGCAACCAAGACTCAACTCAAGGAAAAGATTGATCACCTGAAATACGTTGAACAGTCTCAAGGAATAAACCCTCGCGATGTGGTTGATAATTCTGGAATTATCATGCCAACGACCCAGCTTCAGAGCGAGGTCGATAATTCTGGAATTATCATGGCCACTGTTCCGGTTCAAGAACGTATCTATACCCGGCTGAAAAATATTCGCAGACGAAAGTCGCTTTTGAATGACCAAAGGGTGCAAGAACATCTCGCTCAAGTTGACTCGGTGTTAGAAAAAATTGAAGCTATTGCTGGGGAAAAAGGAATCTCTCTTTCCTGAGTAATGAACTTTCCCCACACACTTTAATTGCAGATTCTAGACGTATATTCACGGCTGCCGCCGAAAATGTGGGTCATATGTACCCATGTGTACCCAAATGGTTCACTGGTTATAAACATTTGTTTCCCTCGTTCAAATCGCCAAATGAAACGTTTGAGGGTATATGGAGCTATTTGGGTCGAAAATGGATCCAAAGTATTTGAATATCAGCGTCAGGGCCATCGGGTTCTCTCCTTGGCAGTCTAGCTTTTGAAAACGTCTCCGACTCAGCGCTATACCTGCGCAAGCCAAAGGATTGATGGAGGCAGATCGCTGTGGTTTGCTGACGGAAGTCTGCGATGTTGCCTAGAAGATGTCTAGAATGCTGGTGGCTTAGACCGCAGGGCATGTCCTATTGACCCGCTTCCAAAAGCAACCCGCTTTTCGGCAGTGATAGCCTATTGCCGAAAAAACTGCCCAAGATCTCCATCCCCCAACGACAACAATTCTTTGGCTATCGGCCGTGTCTGCTGTATCTAGTCAAGAGAAATAAACTGAGCTTTAGCTAAAGCTGAAATCTCGCCAGTGAGTGAGAGCCAGGAGCGATCGCCTGCTGGAGAGCTGATCTTCTCCCTACGGTAATCGAGCGTATGGAATAGCCTCAGTGAAGCTTTTGCGGCCTAGTTAGCCTAATTCCTTGGATTGTTTAAGAAACGGTTGAGCGCTAGCCGAGTTGCTCTGAAAAAGATAGCCTTAGACACGAGTGAATAATTTACCCTCAACCCCCCGTTCTTCCTATGGATAGGCGATTGACCGATGCCCAATTGCAGCGCCTGGTTGCTGAAGTGCAGCGTCTCTCTGATCGCCACCAGGCGGAGCTAGACGCCGTCGAGGTACAGGATATTTTGCAGCAGCTCGACCTTTCGCCTGAGTTTTTAGACGATGCTATGGTGCAGCTCAAGCGCCAGGATGCCCTAAAGGTGCAGCAGGGTCGCCGTCGCTGGCTTGTTGTGGGGGTGGCGGGAGTGGTGGCGCTGGGCCTGGCCAGCTGGCTGTGGCTGGGGAATCGACAGCAGCAGCAGCTCGCTCAGGTGGTGGCCCAGGGCGATCGCATCACCCTGAGTCAGGACGATGGCAGCAGTCTCAGCCGTGTTGTTCCCCAGGTGGGCGGTAGCGAGCTGGTCTACCGTATTACCCTGGCCGACGCCCCGGTGGGGGAGCAGCTGGCCCTCTCCTGTAGTTGGAGTGACCCCAGCGGCCAGGTGGTGCACCAAAATCAGTACCGCACACAAACTATCACCACGGCGGTGTGGCCCACCTACTGCCGCTACACCGTTGGCCCCGAGTCGCCAAAGGGAAACTGGACAGTGGTGGCATTTGTGGGCGATCGCCAGCTCAGCGACGCCACCTTTACCGTGGATTAGGGATCTATGGGAAGGGATGCGATCGCAGCCATAGCGACCCAGACCCAAGGCTGCCTCGGCTACTGGGGCTACGGCGATGAAGACTTGCTCCGGCCAGCCCTCAGCGACCTGGTGGCCCAAACGCAGCTAAGCAACTGGCAGCTCCCATCTGTCCAGGGAGATTGCCGAGTTGCCCTCTCAGCCTCTGGCGTGGATGCCGACGCCTGGGTCACGGCATCCACCGACCGCCTCACTCTGGGGTGCGACGCCTTTGGCCGCATGCCCCTGTACTGGATGCAGCGCGACCAGGGCATCTGGTTTGCCTCGCGGTTGCAATGGCTGCTGCCCCTGGTGCGTTCTCAGGGGAAATCGCCCCTGGTCAACCTGGCGGCCCTGTATGGCTACAGTTGCTTCTCCTACGTGCCGACGCCGCTCACCCCCGTAGAAGATGTGATGGCGCTACCGGCAGGCATGGAGCAAACCTGGGAGGGCGATGGTGCGGGGCAGCTACTTTCTCCCACCCGTCACAGCTCAGTGAACTGGCGAGAAAGCCCGACCCAGCTTGAGGATGATGCCACGGCGATCACCCAGCTTCAGGACTTACTCAAAACCGCTGTGGAGCGCCAGATTGGCGATTTGGGGGATGAGTCGGTGGGGGTGCTGCTGTCGGGCGGGCTGGATTCCTCCATTGTGGCGGCACTGCTGGTGCAAGCGGGGGTGCGGGTGCGGGCTTATACGCTCGATTTTGGCGAAGGCAGCCTGCCCGAATGGCCCTACGCCGAGCAGGTGGCCCAATCCCTAGGGATTCCACTGGTCAAGGTGGAGGCGACGCCCCGCCGCATTCGCGAGGCTGTTTCAGCCACGGCGCGGGCGCTGGATCTGCCCTTTGGCGATGGGGTCACCGTGCCGCTGTACCTGCTTAACCAGGCTGCCAGCCAGGAGGTGGGGGTGATTTTTAATGGCGAAGGGGGCGACCAGCTGTTTGCCGGGTGGACGAACAAGCCTCTGATTGCCGCCAGCCTCTACCAGGCCGACCACCCCGAGGGCATTGAACCCTTTGCCCAGCAATATCTACGCACCTTCCATCGGCTGTGGGGCTACGAGGCCCAGGTGTTTCAGCCTGCGGTGCTGGGCGAAGTTCAGGCGCTGAATGCCCAGGACTGGCTATTCCCGGCCCTCGACCCGACCGCAGCCCAGGGGCTGTTGCACCGGCTGCGGCGAGCGAGCTTGATGCTGAAGGGGGCGCAGAATATTCACCCTCGGGCAACCAATTTGGCGCTGGCCCATGGGTTAAGGGTGCGATCGCCTTTTTGCGACCCCGATCTGGCCCAGTGGACCTTTGGGCTAGCCGGTACCCTGTGCCTGCAGGGGGCGTGCGAAAAGTACATTCTCAAGCGGGCGGTGGAGCCCTGGCTGCCCGCCGACATTGTGTGGCGGCCCAAGCGCGGTATGGGGGTGCCCTTAACCTGCTGGTGCTTGAATGAGTGGTGGCGTGATTTAGGCCACTGGCTCAATCCTGGGGTGCTGGCTGCCGAGGGGCGCTGGCAGCCCGATCTAGCCCTGCGCACGGCCCTGGGTGATCTCAGCGGTACTATTCACGGGCGACGGATTGGCGAAGTGCTGTGGCTACTGGTGATGTGGCAGCAGTGGCGATCGCAGGTGCTGGGCGAACCCGCCGCTGGAATGTCGTGGCATCACCCCTTCTGGCTACCCCCCCGAGTTTGGAGACACAGCAAACGATGGCTCTAACCACCCAATCCAGCCCTCAAACTGTCCCCATGCCCGTAGCGTTTCAGCCCTCAGCCGCGCTGGCCGAAGAACTCCTGCGGGTCTACGGGTCGCCGCTATATGTCTACGACAGAGATCGCCTCCAGCAGACCCTACGCCACATCGCCCAGGCCATCCCCTACCGCCGCACCCGCTTTCACTTTGCCACCGTCACCAACGGCAGCGTGGCGCTGCTGCAAATTGTGCGGGATGCGGGCTGGGGGCTGCACGCCAACACTCCGGGCGATATTTATTTGGGGCTACAGGCCGGGTTTGAGCCGGGGGCGATCGTCTACAGCGGCAGCAACTTGAGCCACGACGACATGGCCCAGGTGTTGGCTTGGGGTATGACCACCTTCAACCTGGATAGCCTGGCCCAGCTTGAGCAACTCTGCGAGATCTATCAAGCCCTGGACAGCGCCGCCAAGCCTCCTTCCCTGCGCCTGGGGCTGCGCCTTAACGAGCCCAACCTGACGGGCGACAGCCGCATTGGGGTTAGGCCCGAGGAATTTGCGATCGCCCAATCTCTCGTCACCAGCGCCAACGAATCCATGGGTGCTACAAACATTCAGCTCGGCGGGTTGCATTTTTACCGGGGCACGGGTACCAACGCCACCCAAGCCTTTACCCTGGTAATTGATCGGGTGATCAGCCTGGGACAGCAGCTTCCCGACTGGGCCTGTCTCGACTTTGGCGGCGGCTTTGGTCACCCCTACCGCCACGAAGGCGCGGCCTTTGATTGGTCTGAGTTTGGAGAAGCCATCACCACAAGGTTGAACCATCTGTCGTCGCCAGTGGAACTGGTGATTGAGCCAGGGCGGGCTGCGATCGCCGGATGCGCTGTCCTTTTAACAACAGTGGTCTCGGTGAAATGGCAGGGCGACAAACAAATCGCTGGAGTGGATACCACCGTGGCTAACCTGTCGGTGCCCTCCGTCTACGGCGGCTACCGCGAGATTGTCGCCCTAGCACCCAGCCCAGATCCCCAAACCTACCCCACCGATGTCTGCGGCAACACCACCTACTCCCGTGACTACCTGGGGCGCAACTGCCAGCTGCCAAAACTGGCCCTCGGTGACACCCTGGCCATTTTGGATGTGGGGGCCTACGGCTATGCCATGGCGTCTCACTTTTTGCACCGCCCGCGCCCGGCAGAAGTTTTGCTCCAGTCCGGTCAACACCGCCTGATTCGTCAGCGAGAAAGCTACCAAACCCTCATTCACAATCAAATTTTTTAGCCAAGTTTTTTAGCGTCTAGGGCAACAGGAACCGCTATGAAATGCATTCAATGTAATGCCGACAACAATCTCAAAGACCGCACCGCCAATCAGGGCCGCTGCAAAAACTGCAACCATCCCTTTGCCTTTGAACCCACCACCATGGATGTCAAACTCCGGTTTACCGATGGCTTCTTTGCTAAAGCCCTGGCCGATATTTCGGCCAACGACACGCTGTATTTCACCCCCAAACAGCTGCTCTATTTATTAGAAAAGCGCCTAGGTCGCAAAGCGGCCATGGGTGAGCGAGTGGCTAGAATTATTCCTGGCGTTTTTTTAGTTGCGGTTGGCTTTTTTACCGCTGTTTTTGGCATTGGCCTGATCATAATCCCCATTGGTCTGTGGCTAATCATTTCCAGTCTGCGCCGCCCGGTGCGGCGAGCTGAGCCCCGTCGAGATGTGGCCCTGACCAACACCATGGTGAATACCTGGCTTCAACAGTGGCAGCGGTTTAATGCGCCCTCAACAAAACTGCTGCCGCCCCCCAGTGCTGCTGCCTCCCTAGCCCCTGCCGCTGACGATGTGACGGCCTACAGCTTTGATAGGGTGCTGGTGTGCGACAGCGTGGCGATCGCACAACTTTTAATCGCCAACAACATTCACTTTGAGCACAACTGCGCTGTGCTCAGCATCACTGGCTATCCCCGCACCATTTTTGCCACCACCATGACCATGCTGCGCCGTAACCCAGACCTCCAGGTGATTGCGCTGCACAACTGTAGCCCCCGAGGCATGGCCCTGGTGCACGAACTGCGCACCAGCCCCGACTGGTTTGCTGAGAACACGCCAACGATTTTTGATCTGGGCCTGCTGCCCCGACAAATTGAAGCGGCCCGGCAGCAGGCCTACATTCAGGTTTCGACCGAGTCGGCCCAGGCGGCCAAATCCATGTCACCCGAGGTGCGTCAGCTCCTGTCAGAGACCGAGCTACAGTGGCTGGAGGCGGGGTATTTTGTTGAGCTAGAATCTCTCACTCCCCAAAAGTTGATCCAACTTGTTGGTCGTGGCATTGCCCGACTGCAAAACCTGGGCGAAGACGTTGACGAAAATTTAATTTTGGTGGGCGATGTCGGCAGCGGCAGCGGCACGTTTATTTACGCCGCTGACAGTTTTGGTTGACTTGCAGCCAAATTTCTAGACTGACCAGCAGCCAGAGCTTGACGCCGTAGCGTCGCCAGGGGTCGCCCTGGTAGCTCAGCCATTGCTGAATCAGGGCTTGATTGAGGTAGGGGGCGATCGCAGCCCGCCGGTCCAGCAATAAATCCCTGGCCGCCCGCTTCCACTCGCGCTGAAACCCGGCTTGCACGGGTACCATCATGCCGCTCTTGGGGCGCTTGAGAATGGCCTCGGGCAGCAGGTCGGCCACCGCCTGCTTGAGCACGGCTTTTTCCTCCACCCCCGACAGCTTGTACTGAGGCGGAATGGTCATGCTTAGCTCGACAATGCGCGGGTCAAACAGAGGCGATCGCCCCTCGACCTCGGCAGCGCGGGTGAGGTTGTTGACCTTGGTTAAAATCTGGTCGGCCCCCTTGAACTTAATGTTCAGCGCCATTAGCCGATTCAGGTAGCTGGCACAGCTTTGCAGGTCAGCGGCAAAGCAGTAGGGTTCATGTTGCACAGCGGCCCACAGATCGGGCTTGAGCAGCTGGGGCAGGTCGGCGGCACACTTGCGAAAGGACAGTAGGTACGCTTGAAGCGAGTCTTGAGGGCTGATGGAGCTGTAGAGCTGGTTGATCAGCATCGGCTGGTTTTTGGGGCCACCAAAACAGGGGTCGCCCCCTTCACCGTTGAGCACTACCGCCACCTGCTGCCGCGCCAGTCGCCCCAGCAGCAGGTTAGGCACCGTCAACGGGTCGCCAATCGGGTCGTCGAGCCAGGCCATGGTTTCTGGCAGCTGCTCCCACATCTGGCTGAGGGGAATTTTGAGGATGTGGTGCTGGGTGCCGCAGTGCTGGGCTATCAGGCTCGAAAACTCCAGCTCGTCGGGGTAAGGGTCGCCAAAGTGGATGGAGTAGGTGTGGACGGGATCATGGTGATATTTAGCGGCCAATGCGGTGATGGCGCTGGAGTCGAGCCCGCCGGAGAGAAACACGCCCACTGGAGCTTCTGGCAAAGAGTCTTGTACAACCTGGTTTAGGTGCGATCGCAGCCGCTCCCCATGCCACTCCAAAGATTGGTTCTTGCCCTCAGCATCCAACTGTTCCTCCAGGTGCCAGTAGGCTTGGCAGTCATCCCCCGGCCAGGAGAGCCGGGTACCGGGGCGCAGCTCCCGCAGGTCTTGCCAGAGGGTGCGATCGCCCGGTACAAAGGCGCAGCACAGGTAGTCGCGCAGGGCGATCGGGTCAAGTTCGTTGGCTCGGTAGGGAGGGGGCCAGCGATCGCAGATCTCCCGCTGCCCACCGGGTTGAACCTTGGGCGGTGAAATACAGCGTTCTGGCACCTGCCGGATCGCGACTCAGCCACAAGACCTCGCGCTCCCGATCCCAGACCGCTAGGCTAAAGCAGCCTACCAGTTTGGGCAAGACAGCCGTTTGCCACCGTTCCCAGGCTGCAGCTATGAGTTGAATATCTAGTGGAATATCTGACAGTTGCGAGGGATTTTCTGAGGCTAGATCAGTGAGCAGCGATCGTTGCTCTGACAGCCAAATATCCCCTACGACCACGTAGCGACGGGAGGGGCTGAGCGCAAGCTGACTCTCAACCGAACGGCCAGATCCTACGGCGATCGCCAACGGCCCTTCCTGCCAAGCGGCTCCCTCCCGTTGGGACTCTGGCCCCCAACCCACGCGCCAGGTTGGGGCAACTGGCAACGGATACCTGATCAGGGAGCGAGAAAAACGGAGCATAAAGCCAATCCAGGAGTGCAAATGAGGGAAATTCCCACCTGCTTTTCGTTAGTAAGTAGGTAACCCTAAATAAACGTGAGAGTGGCGGTGGCGGCAAGCGGTCAGCGCAATTAGAACACGATGTGGTCGAGCTTTTCGATACCGGTTGCGATCGCTCCTTCATCTAGCTCCGTATAGCTAAAGATAAACTAGTGGCCGGGGCTCTCCCCTAGGTACTGAGGAGCCGCTGAGATCAACCCGATGCCCACCTGTTCCGCCCGAACGATCAGCTGCCGATCGCCGAAGCCTCGGCCAAGGTGCGCACTGGCCCCCCGATCGATGCTCTGGAGGATTATGAATTGCCGGTGTGGGCGGGGGAGATTCCGCTGCGGTTGACGGCGGCGGCCCCGGTGGCGGATGAGCGCTGTATGGCGCAGATTGAGGTGCCGAGCTATGCGGTGGCCTATCGGCGGCGTGGGCAAGGTTAATGCCAAAAGACTAACCTTGCCAGTTTTGTTTCGCTCTAGAAAAAATTTCGTCTAATTGCTGCTCTTCGTAGATCTGACGAAATATTTCTACATAGTCCGTTGGGTTTTGATTGATTAGCGCCAAAAAGCGAAGGGTAGCAGCCATACCAAGTTCTTGTTTCAGAGTGGTCAGAGCTTTGACTCGAAGTTGGGCATCATTGAGGGTTGGGGTGGAATCGGTCATGGGGTTTCTCTCCGAATAAATTAGTCAGCATGAATCAAGCAACCTCATCTAGTCAGAATGTGCTTAGCTTCATGATTTTCGATTAAAACACCAACCTCATCCGCAATTATCGATCAGCTAGAAATCGTTAGTAAACGTCATCATGGGAACCAAGATTTAACAGCAGAATTGATGGCTCTTGCGTCTCCACGTCATCATTCACAAATTCAAACAAAATTCTCAGCTTGTAGTCAATTGAAGCTGACCAAATTCCAGCTAAGTCACCTGTTAGTTTATGGGTTTGCAAGCTGGGATGAAAAGGATCTTCAGAGAGTTGATTCAGCGTTTGCTCAATTGCAGGATGCAAGTTTGGGTTGCGCTTTACCAACCGCTTAAAGGCTCTCAACGATTTGGGAGTCCAGCCAATTTGTCTCATTCGTCTAGCTCAGCCATGAAGTCAGCAACAGAACCAAATTGCACTTGTCCCTGAGCATATTCTTGACGAACTTCGGCAACCTCACCCATCAGTATTTTTCGTCGTTGCTCGATGAGGCGCTTCTGGAGAAGTTCGAGTAGAGCTTCCTGATCGTTTAGTGATAAGGTTTCGATCGTTTCAATTACTTGTTGAAAATTAGAGGATTGATTGGTCATAGTGATACTCCAACTGCTTTAGTGCTGACACTAATCACATTAATTCTTTCTATTTCACCCTATTTGAACTTCAAAAATAAATTCTACTGAATTGGTAAATCTCTCAGTTTTTTCTTGAGAAGCCAATCTTTAATATGATGCAAATCGATTAATTGATCACAGTAGAACTCTAATGCACATGCTTTTAATGCCTCTTCAGTATTTCCAGAAGCCGATAAACGTAGTTTCCCAATCACCTTCGCAGCTTTTTCAAAGAGGTTAATTATCTCATCGTGAGAGACATAAGAAATATCTTTGAGATGAGGTAATGCCAATTTATCTACAGTACTTCTTGGAGATATAACTACAGTAAAGCAAGGCACGTATTTTGGGATGAATGCATCTGAGCGAACTGTAGTTTCGTGAGCACCCGCTTGTCGGAGTGTATCAAAAGAAATTCCACCATCTGGTTTCTCGTTGGTTTTAGCCTCAAATACAAATGAACACCAATCCCCAAAAATCCATAATCCATCAGGTGCACCATCTTCCTGCTTTTTCTCATACATTTTCGACCCAAGCATTCTCCCTAGAATAGCTAAACCATTTTCAAAATTTTTGGCTTCTTTACTCTTGATATTAGCTTCTACCTCAGATAGTCTTCTGGCAAATTTTCCACCTGCAATTCCCCATTCTTGGAGTAAACCGTCGATTTCCAAAAACCAATCTTGTAAAGGCAAGGCTGAATCAAGGCTTTGGGTAGGTTGTCCTGACACTTTAAAGCGTAATGTCTCAAGCCATGTTATGTGAGAAGAACTGGCCGCTGCTTTCTCTAAGTTAGTAATGGTTGCAGCTTTAAAGGTTTCGTTCTCTGAGTGTTTCCACGCTAAAAATGCTGCAACAGCTGTTTGATGATACCAGAAGGCTCTATATGGCTTTAGATCTGAGCCTCCTTCTAAAGATTCAAGAACTCTATTTGATAAAGTTAATGCCTCTTCATATCGACCACGCCATAAAGCATATACATAATCAATTTCATAAGGCATAGCCTTTGCTAATGCTTCGGCTGTAGCATCGGATATTTTGTCAAAAGAGTCACGCCGCTTACGAATGTCTGGTTCTGCGATCTCCTGCCATGCTGGATCACTATTGAGGAAAGCCTCAGCAAGCTCTGCAACATCAGATGTTTCACCATCTGTGGAGTTATCCAAACCAAATGCAATTTCAGCTTGCAATTCAGGATGTATACCTTGTGTGAATGCTTGAGTGCAAAAACGTTTAGTCAGCTTATCGCCAATAACAACAACAACGGAATAATCACTCTCGTCACGGGTACATCTTCCCATAGCCTGTGTAATCCGTGTCCGGATACGATTTTGTAATTGAGATGATACGCCGAGACGAGTACGGATATACATTTCTTGCAGCCCTGAAGCAGATGGTTCACCATCTAGAACCATAAAATGACAGTCATCTCCTGGAAGATCAATACCGTCATAGCGAGTAGCTAATAAAAGAACAGATGGATCTGAATGCTTTGTAAATTCATCTAAATTCTGTTCAATATCATCTGACTCAAAAATAGCATGGGACTCCTTTAAGCCCTTTTCCCATCTGCGAAGACTATTATTATCGGGGACAAGAATAAGCGCGCGGGGCACCTTCTTAATCATTTCAATTGTAGCCTTTGCCGGATCCAAGTTAGATGACTGCCCTGGGAACAAAATTAGTCGTCTACCTGTGCTCCGCTTATTCCATTCTTCAGGAATAGGCAGCCGAGCAATTTTCTTAATTCCAAATACTCGTTCAATATCCCCATCTTCTCCTAAAGTTGCAGACATGTATATACGTTGTCTTGCCTCTGAAAATGGATGATGACTCTGTGTTGGTGGAATAAGTGGTCGAATTTCAATGGCTATAGGAGAAATATAAAATGAACAAGCTTCAAGATGAGATGAGAGTATACTCCATGAATACTTTAATTCTTTATACTGAGGCGCAAATTCTTCAAGAACTTGCTTCAGTTCACCCAAATATTCGCAAACTGAAATACTCGATATCAAATCCACTAGATATTCATTATATTGACTGCTACTTCTTTCAATATGATGATTTATATAGTCAGGTATGACTGACTGAAGTACTCGGTATATGGATGTATATAATTCTTTGTGCTTCGAACGTTTAATAGTGAGTGTCCATAAATCAGCGATGTAGTTATCGGCTGCGTGTGCGTCGTCACAAATAATTACTTGGGGATCGTCAATACGTGGTCGTATATTAAAAACTCCACTGTAAGTTGTTATCGCAATTGCCTTACCTTGTTGATATTGGAAAAAGAGGGCTGAATCATATTCATTTTGAGGGCCAATGAGTAACGCAGCTTTAATGCCATAACGCCGAGCTTGTTCATTGACCTGAAAACAAAGCTGTTTAGTTGGGCACAAAAAAACAATACGCTCTCTTAGAACCCGGCGACGATACTCAGCAATTAAAAGGCCAACTAGAGTTTTTCCTGTACCTGTAGGCAGCTCAAGAGCTAAATCTTTGCTTTTGAGGTGGTTTTGACAATATCCCTCAAGCACTCTGTCTTGATGTGAGTAAAGATATTTGACTGAAGGATCACGATTGAGATCCCTAAACATGAGAACTATAGATTGAGGCTTCGGTTCTTCAGAAGCAGAAGTGCGAAATTTAACCATAGATTTCTCGACGGGGATGGTTCTTAGATTGTTTTTTTAGTATAGTCAGCCCTTCAATATTGGGTGCGATCGCACACCTTAATCTTCACCCTTAGCCCCACAAACCGCCCTCACTTAAACCAGGTCTGCTTCAGACCTGCGACATCCCACCCCGCTAGTTCAGCAGCAGCCTCATAGGTGCTGTGCAGAAACCCCAGTAACGCCTGGTCAGGGTCAGCCGCCTCGCGCACTGCCTCGTAGGGCAAAACAAACTCCCCCAACCCCTCATGGAAAAACGCCGCCTCCGGCTGCACAGTGGCGTCTTTATACCCCTCCGGTGTTGGGTAGGCGTAGGAATAAAACGCCGGGTAGCCCAGGCCAGTACCTGGCCAAAACCCAGCACTGCTGACCTCCTGGCAGTAAGCCTCCTGAGCCACATTGTCCGGCAGGTTGGGCACACCCCCCGGGTGCGGCGGCGCGGATCGCCCCGAAAACCGCGTCACCGCCAGGTCAAAGCTGCCCCAGAAAAAGTGCACCGGGCTGACCTTGCCACAAAAGTGGGAGCGAAACTCGCGGAAAACGCGATCGCTCTGCAACAGCACCCGCCAAAACCGCTGGGCAGCCTCGGCATCGTAGGCCCCGTGGGTGTCATCCTGCTCGAAAGGGATCGCGTCTGGGATTTCGTTCGGGGTGGTGTGGATGTGCACGGCAACCCCCAACTCCCCCAGTGCCGCCATCACCGTCCCGTAAAAGTCCGCCACGGTGCGCGGTCGCAGGGCCACCGTTCGTTCCTGCCCTGCACTGGTGACGATGCGCAGTTGGTGGTCAAAAAAGTCGAAGTCGATCTGAAAAATATGGTCGTCGTGGGGAATGGTGCCCGTCGTCAGCCCCCGCGCCGTCAGGTACAGCGGCACATGCCACGAGTGGTTGATCCAAGGCGTTTGCACCAGGCGAATTTTGCCCACAATTTGCGTCCACAGGTGCAACGTGGTGCAGGTGTCTTGCCAATCATCTAGACTCAGCGGTGGCCAGAGATGAGGCATAGCAATTCCCCCAATAGGTCAAGCACAATGGGCCAATTTGATCAGCCTCTCGATTGCCATGCTACTGCACCTTGGGGGCCATAGACGGCGATCGCCCCCCACCCTTCAACACCCTCCCCAACAGCAAAAACGCCACTGGAGCCACCACCCCATAGCCCACCACCCCAACCATCCGCACCTGCATATTCCCCAACGGCACTCCCACTAACCCCGACAGAGAGCGGCGCAAAACTTAAATTCTCAGCCCAGCCGCCCTAGCTGTGACGAGAAAATCCAGCTTTAGCTAAAGCTGGAATAATGCGAGTGGCCAAGGGCGATCGCCGTGCAACGAGAGGCAGCATAATCGCCTGAGCTGATTTTGGCCTGGACAGGCTAAAGTGCTGTGGTCTAAAAGATGTCCGGGTGATCCCTTCCCACAGCAGAGGTGACCGTATGCCAACTATCTATGACTGCATTGTGGTGGGAGCCGGGCTGTCTGGGCTGGTCGCGGCCCGCAATCTCCATCGAGCTGGGCACAGCGTGCTGGTCATCGAAGCGCAAGCGAGCCTGGGCGGTCGGATGACGGGTCGGCGGTTGCCCTCTGGCCAGTGGATCGACTTTGGCGGGCAATGGGTAGGGCCGACTCAAGATCGGTTCCTGGCTCTGCTGGATGACTATGGCGTCCGCCGCTTTCCCTTTGCCGTTGAGGGCAAAAAAGTGCTGGTGTTCGATGGCGATCGCTATGAGTTTGACGGCTTCTTCGAGGGCTTTCCCGAAGGGGAACCCCCCCAGGTCAGCGAGGCAGAATGGAAGGATGCGATGACCGCCTGGGATCGGTTTGAAGCGCTGGCGAAAACCTTACCCCCCGGACACCCCCGCCGCAGTGAGCACACCCAAGCGCTAGACCGTCAGACCTTCGCCCAGTGGATTGACGCGAATACCACAACGGCGTTCGGGCACTGGTATTTTGCCTACATGGCGCGTACGGTCGGCTTCCTTGGCCCCGCCGAACCCGGCCAGGTATCGCTGCTGCATGTGCTTTGGGGGCACACCTGCGCGTCCCAGGCCGAGTATCCAGAGGCTGAGCTGATTCAGGGTGGGGCGGGCCAGATGCCCGCCAAACTGGCGGCGGAGCTAGGCGAGACCATTCGCCTGGGGGAACCCGTTTTGCGAATCAACCAGCATGAAACCGGGGTTGAGGTTGAAACCACAAAGGGCCGCTTCGCTGCTCAGTATGCCGTGGTGGCTATGCCCCCCCATCTGGCAGGCCGCATTTTTTACGATCCTCCTATGCCACCGATGCGGGCACAGTTAACCCAACGAGTGCCGATGGGCTGCTGCGCCAAGGTGCTGGTCTCCTACGATCGACCCTTTTGGCGAGAGCAGGGGCTAGCGGGTCTTGCGATCGGCAACTGCCCGTGGATTGAACTCTGTGCCGATAGCTCTGACCCAGAAACCGGCGTTGGAGTGATGGCTGTCTTTGTTGTGGGCGATCGCTACCTAGCTTGGCGATCGCTGGACGAGAGCAACCGCCGGGCGGCTATCCTGGCCGATTTAGCGAGCTACTTCGGGCCAAAATCTCTTTCTCCAGCGACCTACGATGAAGTGGACTGGCCCAGTAACCCCTGGACTGGCGGCGGCTATGCCGCCTTCATGCCACCTGGAGTATGGACGAGCTACGGTGAAGCTCTGACCGCCCCGGTCGGGCGCATTCATTGGGCCGGTACAGAAATGGCCGATCGCTGGCCTGGTTTCTTCGATGGTGCCGTGCGCACCGGAGAGGCAGCAGCAGCGGCGATCCACACCCGTCTCGCAGGGGGTGATGGCTAGGGTCGAGATGCTGTAATTTCTAAGTTCAAGTGTACTATTTAGCTAGTGCATTCCCACCCCCGATGGTCGATTGAGGCAACCATGGCCAATTCGCTGCTGATTGAAAGCCCTGGCAAGGTGAAGAAGCTGGGGCAAATTCTGGGTTCGGGCTGGGTGATCAAGGCCAGCATGGGCCATGTGCGCGAACTCGCCAATGACGGCGAAGATGCCCTTGGCTTTGACCTGGGGGCCGACTCCATCGACTGTCGCTACCAACCCCGCGATGCCCGCTCTAAGAAGGTGCTGTCAGAATTGCGCCAGGCAGTCAAAGCTGCCGACTGCGTCTACATTGCCACCGACCCCGATCGCGAAGGCGAAACCATTGGCTGGCACCTCCAGCAGGCGCTCAACCTGAAGAATCCTCGGCGGGTGGTCTACAGCGAAATTACATCTCAGGCTGTGCGGGCGGCGACGAAAGCTAAAATATTGCTAGTAGATTTAATGTGCCTCCCTGCAAGATCAGAAAAACAGAGCAACTAATCACGCTGACACGCTGACTCTATCAGCAATCAGGACATTACTAAAGAGAACAATGTGCCTGTAAATATATGATCTGAACAGTTAGTCATGCCCATCGTTAAATAAGATTGCCTGAAATTCTTGAAGTTGTCCAGATCATTTAAATAGATTCGTCTCACTACAGATGTTTCGAGATCCCCATATATACAAATATCAAAGTCTTCCCTTTCTGGTGTTTTTGTATAACCCTGAGCCCTAAACATGTATTCTAGAAAATATAGAGTAGTTTCTCTTCTCCAATATGGGTCTGGACTTAAAAGCTTCTTATAAGCCGCCATACCTGGTTCTTGTAGGAAATCAACAGGCAAACTCGAAATCAAGAAACATGGTGATTTTTGCTGGACAGCATATTGAACATGGTGCAATTTTTTGAACGATGTATGAAATGCTGGCACCAAGCCATCGAGAAGGTCAACAGAATATTCAGGAAGGAAATTCAATGACACATAGATACTACCATTGTAATTATATTTAAACTTTTGCTTGGGTGGAACAATCTTTGGTTTAGAACCTGCTACAGGAGTGTCGTTTACTTTGGGATCTAACAAGATTCGAAAAGCGTTCTCAGCATGAGTTAAATTGGTGTCGCCTTCAATTCTTGTCTTCTTTAGATCACTCGGCAGAGGCCAACACCAAATAAATAGTGGCCCATCTGTTTTTTCAATTTCTTTAAAGGTTTGGTCTCTATGATGACTTCTATGTCTGTCTCTAAAGTTTCTAGTTTGACCCACATAAATAATTTCTCTTGGGGAGTAACCGACAAGGTAGATGCCTTCAATTCTGGGTAAATTACCTTTGTCTTGATATCGATAACTTACTAATTTAGAGATATTTACATTCTTGACCCTTGCCAAAATAAAACCCCCCATTGTCTGTTTAGCCATCTTTGCCTTTACCTATCTGTACAACCTGGGAAAACTCTAGGTTTTCTTGAGCTTCGAAAAGAAATGTAGCTAGGCAAGCCTAAGATCTAATTGTGCTGGGAACTGCTTAAAGTTTTCCCTAGAGCTGCAAAGATTTATCCAACTTTTTTATCGCGTTCCCAAAAAAAACGCTCGGCAAGCATCATTTAATGGTAGAGATGCAGCGAGGAGGGCGGACTGGGTGCGATCGCAACGGGAGAACAAGAGTGGCAAGCCTACCTGATTGACTGGAATCGCGGGTACTTTGCTCCTGCGATCGCCCAAGCTAAATCTCAACTCCTCTCGCTCCCGGCCTTTGCCGAGCATTCCCCAGCACTGGGAGCGGTGCCCTCGGTGCGATCGCCCGCTACCAGAGCCAAGCCTGCCACTGGGCAACCGACTAAAACCCAATGCCCCACCTGTGGCGAGGCGATGACCAAACTGCCCTCCCGGTCTAAAAAGATGAAGGCTAAGCACTTTCTCAAATGCTCAGGCCCAGGCTGCGGCACCGTCATGTTTTGGAATGCTCAGGCCAAACGTTACGAACTGCCCCAAGCCCAGCGCCAAGCCCTCAACTCAGAGATGTTTACCGATCATCCCTGCCCTATCTGCGGTGCCCTGCTGGAGCGCTACGCCTACACCAAAGAGGGTCAAGACAAAGTCATGTTGCGCTGCTCAATCCTGGAGAATCGCCGGGGCAAATGTAAGGAAGTCGCCTTTTTCCAGAGCCGAGGAGAGTTCTGGTCGCCCAAATTCGGCACTTTGAAGCTACCCGCACCTAGCCCTTAAATGACCGTATGCGATTGGAGTTGTTAGAGGGCTTACCACCACAGTGCCATGAATTCACAGAACTGTATGCAAGCCGTTTCCTCCCACACCCCCTTTGATCAGGAGGAGGCCGAGTCCATCATCGCCACGCTGACTTTCCTGGGAGAGGAAAGCCGCTTCTGGCAGCGAGACAACTACGTGGGCCACCTCACCGCCTCCGCCTGGGTGGTCAATCAAGCCAGATCCCATGTGCTGTTGACCCACCACCGGAAGTTTGACTGTTGGCTTCAGCTAGGTGGCCACGTAGATGAGGGGGATGAAACCCTGTTGGCCGCAGCCCTGCGCGAGGCCAGGGAAGAATCGGGCATCCAGGCGATTGAGCCGCTACAGGCCACCATCTTTGACGTTGGCCACCATCCCATCAATACCGCTAAAGAGCCGTCCCATCTGCATTACGACATTCGCTATTTGCTCGTGGCTAAGACAGTGGACTTTGTAGTGTCTGAGGAATCTAACGACCTGGCCTGGGTTCCCCTGGCAGGGGTGGCGACCATCAGTAGCTCAACCGCCCTACACCGCATGGCCCATAAACTGGCTAGCTAGCGTTGCCCCTGGGCACCGTTTCACTTGAGATAGGTTTCTACAAAATCAAGAATGGCCTTGTACCCGCGAATCTGGTTTTCCTTCTTGACGAACCCGTGGCCTTCGTCCTCAAATACCACATAGTCTACCGGGACGTTCCTGGCTCTCACTGCCTCTACAATCTCGTCAGATTCCACCTTCAGCACTCGGGGGTCATTGGCACCCTGTAGCACCATCAGGGGCTTGATAATGTGCTCGGTGTGGAACAGGGGCGACTTGGCCCTCAAGAATTCCTCATCCTCAAAGTCACCCATTTCCTGTTCCAAGGCCTTACGGTAAGACTCCCACCAGGGAGGAATGCTTTGCAGGGTGCGCACCCAATTGGAAACGCCAAAAATATCAACCCCCACATCGAAGACATCGGGCCGAAAGGCCAGAGCGGCCAGCACCATGTAGCCGCCATAGCTGCCACCCATGATGCCAATGCGCTGGGGATTGATATAGCCTGTCTCAATCAGCATTCGCTTGCTTTCCACCACATCCCCCAGGTCGGCATCGCCATGTTTACGGTCATCTAGGTGGTAGAAGGTTTTGCCATAGCCGGAGCTACCGCGATTGTTGATGGCGTAGAGGGCGTACCCGTGGTTGACCAGATATTGAATTAGGGCTGAATAGCCGACCCGGCTTTGTCCCCCCGGTCCACCATGGACCCACACCAGGGCTGGCACCAGGGCATTTTCGCTGGCTTGCAGGGGTCTGTAGAGAATGCCAGGAATTTCCAGGCCATCATAGGAGGCAAAACGCACCACCTCGCCCTCTACCAGATCCTGAGGATCGATGTTGGGGTTCAGGGAGCGGGTGAGCCGGATCGGTTCATCCCCTGAAAAGTTGTAAACGAAGAGGTCGCCGGGCATTTTGCTGCTGCTGGCATAAAACGCCATCCGGTCTTCAGTGGCGGCGATTTTGACAGAGCTGATTTCAGTGTCAGATAGTTGGGGCAGGTCGATGGGGGTCAGGGTGGCGGCGTCATAGAGGCGCAATTCGGTCTTGGCATCGTTGTTGATGCTCAGCACCAGATATTTCCCCTGCTTTGATAGGGAAGCGCCCACAATATCCCAATCAGCAGACAGGAGTTTCTCATGGCTTCCCGTCGCCAGCTCATAGCGCACCAGGTACAAAAACTCACTATCCTTATCGGTAAGGTAATACAGGAATTTGCCATCGGGACTGAACCCCGAGGGGTAGTGGTTGATGTCACCTTCGTGGGCGGTGATTTTGTTGATCTGGCTCGTCTGTCGGTCGTATAGGTAAATGTCGCTGTCGGCGTTAGTCTCGGTTTTGGCCAGGGCAATGGTGCGGCGGTCGGGGGTGATATCGCTAAAGTTCAGCCCTTCGTTATTTTCGTAAATTAGCTGCCGCTGGTAGATTTCGATATCGTACTCGTAGGCATCGAAAAAGCGGCGATCGCGTTCGTTGGTGCCCACAAAAAACGATTGATCATCCTGTGCCCATCCCAGGAATATGGCCTTTACCTCATCCCCTGGGGTCAGGTCGGTGACGATGCCATCAGGGGACTGAACGTAGAGGTGGCTGAGTTCGTTACCGCCGCGATCGCTCTGGTACAGGAAGCGCTTGTCCTTAGGAAAGTAGGCGATGGCAAAAATGGAATCGGTGGTGGAATGAGTCAGGGGTGTAATCGTGCCGTCGCTGATGCGAATGGTGTAGGCGTTATAGATTCCCGAAGCATCGCTACTGACGAGCACAGTCGTATTGTCGGGTGAAAACGAGGCCCCTGCGTAATTGGTCGTGCCCAGAAATTCTTCGATTGAATAGGTTTTTGGGGTGTTCATCGATTCGTTCCTGACTCGCCTACTTCTCTATTCTTGAGCTGATCAGCCTCAATTTCAATTCCAATCTCGGTCCGTGGCATCAGTGAAGCACGGAAGGCACCGCATTAACTACCAACCGCTTGCGGCCCCGAGACCCGCAGTATGCCAACTCAGAAACGCTGATGCTGCCCTACGTGACCAATGGCACCCCTAGTTTGAGGCTTGGGTTAAGAATCGTGTCTCGCTTCCTGTCGCCATATGCAGGGGATATTCGGAATTTATAGTCCGATGCAGTGCTTTGGAGGGCGGGTATGGAGATCGGAGCGGGCGATCGCGGTTCGATGCAGGACAGGCTGCTGGGGCGAGATGCTGCCGCCATCGACTTGTTTGGCCCCCTGCTCAGTGAACTGCTGGACGATGCCTATGACTCCTTTGCGCCTTTGACGGGGAGGAACTTGCTAACCGATCTAGTTGAGGTGACGCGAGATTTAGAGGACATTTGCGATCGGTTCTCGGGCCGTCCTCTGAATGCGTCTCAGATGAAGCTGTTGGCCAATATTGAGCTGCTTTCAGGGTCGCTCTCGGCGAAAGCCGCTGACTTCGTATCGCTGTTTGAGGAGTAAATGATGGTGCAGTTTATTAGCCCTGGTGAGGCGAAAATAATTCGAGCGTCGCTTGCTGATGTGGCGGCGATCGGCGGCATTGGCATTCCTCTGCTGTTGATCCTCCGGTTGCTTGCCCCCATTAGCCACATTCCCAGTGGGTCGATGGAGCCTGCCTTGAAGGAGGGCGATCGCGTCCTGGTGAACAACATGCAGTATTTCACCAAAGACCCAGAGCGGGGCGACATCGTGGCCTTTGACTCTGGCTTTAGGGGTGGTCTCTGGAATAAAGAAAAAGTTCGCTTTGTCAAACGAGTCGTGGGGTTGCCGGGAGATGAGGTGCAAATCCTCAATGGCGATGTCTATATCAACGGTCAGATCCTCCCGGAACCCTACACCGTGGGGAATGACGATAATCTAGCTTTAGTTAAAGTTCCTTTTGGGCACTATTTTCTGATGGGCGATAACCGGGAGCATTCCTACGACTCTCGCTATCTTGGCCCGGTACCGGCGGAGCGCATTCAGGGCAAAGTAGCCTTCATAGCTCGGCCATCGGCCTTTAAGTTTGGCCTTTAGTGAGCAGCGCCAGGCTGGTGAAGTTAGCTTGACTGATTTGACCCGCAAGGCACTGGGTGCAGCCTTCCGGGGTGGTGCGGCCGCAGGTGGCACAGGGCAAAAAATGCGTTGGGGCCGCGCGCTTGATGGCTGAGGTTATGTCTTGGTGCAGCACGATCGCATCACAAAAGAAGTAGCCTCCGGCCCTCTCGGTGTGCAAAAAGGCTTCTCGAAACCCCTGCCCCACCTGCCAGGGCTCGACAAGGCCATCCAGGGCAGTTTTTATGGCTCTTCGTAGGCGGTAAACGTTGCCATCAATCAAGCGAAGGTCAAAGGTGTCCATGATTCTGGTGGATTCCACTTCTTCGCCCAAGCGCTCTAGCAGCTCTGGTCGTGTCCAGATTCGTTTTGGGTGCTGCATAAAATACTTGAGCAAGATGAACTGCACTTGCCCGATGCTCAGGTGGGTCAGCAGTCTGCCCTGCTGGGTTTTAACAAAGACATCGTGGGTGTGCAGGTTGACGAGCAGGTGATTTGAGGTCACTGTTCTGCGAGATAACCCCATCCTGCGATCGATAGCGGCCACTTGGGCCATTAGCACCGGCTCTTTGATAGGCATCTCGGCAACCAGGTCAAACCCCATGTTGTAGAGGTGCCCCACATCGAGCGACTCGTGATTGGTGATGGCGATGATAACCGGGCTGTAGCCATTATTCAGCGGCGCATACAGCCGTTGAAATTGAAGGAAAAAACTGGGCAGCGACAGGATATTCCAGGTTGCGACAAAGACCAGGTCTGGCTTGTCCTGGCCGATGACAGTCAGCGCCGCCTCGCAGCTGCAAGTGTTGATCTCGTGACCTGCTTCATCCAGGCATTGCGCCAAAACGGCTAGAGGTTCAGGCTCGTTGCAGACCATAAGTGCTCTCACGGCATCAAACCCCTAAGTTACTACTTTCGGCAATCTTTCCGCGCTTTGTCGGGAATGGTCCGAAGCCTTTAGGTTTTCTTTAGAACTCGCCGCCAATAGGGGTGTTTCGACATATTTTTTAATATTTCTTCATCTCCGGCGTGTGGTCGGAGTTAGTTCGCAACCAAACTTAGTCAAAAAAAGGATGCTTGCGACATGGGGGCGAAATTCGGTTGATAGGGTTGCTCCAGGGTTGAACCCCCAGTTTGATCCACCTATCCTTTTCCCTGTGGTTCCGCTATGAACACAACTACGCTCAAACCTCTGAGTATTGAAGAACGGGCAGCGGCCTCTCGTTTCTCGGCTAAGGTTGTTCAAGGCATGAGAGATCGAGGCGTTGCCCAAGCGCTATCGGTTAGCCAAGGCAATTTGTTTAAGGCTCTATCCGAAAAACGATTCCTCCGCTCTGTCACTAAGGTGCTGCCCTGGCTTGCGATCGGCGGTTTTGCCGGACTCCGACTGCTCCAGTTATCCCCCACGATGGCGATCGGCTCGGGCCTGTGCATGGCTGTTGCGATGATTCTGCGTCGGGCCGCGAGAAAGGATGTTGTCGCCAGTCGCATCTTGAAGAAGATTGGCTCCCCCCGGGTCTTTCGGCTGGTGTTGGGCCTCCTCTTTGGTTCCAGCCTCTGGATGAGCCAAACGAACCCGCTGTTTGCGCAGTTCTTCCAGGTAGCTGAAGATTTCTTTAATACCACTTTCCCTGATGCTGGGGATGTTGTTCCCCTGGTGTTTGGGGTAATTCGAGCGCTGTTTTTGCTCTATATCGCGGTTTCTCTGGTGCGCGTTATTCAATCGGCCAGAAATGATGACGATTGGCAGCAGCTGGCCCGCGCTCCCATGATTATCGTCATGGCTGTGGTCATTGGGGACGTGCTGGCGACCCTGGTAATTGGTGGAGCTTAGCCTCTGGTGGTCAGCTCCACACAAAAGCGATGTCTATGATTAAACACCTCATATCCCAGTGGCTGTCGCTCTAGCCACAGGCATTGGGATGTAAGGGCAAACGGTTATTCAACTCTATTCTTCAGCAGAGACTAACCCTCCATGTTGGGACACCCCGACGATTTTATCCCGGTAAACGGGGCGATCAATATGAAGCCAGGGTTTGGGCCGATTCCGGCAGACCAGCTGGTTCCTTGGTGTGTGATTGCCCTGTTCAACATCGTTATTGTCAATCGAATTTTTGGCGCTGGATGGATACCGACTATCTTATGCATCGGCTGGGGGGTGGCGACCTGGTGGGTGCTGACGGGGTCTGATGCATCACGTTTCCTCTCCAAGTTTCATTCACCTCCCAGCTGGTGCTACGGTCATCTTGCTTATTTCACGCCACTAGCGCCGTACCCTGACTTCAATCCGCGCAAGAAGATTAAAAAACGAGCAAAGCGAAGAAAAACACCCAAAAATTCCAGAAATCGGCCAAGGGTAGATTATTTCTGAGAAACGTTTTGGCACAATCAGAGAGTCAAACGCATGACAAATGGAAAGCTCGGAAAACGCAACATAAAGTCTCTTAAGTCATCAAAGGGTGGGTCGGCAAAGACCACACTAAAGGCGTTTGAAGATTTTTGTAGCCTTAGGACTTTTGTCAAGTTCAAGATGAAAGGCCGGAGTGTAGGGGCAGCTCTTTTATCTCACAAAAATAGCTGCCGCCTGGTGTTTGGATTTACCTGTCGCGGCCTTCACGACACGTTGCGGTCTGAGCAAATTTTCCCTACTGTCGAACGGCTAGAGTCTGGGCTTAAGGAACTGCCTCGCAATGGCACGATGACGGTTCAGCTCAGCAGCTTTGCTACCGATCGCGATCGCCAGACTGAGTTGGATGAGCTAATTGCGTCGGCTCCATCGGCTGAGATCAAGCTCATTTTGCTCAGCGAGAAGAAACGTGCCCAAGACCTGGCCAGTCAAGGGGTTCGCAAGGTCAAAACCATGACTATTTACTGT
>JBGSNT010000094.1:0-41545 GCA_041739575.1 Nodosilinea sp. | reverse complement strand
ACAGTAAATAGTCATGGTTTTGACCTTGCGAACCCCTTGACTGGCCAGGTCTTGGGCACGTTTCTTCTCGCTGAGCAAAATGAGCTTGATCTCAGCCGATGGAGCCGACGCAATTAGCTCATCCAACTCAGTCTGGCGATCTCGATCAGTAGCAAAGCTGCTGAGTTGCACCGTCATCGTGCCATTGCGAGGCAATTCCTTGAGTCCAGACTCTAGCCGTTCGACCGTGGGGAAAATTTGCTCAGACCGCAATGTGTCGTGAAGGCCCCGACAGGTAAAACCAAACACCAGGCGATAGCTATTTTTGTGAGACAAAAGAGCCGCCCCTACACTCCGGCCTTTCATCTTGAACTTGACAAAAGTTCTGAGGCTACAAAAATCTTCAAACGCCTTTAGCGTCGTCTTTGTCGATCCACTCTTTGATGACTTAAGAGACTTGATGTTGCGTTTCCCGAGCTTTCCACTTGCCATGCGCTTGACTCTCTGATTGTGCCAAAACGATTCTCAGAAATAATCTACTCTTGGCCGATTTCTGGAGTTTTTTGGCGTTTTCCTTCTCTTTGCTCGTTTTTTAATCTTCTTGCTCGGATTGAGGTCAGGGTACGGTGCTAATGGCGTGAAATAAACGAGATGGCCGTAGCACCAGCTAGGAGGTGAATGAAACTTGGAGAGGAAGCGTGATGCATCAGACCCCGTCAGCACCCACCAGGTCGCCGCCCCCCAGCCGATGCACAAGATAGTCGGTATCCACCCAGCCCCAAAAATTCGATTGACAATAACGATGTTGAACAGGGCAATCACACACCAAGGAATCAACTGGTCTGCCGGAATCGGCCCAAACCCTGGCTTCATATTGATCGCCCCGTTTACCGGGACAAAATCGTCGGGGTGTCCCAACATGGAGGATTAGTCTCTGCTGAAGAATAGAGTTGTATAACCGTTTGCCCTTACATCCCAATGACCATCGCTCTAGCCACGGCCATTGGGATGGGAGTCGCGTCATGACAGATTGCTTGTATCGAGCTAACCACCACGGGCTAGGCTCCACCAATCACCAGGGTCGCCAGCACATCCCCAATGACCACCGCCATAACGATAATCATGGGAGCGCGGGCTAGCTGCTGCCAATCGTCGTCATTTCTGGCCGATTGAATAACGCGCACCAGAGAAACCGCGATATAGAGCAAAAACAGCGCTCGAATTACCCCAAACACCAGGGGAACAACATCCCCAGCATCAGGGAAAGTGGTATTAAAGAAATCTTCAGCTACCTGAAAGAACTGCGCAAACAACGGGTTCGTTTGGCTCATCCAGAGGCTGGAACCAAAGAGGAGGCCCAGCACCAGCCGAAAGACACGGGGGGAGCCAATCTTCTTCAAGATGCGACTAGCTACAACATCCTTTTTCGCGGCCCGACGCAGAATCATCGCCACAGCCATACACAAGCCCGAGCCGATCGCCATCGTGGGGGATAACTGGAGCAGTCGGAGTCCGGCAAAACCGCCAACCGCAAGCCAGGGCAGCACCTTAGTGACAGAGCGGAGGAATCGATTTTCGGATAGAGCCTTAAACAAATTGCTTTGGCTAACCGATAGCGCACGGGCAATGCCTCGATCTCTCATGCCTTGAACAACCTTGGCTGAGAAACGAGAGGCCGCTGCCCGTTCTTCAATACTCAAAGGTTTGAGCGTAGTTGTGTTCATAGCGGAACCACAGGAAAAAGGGATAGGTGGATCAAACTGGGGGTTCAACCCTGGAGCAACCCTATCAACCGAATTTCGCCCCCATGTCGCAAGCGCCCTTTTTCTGACTAAGTTTGTCCGCGAGTCATCTGACCACACGCACGAGATGAAGAAATATTAAAAAATATGTCGAAATACTCCTATTAGCAGCGACTCCTAAAGAAACCTAAAGTCTTGGGCTATACCCAATAAAGCGCAGAAAGATTATCGAAAGTAGTAACTTAGGGGCTTGATGTCGTGAGAGCACTTATGGTCTGCAACGAGCCTGAACATCTAGCCGCCTTGGCGCTATGCCTGGATGAAGCAGGTCACGAGGTCAACCTCTGCAGCTGCGAGGCGTCGCTAACTGCCATCGGCCAGGACAAGCCAGACTTGGTCTTTGTCGCCATTTGGAATATCCTGTCGCTGCCCAGCTTTTTCCTGCAATTTCAACGGTTGTATGCACCGCTGAATAATGGCTACAGCCCGGTTATCATCGCCATCACTAATCACGAGTCGCTAGATGTGGGGCACCTCTACAACATGGGGTTTGACCTGGTTGCCGAGATGCCCGTCAGAGAGCCGGTGCTGATGGCCCAAGTGGCCGCCATCGATCGCAGAATGGGCTTATCTCGCAGGACAGTGACCTCAGATCACCTGCTTGTGAACCTGCACACCCACGATGTCTTTGTTAAAACCCAGCAGGGAAGACTGCTGGCCCACCTGAGCATCGGGCAAGTCCAGTTCATCTTGCTCAAGTATTTTATGCAGTACCCAAAACGAATCTGGACGCGACCAGAGCTGCTAGAGCGCTTGGGCGAAGAAGTGGAATCCACCAGGATCATGGACACCTTTGACCTTCGCTTGATTGATGGCAACGTTTACCGCCTACGAAGAGCCATAAAAACTGCGCTTGACGGCCTTGTCGAGCCCTGGCAAGTAGGTCAGGGGTTTCGAGAAGCCTTTTTGCACACCGAGAGGTCGGGAGGCTATTTCTTCTGTGATGCGATCGTGCTGCACCAAGACATACCCCCAGTCATCAAGAGCACGGCCCCAATGCAATATTTGCCCTGTGCCACCTGTGGCCGCACCACCCCGGAAGGCTGCACCCAGTGCCTGGCGGGACAAATCCTCACCAGGCCAGCGCTTCTCCCTAAAGGCCAAGGCTAAAGGCCGATGGCCGAGCTATGAAGGCAACTTTGCCCTGAATGCGCTCCGCAGGTACCGGGCCAAGATGGCGAGAGTCATAGGAATGCTCCCGGTTATCGCCCATCAAAAAATAGTGCCCAAAAGGAACTTTAACTAAAGCTAGATTATCGTCATGCCTAACGGTATAGGGTTCTGAGAGTACCTGACCGTTGACATAGACATCACCATTGAGGATTTGCACCTCATCTCCCGGCAGCCCCACAACTCGTTTGACGAAGCGAACTTTTTCTTTATTGAAGAGACCACCTCTAAAGCCAGAGTCAAAGGCTACGATATCGCCCCGCTCTGGATCTTTGGTGAAATACTGCATGTTGTTCACCAGGACGCGATCGCCCTCCCGCAAGGCAGGCTCCATCGACCCGCTAGGAATGTGGCTAATAGGGGCAAGTAACCGGAGGGCCAACAGCAGCGGAACACCAATGCTGCCGATCACGGCCACATCCGCTAGTGACGCTCGAATTATTTTCGCCTCACCAGGGCTAATCAATTGCACCATTGTTTACTCCTAAAATAGCGCTATGAAGTCAGCAACTTTCGCCAAGAGCGACCCTGAAAGCAGCTCAATGTTGGCCAGTAATTTCATCTGAGACACATTCAATGGGCGACCAGAAAACCGGTCGCAAATGTCTTCTAAATCTCGCGTCACCTCAACCAAATCAGTCAACAGATTTGGCTTTCGGCAAGGCGACCAGGAGTCATCGGCATCGTCTAGCAGTTCACTAAGCAAAGGGCCAAACAAGTCGATGGCGGCAGCATCCCGCCCTAGCGGCCCATTCTGCATCGAACCGTCATCCCCTGTTCCAATCTCCATACCTGCCTTCCATTGCACTAAGTCGGACTATAAATTCCGAATATCGCCGACATGTCGTGACCATATTGCCGCAGGCATCAAGATACGATTCTTAAGATAGTTCAGTAAGTTGCCAAGTTTAGTATTGGGGATAGTGTCAGCAGATCGAAAATGTACAGTGCATGAGCCAACCTACATCAACACTCCGGAAAGTTTTTCAGGGTGGGGTTGGAGAAAAGCTATCCACCGCCAAGAGTGCAAGTGTATGAAACAACAGTCCGGACAGTTTTAGCAACGAAGCTACAAGGCTTACAGGGCGGTCACCCCAGTAATCGCCCATTTGCATCAAGGTTAGCTTGCAGGATGACGTTGATTTAAATACCTTGGGCAACGTAGGCTCTGGCTTACAGGCAATATTCAGGGCGATTTTCTGTCCGGAATGTTGTTCAAAATAACCTCATACTCAAACTGAGCAAAAAAATCTTTCAACGAAAGGCTATTCCCTGCAGCTAATTTCTTTATTCCGGCCCACCCATCATCAGTGACCCATGCCGCATGGCGAATCAGATCATGGCTGGCAGGTGACTCAGCACGGGTTACAGGCAATGTGAGAGTGAGGTGGGCGCGACCGAGCAACTCAACCAGCTCAGAGCGACTTACTGAAAACTGCACAGCTAGGGCGTCAATCCGAGCGATCGCCTCTGAGGTTGCCAGAATGTGCCTCAACTTTTTTTTCACCCCATAGCGGGGTGGTGGAGAAGTCAAATTCAGCAGACTTCTATCGCTCATGAGCCAACCATTCGCTTCCGCCAGATCACTATACAGCACAACACCAATACCAAAGCCGAGAAAACTGATACACTCGCTATTACATTGGTATTGATTATTCTATAGCAATGTAATATATTCAGATGGCATGCCTAAGTAGGTAGCATCGCTGGATGTAGAGATCAGACGCGTCAAGCGTCGGCCAAGTACACCCAGCGGCTGGTCGGGGACATCTCGGAATCGCCAGCAGTGATTGAGGAAGTTCTTTCGAGCTACTGGGATGGTAGGTATAGCAAGGATAACGACAAAGCGCGATCGCATTGGCACCCTGATGAAAAATCACTCCTGGCTAGAGGTGCGCTACTACTCTAAGGGCATCTACGGGGGCTGTAAATCAGCGGAGTGGGAATTCAGAAGCATCTCCACTCCCTACCGAGCTAAGGCAGCAGACCGTGTCCTGTCCCATGCCGAGCAGCTTATGGCCGCACTGTCCAAGGAGAATGAAGGAGTGCCGTTTTAAGTTGACACCGCAGCCATGCGATCGCCCCGAGTCAGCAAGGGTAACGCCGCCGATTAAAAAACCGGATTTTTAGATTATTCTTGCACTACGTTGAGGTCTTGAGCATGACACAAGTACGATTAGCTATCATGTCCTGCGCCGGAGGGACAGGTAAATCGACAGTGGCCACTAACCTGGCGTATTCGCTTGCCTGTCTAGGCCAAAGCGTCTGCCTCATTGATTGCGACAGCAACGGCACAGCCGCGCTTTTTACGGGACTGGAAAACCCCAGCAGTATTGGGGAAACTCTAGTTGCAGCCCTTAAGCCAGGGTTTAAGGGGCCATGGCCCCTTAAACCTGTATGGCGAGATTACGGAATAGAAAAAGTTGATGCTGTCCTAGGTGGTCACTTTCTCAATGAGGGTGCCAGACTGATCCTAAAAGAGCCTCGCGCCGCATACCTCTTGGCCGACGCGATCGAAGACGCACCGCTCCCCCATGACGTGGTTATTTTTGATTGCCCAGGAACCATAGAGCAGTTTCACCAGATGGTTCTCCCAGCCTGCAACCAAATCCTGATCGTGCTCAAACCAGACACAAAGGACATAAACGCTGGATTTGGCTTGATCCAATGGATTGCGGAATTTAGCCGGGATTTGCGCCTAAAGCCTAAGCCCAAGATACTGGGAGTCCAACCCAACGCTTTTGATAAAGATGCCGCTATGCACCGAGAATGCTTGGCCGATGGGCCAGGCATTGAGGATTCCCTGCCAGTGGTGCTGCGATCGCTGCCAGAGCCCATCCATGTCTTCCCGGCGATCCAACAAACCCGGTACTTAACCAACGCTGGAGCGGTAGGGTTACCCCTACGCCTGTATCGCAGCGATCGCACCAGTTGGAAGATCGCGGGGCTGTTTGAGGCTTTGGCTAAAGCTGTATTGGAGGCTGATCATGGCTAAGGGTGTCAAGCGCTCCTTCACGAATTTGGCTCAAGGGGCTAACACAGCCCAGGCTGTATCGCTGCTAGGGGAGAAGGATGAGGAAATTGAAGCTCTCAAGGAAAGGATTAAGCAACTTGAGGCGGGGGTTGCTGGAGGGACAACCGATTGGGTTTGGATTGATGTCAACCTAATTGAGCCGATGGCGATTTCGATCACTGACAGTTCAGGCAAAGTGGTCGAAATTTTCGGGCAGCCTAGAAAATTTTTCGACCTGGAGGGCATGGCCCAAAGCCTCAGAATAGAGGGGCAGCAAGACCCTGTAGTCCTACGCACAGTGGGAGAAGATCGCTACCAGCTGCTAGATGGCGAGACGCGGTGGAGAACCATTAAGGATGTGCTGGGCCAGGAGAAGATCAAGGCCAGGTTCCATGAGTGCACCGACGAGGAAGCCCTAGCGTACACGCTGGTGGGTGATGCCTTAAAAAATCGTTTCAATGCCCTAGAGCAAGGGGAATCGATCGTCAATTTGCTCAGGTCAAAATTGAAAAAAACTGAGCAGGAAGTTGTATCACTCCTTTACAGAATTCAGAATCAACTGGTTTCAAAGGGAAATGAAAAAGAAGCGATCGAATGGATCTATGGAAATGTAGATGGTTCTGAAATCGTTCTGCGATTACTATCCTCGTTAAATATCACGATAGCGACTATGGTAAATGCTAGATTGCCCTTGATGTCGCTTCCAGACAAACTCAAAGAATCAATCAATAATCGAACGCTAACACCAAGCAACGCGCTGATACTTAGAAATGCCCCTGAAGCGATCTGGGCTAAGGCGATCGAGGGCCAAAACGGCACCATGCCAAAGCGCAAGATGAAAATGCTCATCAACAAACTAGCGCTAGAGATGGCCGATTCATCGCCAACGTTGGCGGCGAATGACGGCACGACAATTGACGCTGACAATGCTGAAGTCGAATCAAGTTCAGGCTCTGGGGATATTGTAAGTGAAGCGAACTTGCAAAGATCAGTTACAGCAGCTGGTGCTGAATCACTTGAAAAAAATACAGATGCAACGATAGTTCTGAAAGAGCTTTTGAAACAGCTAAGGACTCTTCGTATCGACGAGTCTATTGAAAATGATGACAAAGGGTTGGAACTCTTGGAAAGAGTTTCAGCCTCAATTCAGGCGCTTTCGGAATACTGCAAAGACAAGGGAAAAGAAGGAAAGAATAAGCGACAAAAACAATAAAATGTAGCACTAATATAAAGCCAAAAGCCTGGGGCCAGTCGTTTCTGTGGGCGATCGCGACACGATGAGAATAACCACCATAGCGAGACCGTAACCGTGCGCCTGGCTCGTATTGATCCCCTGAGACAGCTCTAACGCCTTGGGGGCCACGGCCACCGATCGCCTGCGCCAGCTCACCCCCAGAGACTCCACTATTCAGTTTAGAGAGGCCGATACCGATCGCTACGGGCGCACTGTGGCCGAGGTTTACGTGGGTGGCCAGAACGTTAACCTCCAGATGGTGCAGGAGGGCTACGCCGTGGTCTATACCCAATTCTTGAGCAGCTGCCCCGAGACAGGTAGCGCCCTACAAGCCGCAGCGGAATGTGTCAACAAAAATGAGACAAAAAATAAAAAGAAATTAGTGTGGAATCGCTGGGCTGTTAGGAGCCGCCATCGGTGGATTGATCCAAACGGCAGTGGGCACAACCGGTGGGCTTGGCGGGTGATGGACAAAGCGCTCAGGATGGGCGAGATAAGCGGTGGTTAAGACGGCTTGTCGTTGCTGAGTGATGACGTCAGCTTGGCCTGAATGCATCATTTCAGGGGTCAATAGGCCAATGCCCCCATGATGATGCACCTGGTTATACCAAGCAAAAAAGTGTTGGCAGAAGGCCCTAGCATCTTCGATACAGCCAAACTGTTTGGGAAACGTGGGCTGGTACTTCAAGGTTTTGAATTGCGCCTCTGAAAACGGATTGTCATTCGACACCTGGGGACGACTATGGCTCTTGGTCACACCCAAATCAGCGAGCAGGAAGGCGACCGTCTTCGAGGTCATCGACGTCCCCCGGTCAGCATGGAGCGTCAGCTGCCCCCGCTCAATGCCCTGCTTCTGACAGGTGAGTCGAATCAAGCGCTCTGCTAAAGCACCGGATTCTCGATGCGCCACCATCCAGCCGACGACATAGCGACTGAAGACATCGAGAATCACATAGAGCTGAAAGTACGTCCATTTTTGGTGGCTACGGAGCTTTGTGATGTCCCAAGACCAGAGTTGATTGGGCGCTGTGGCTAACAGTTCTGGCTTGGTATAGGTGGGATGCTGGCGTTGCTGGCGTCGGTCTTGGGTCTCGCCATGGGCAGCCAGAATTCGATACATGGTTCGGATCGAGCAGAGGTAGGTGCCTTCATCTAAGAGCGTGGCGTAGACCTCAGCCACTGAGCAATCCATAAATCGTTCTGAATCAAGCCAGGTTAACGCCTGCTGCTGTTCGGCCACCGACAGGGAGCGCGGCGGTTTAGGCCGAACCTTACGGGCAGAGGGCGTTGGCGGGCGACGCTGACGATACAGGGTGGCTCGACTGACCCCTAACGCCAGGCAAGCCGGGGCAACGCCTACGTCGAGCGCAAGGGTCTCAGCGGCACGGGTTAGGCGGGCTCGTCGCGATTGATAGGACTCAGGGAGATCCCCATTAACTGCGAGGCTTTTTTTTGGATATCGATGATCAGTTCGGCCTGCTGCAGGGTGTGGCGCAACCGTTGATTGTCTCGGCGCAATTGCTCCAGCTCCGTTTGAACCGGATGCGGAATCGTGGCTTTGCGGCCCCGTTTATTATCGGCCAGCGCTTGCAGTTGCCCCTGTTGTCGCTGGTGGCGCCAGGTACTCAATTGCGATGAGTACAGTCCTTCCCGTCGCAGTAAGGCCCCGATTTGGCCCAGTTCGCTGCACCGGTCTGCGGCTTCAACTATCTCGAGTTTATAGGCGGCGGTGAATTGACGGCGGACAGATTTTTCTAGAACCTCGGGATCTGGGCAGGTGGCTTTTCCATTGTTGTCATGATTCAAAAGCGACAAAGGCATAGATTCTGACATGCGGGGTAACCGTTCCTTCTACTCTAATTCGGACTGGCTTAGCTGTCTCATCTATTGTTGTCACAGTGGGCAGAGGCCCAGGCCCGACAGCAGCGACTGAACTTTTGGAGTCAGCCCAGCCCGGTCATGCCGTGGGATTATCGGAGAGCGAATTAGCGATAGCCATGAACTCACAGGACTGCGCTCAGGCGATCGCCTCCCACACCCCATTCAACCCGGCAGAGGCAGAGTCCATCGCCGCCACGCTGGCATTTCTGGAAGAACACGATCGCTTCTGGCAACGAGACAACTACGTGGGCCACCTCACCGCCTCGGCCTGGGTGGTCAATCCAGCAAAATCTCATGTGCTGCTGACCCATCACCGGAAGTTCAACTGCTGGCTCCAGGTGGGAGGCCATGTGGATGAGGGGGATGAATCCCTCTTGGCTGCGGCCCTGCGCGAGGCCAAGGAAGAATCGGGCATCCAGGCCATAGAGCCCCTACAGGCCAACATCTTCGACATCGGCCACCACCCCATCAACACAGCCAAAGAGCCGCCCCATGTCCATTACGACATCCGCTACCTGCTGGTGGCCAGGACGATGGACTTTGTAGTGTCTAAGGAATCCAACGATTTGGCCTGGGTTCCTTTGGCGGAGGTAGCCACTATCAGCCAATCAACTGCGCTACAGCGAATGGTAGACAAGCTTTGCTAGCTGGCGACGGAGCATAGAGCGCTGCTCCCCATTTGTTGCAGGAGTAGACTTAACCATTTAGTCCATTGCCATCCCACAGTCACCATGAAAACTTTTTCTGCAAGCATCAAAATTGACCGTCCACCCGAAGCCATCTGGGCCGTTCTGACTGATGCAGCTAGCTATTCAGAGTGGGCGGCAGGCATCCATCGTCTTGAAGGTCAGTTTGCCAATGGTGAAGTGCTGCAACTATCTACAAAATCTAAGCCCCAGCGCCCCATGGCACTTACGGTTAATAACCTCGTTCCACCTAAAACGTTCACGTTGAGTGGTGGCTTGCCGCTCAACCTATTCAGGGGCGATCGCACCCTCACCCTCACTCCACAACTTGACAACACCACCGAGTTTAGAGTGTGTGAAGTGTTTAGCGGATTACTGGAACCATTGCTGGGCCGTATGCTTCCTGACCTGACCTCCTCTTTAGAAGAATTTGCTGCGGGCCTCAAGCAACGGTGTGAGGGCTAGAAAAACTCCCCTGTGGACACATACCTATGACGCGATTCTAAGTCCTCCAACCTGGGCAACCTAAACCCAGACATAGATTCACTTTGATAGAGCCCCCACCGAGCCTGGTAGCCACGGTGGGGGCTTCTTTATGGGACATAAGCAGCGAGTTATTAACGCATAAGCAAAACGAAAGCAAGATTTTGTTGCAATATTGTTATATTGCTGTTACATTAGTTTACATAAAGAAACATTTAACCCAAAAGAGAGCCCTGAAATGTTCACCACCGTCCAACACGACAATGGCATCCTCAACAACTACGCTGTAGAGCCTGATATGTATTTCGCTGCCTACCCCGCGCCTGAGCAGCAGAAACGCTACGTCTTGCAAGCCGCATTCGCCTCATTACTCGTAACTGGCTTGCTGCTGGTGTCTTTGGCTGTCAGCTAGGTTTCATCGCTTAAATCTTCTAATTTGGTTGAAATCGTTACCCCTGGCTACGGCTAGGGGTTTTTTATTGGCTGCAATTAGACAATGCCTGATGGGCCGGACACCAAATCTCGACCCTGACTGAGATAGCAGTTCCCTCAATTTGAGCAAGCCAGAGCTGAGGAAAGCTAGAGCCCCAGCCTGCTCATGGGGCGGTATGGAGCAAAACAGCCATCGATTGGGCAAGAGCCCACCATCACTAAACGGCTTTAGATTTTGTAAGTGACGGCCATCACAATCAACCCCAAGCTTGATATGCCCCACAATTAGGCCAGTTTTCAATGAATGTGCTGAGGAACTAAAGCCACCAGAGCTGGTCTACGGCATTGTAAGGGTGGCAATAGCCGCTCCTTCAAGCACACTTCCTTATAACGAACTCCATATAACGAAACCGCCCCTGATGCCCTGCGTATCGGGGGTTATTCAATTGGGTGAGGTCATCTTAGTAGCTTGGACGGGGACAGGGGAGGAATGTGGTTCTGGCAAGGCAGTCCGCTACTTCCCTTTGCCTCTGTACTGAAGACTGGCTTGGTTCGCATCCACGCAAGCTTGGGGATCAGCTAGGAACTGATGGCCTAGGGCGATCGCTTCCTGCAACTGCCTTTCTGTCATGTGCTTATAAGCCGGTTTCTGAATGTACTGATACCATTTCCCCCCGCAGAGGGTATCCAAAACAATTCTGGCAAAACAGTGGTTGAACCGTACCGGATAACGACGGTCGTACTTAGCCGCCTCGGGTAGTTGGCGGTTCACAAGGTCAAGATATTGATCCACTAGCGCCATGCCTGAGGGACTATCTCACGCAGATATAGGTTCAACCTAATCAAGAAGGCACCTCCCCAACCAGGGAAGGTGCCATAGATTGCATTGTCTTCTCAATTCATCTACAGGTCAGCGAACGGTCTAGCGAACGACCGCACCACGATACTTCAGACCTTCGATATGAGCTTCAGGATGCTCATCGGTGCAGACATGACGAACATTCTCAGCGCCCCGATAGCGCCCGATCAGTTCCTCAGAAATATGAGCTTGAGGAGCAGCAGCTTCGTAAGAAATTCCACGGTATTGCAGAGTCATAATGTCGCCTCGTTAGTAACTGAAGTGGTAAACGGAGGCGCGTTCCTTCGGGGGGTTTCCCTTACTTCCGTCTCTTTGTAGAGAGATGAACGTTTTTTGTATCTGTAGTCATTGTTACCGTTTTGCCCTGGCCCGTCAATAGGCAGCTGTCATGGTTTGCTGAGATATCCAGTGAGTAATTGACGAGTCTGGAGAGGAGCTAAAGCCCACATCTCCAAGCCTCAGGCGGTTTCTAACCAATCAAAAATTTGCCCCAGCTCTTGAGTCGTTACAAACCCATACTGGTAGAGCACCATCGGCAGCAGGTTGGGGGCGTCCTGAGACTGCCGTAGGCCCAGTTCAACAGAGTCAGCGGATAACGCCAAGTGTCCCTGAAGAAACTTCAGGAGTCGTTCGTGTTTACTCATGGTGGTGCAAAATAATTGCTCAAAACTGTAGGCAACTATTCTAGGTTTCGACACAGTCTTTAGGAAGACTCTAGAAATAGTTCACCTAATTCCTTGCAAATCTAAACTAATTCTTGAAATCCCCTCTATCAATTAAGCCCATTGGCTGATCAGCATCAAGAATCAATCCTCTTCACCCAGCATGTCATCCTCCACATTAATCTCCACATCAGCCTCATCCTCAACCTCAATCTCGGCATCTGCGATTTCCACAGCGCCGCCGCCGATCTCCAGCTTCTCTCTCACTTGAGCTTCTACTTTCTGGGCAAACTCAGCATCCTCTTGCAGCCGCTGAATCGTGTTCTCTCGCCCCTGGCCTACGTTATTGCCTTCGTAGCTGTACCAAGCCCCCTTGCGGATCAGCACCCCTTGCTGCTCGGCTAGGTCAATCAAACAGCCCATTGTGGAGATGCCCTGGCCAAAGAGAATGTCGAACTCCCCAATGCGGAAGGGTGGGGCGACTTTGTTCTTGGCCACCTTCACCTTGGCCCGAATACCGTACTCTTCGGTGCCCTTCTTCAGGGTTTGAATGCGGCGAATGTCTAGGCGCACGGAGGCATAGAACTTGAGCGCGTTGCCCCCGGTGGTGACCTCTGGGTTGCCGTAGGAAATGCCAATCTTCTGGCGCAGTTGGTTCAAGAAGATGACTGTACATTGCGATTTGCCAATGCTGCCGGTGATCTTCCTCAGCGCTTGGCTCATCAATCGTGCCTGTAGGCCCACATGGGTATCGCCCATCTCTCCTTCAATCTCAGCCCGTGGCACCAGGGCCGCTACCGAGTCAATCACCACCACATCAATCGCCGACGAGCGCACCAGCTGATCCACCACCTCCAGGCCCATCTCTCCAGTGTCAGGCTGCGACACCAGCAGGTCCTCGACATTCACTCCCAGGGCGGCGGCATAGATCGGGTCGAGGGCGTGCTCAGCATCTACAAATGCGGCAACTCCACCAGCCTTCTGTACCTCGGCTAGAACGTGCAGAGCCAAGGTCGTTTTACCTGAACTCTCAGGGCCGTAGATTTCAATCACCCGCCCTTTGGGTAAGCCGCCTCCCAGGGCCAGGTCGAGGGTTAGCGCTCCAGTGGAGATGGTTTCAACCTTCATGCGGGAAGCATCGCCCAGGCGCATGATCGCCCCTTTGCCAAAGTTGCGCTCAATCTGGCCTAGCACCAGAGTGAGTGCCTTGGCTTTCTCCACTTGCTCTGGTGACTGCTTGGGTGTTGCATCGTCCGATTTGCTACTCTTCCGACCTGCCATGATTCCCTCAGTAGTACAGAACAAGACCCCTGAAACCCAGAACAGTTGTCTTTAGTGAATCAGTTTAGTACACTTGTTCCAATTCGCAATAGGTAGTTCTCTATCTCAGTCGGGATAACTGGAATTAAGCCTCCAGTCCAGAATGAAGGAAGGAGGGTCAAGACATAGTGGAAGACTCTTTAGTTCAACTCATCGCCGTTTCTGGTTGGATTGTGGCTGTGACCCACCGCCGCGCTACAGGATTTTTCTGCTGGGTGATCACCCCGGAGCTGGCCACCCTGACCGATGGCGAAACCTACCCCACTAGCCAGGATGCCTTCGAGGCGGGCCGAAGTCTGGTGTACTGCTCCACAGGCCCACCGATCGACTTTAGCCGCTGTCGCCTCTACGACTAGGGCAGCACAAGATGCCACCGAGAGAACCTGCTGACTCAGCACTACACCACCTTTAGCTATCGCATCGTGGCTAATCCGCTGGGGATGGAGATCTATACGGTGCAGATGTTTAGCTTTCCAGGGCAGTAGAGAAAGAAGGTATTTAGTCCCCTGACTTGCATCGCACCTGTGAGCCATCACCAATTGCATTGGTGGGGTAGGCCTTGTAGATCGCTTCTACGCCCTGGACATAGCCCTCTCGCGTATAGCTTGGTGCGGTGCTCAGCAGTGCTTCAATCAGCTTTTGGGTAAAGAATGGCGACACGGTGAAGAACCGCAGGGCTTTGACCGTCATCCCTGGCCAGTCCGTCAGCATGACGATGATGCCCAGTCGGGCTTCTGGAATCGCTCTGAAGCCATCGAAATGGGGCAAAGCCTCTGGATGAAAGCGGGCCAGGTGGAAGGGACATTCATGCCAGGGCAACACCAACTTTCCCTGCTGGGGTCTGCCAAAACCCTTATTGCCCATCATCTCAAAGACTCGAAAGCAGACAAAGGGCATGGACTCAACCACGTTCAGCCCAAATTCAAACACCCCGTGCTCTACCCCGCTGATTTCCGCAGAGCGCAACTTACCTAGGCTGATCACCAGTTCGCAGGAGTCATCAGCCCAGCTAAACCGGGCTCCCTCGGCTTCATGGGAGCGGTTGAGGCGATCGCCTATAGCAATATGCTCTAGCTGATCAGCCATGGGGTTCTGAGGCTTTCAGGGGCAGAGACAGCATAGCAAAGGCTATGAGCGGCTCCTTCTGGGGCCAGCGAGGCTTAGGTGTGGAAAGTTGGGGAGGGGGCGATCGCCCAGGCGCAGTTGCTGATTTTAGGCATGCACCAATCTCTAAAGGTATTGGAATCTCGTTTAAATTTTTGCGAAATCATACCGCTATTCAACAACGCCAGCTGGCCAGCTATCAAGCATCACTGAAAGCCCTGTTATAGTCTTGCTCATGCCGAAACAGTCATCCCTCTTCTCTGACGACAACTACGCTGATTTCCTCAATGGGCTCAAGTCACGCATCCGCACGGCCCAGGTCAAGGCAGCCCTCGCCGTCAATCAGGAGCTCATTCATCTCTACTGGCAAATCGGTAACGAAATCTTGACCCGCCAACAGGATCAAGGCTGGGGTGGCAAGGTCATTGAGCGCTTGGCTAAAGATTTGAAGCGGGAGTTTCCCGATATCAGCGGCTTTTCCCAGACAAACCTCAAATATATGAGGGCGTTCGCCGAGGCGTATAGCGAAGAAGAAATAGGTCAACGCAGCGTTGGCCAATTGCCCTGGCGTCACAACATCGCCCTCATCACTAAGCTAAAAGAGCAACAAGCGCGATTGTGGTACGCCCACAAAGCCGTAGAAAACGGGTGGAGCCGCGACATTCTCGTGATGCAGATTGAAAGCGATTTATTCGCCCGATTAGGTGGCGCTGTCACTAACTTCGAGCGAGTCCTCCCTGCTCCTCAGTCTGACCTCGCCCAGCAGCTCGTCAAAGACCCTTACAACTTCGACTTCCTCACCCTGGCAGAAGAGGCTCAAGAGCGCGATTTGGAGCGGGGCCTCGTGGACCATATTCGCGACTTTCTCCTCGAACTCGGCATGGGCTTCTCATTTCTGGGCAGTCAGTATCCCCTCGTCGTCAGTGGCAAGGAGTACCGACTCGACATCCTCTTCTACCATGTCAAGCTCCACTGCTATGTGGTGGTAGATCTCAAAATGCGCGAGTTTGAACCGCAGCACTCAGGCCAAATGAGCTTCTACGTTGCTGCGGTCGATAACCTCATGCGCAACGAACTCGATGCCCCCACTATCGGCATCATTCTCTGTCGAAGCAAAGATAAAACCATAGTGGAGTATGCGCTCCAAGGAACGCAGCAGCCAATTGGCGTTTCAACCTTTCAAACCCAGGGGGAACTTCCCCCAGATATTCAGAGCAGCCTGCCTACGGTAGAACAGTTTGAGCTGGAACTGAATACTGCTCTTGAAGAGATAGAGGACGAGGAAAAGCAGTCTCCCGAAGATTAGCTCTTTCCTCTAATCGGCTAACAGGCTGTTGGCCAAATTGCCCCGATAGTCAGGCATAGCGACACTCTTGAAGAAAAACTATCGATTAGTGAGTGAGAGTTCCTCGGTTATTACGTCAGCAGGCTCTCTAGCCTTGAGAGAATCAAGCACACGCAGATGATAGAGCAGGAGTAAGCGCTCATCGGCCACCAGCTCAGACCAGCGCTTGCCCTCAAATCGGTCAGCAATAAACTGGCGAATCACTTCCCCAGACCAGCCCAGGCTTCTGATCTGGTGTTGAATCTGTTCGTGCAGATCTGGGTCATAAGGCTCATGCTCCACTTCCTGTGGAAAAGATGAGCCATCCCCCCACACCCCCCTCTCCAGAGAAAAAGAGTTTATGTCCGACCCCAAATCACCGGCGCAAAACGCCTCACCTTTCATATATCTCTCCGAAGGGTGTAATTCCTTGGTTTCTAAGGGGTCTAGCGTTTTGGGTAAGATTTCAGAATTCACCTCTTCAGAGGCTAGAAGGCTTGCTAGCTGAGCTATTACACCCTTTTGGTGGGCAGGGTGCCAGAGGCTGAGGTGCTTGTAGAGGGTCTGCTGGCTAACTCTGGCCGCTTGGGCGATCGCCTTCGCCCTGGCCGTGATCTGCTCGGGCAGCTCTCCAGCCTGCTCTAGCTCGGTGTAGGCCGTACAGATGCGGTGCTGGGCGTCTTCGGCCTGCTGCTGGTTGAAGGGCACCAGGTTGTTTCTGGGCTGGCTGGTGTCGCGGCTGGGAGTGGTGCCCAGGGGCCAGTAGTAGCCTTCGACGGCTCTGGCCCAGGCGGTGACCTTACGATCAATCTCGTGCTGGTGACGGCAGTATTGCTCGTAGCCGGGGCAGTTGAGGGCGATACGCAGGGTGTAGTCAATCAGGGCTTGGCCTTGGAGATCCTCAAAGACGCAGCCGTAGCAGGCAATGGTTTTGAGCAGGTGGTTGGTCTGGCCGTAGGCGGTCCAACCTTCGGTAATCTCAAGATCGAGGTCGTACCGCCAGCTCTCGACGGGGTGGCTGCGGCGCTTGGGCCGTTTGCGGTGGTTATTGCGGCCAATTTTCATCGCATGGCGCAGGGCATCCATATCTTGGTGGCTAGCTGCACCATCCCAGAGCCAGAAGAAGCGGGCCAGGCTGCTGCCGATGGGGTTGAGATCGTCGTCGAGCAGGCAGGAGCCGCTGCCGGGTTGCAGGGGCAGTCGGTGCCCCATGTATTCGATGAAGGTTTGAACGCCGTAGGCTTTGACGTTGGGAAAGATTTCGAGCTGCCCCGCCTGGAGCTGAAACCCTTGAGCTTTGAAGCATTCTTTGAGGGCAACGGCCAGGTTAAAGGTGTTGACCCATTCGGCAAAGGGGATATACAGGTGCAGGCCGCCGCTCCAGCTGGAGCGCAGCAGGATGGTACGGGTAATGCCGATGGTCTCTAAAGCAGCGCGAATCTGGGCGACGCCGGCGGCGCTGCAGTAGTCGCCCCCAGCATCGAGGTCGAGCAGGGCGTAGCGGGTGTCGTGAGTGAAGCGGACGCCGATCAGCTGGTTGGCTTCTTGCCACTGGTTCCAGAGAACGCGGGGCCGCAGCGGGTAGGTGGTAACGGTGGTCCAGGCGGCTTTGGCGGTGGCATCATCCGGCAAGTCAGCGCGGATGAAGTTCCAGGGGTAGTGGCCAAAGATTTCACACAGCCGCTGGCCCGTGGGGTCAGCGGGGAGGGGTTCGGAACGGGGAGTCTTACGCGACTCCTCGCCCCATCCTATGGATGCAGTCATGGGGGCCTCTCTCTCCTAAAAAAGAGCAATGGGTATTGCCCCGAGAGAGATCCGGTGTTACCATAGTCGCAACAAGCACTTTGGCGCGACTCGGGAACTGGTCCTCTCGGGTTTTCGCTTTTTAAAGAGCCGGTGGCATTTGCTGCCGGTTCTTTTTGCGCATTAAGGGTCTGGTCAGGACGCTTAACACTGATTCACGCGATCGCCAGGTGGTCAGCCCAGCGGGGCGTCAATCATGGCCGGATCGTAGTACAGGTGTACAAACCGGGCAAGCAGACTCTAGATATTTGATTTCATCGGGGTTTTGGGGTTGGTATCGGCCTCCTAACGTGCAACAAAAGACTGTGGTTACCGCTCGGTTGGCGGTAGTTGCCAGGGCTCTAGACCAGCGTCGTGGAGCTGCTGTTCTAGTTGGGCTACTTGTTTGTGCAGGACATTGTGTTCTGCGTAGGCTTTACCCGGATCAGAAGTTTGTGGCGTGTAACTACCGACCTGTAAGGCTTTGAAGGCATTCAAGCGCAAAAAGTTTGATCCGTTCTGCTGAGCAGTCCCAACCACCTCAGCCGCGCTGGTGATGCTCATCCGGTAAGAGCCTTCGGGCATCTGAAACCCAGCGATTGGCTCATTGCCGATCGCAACCATGGTGCGTTTGGCTTTGTCTCCGGTGGTCATCCTGCTACCCGTTGCCACAGGCGGGCAATCTCAGCAAGCATGGTCTGAAACGTCTCTCGAAAGGCCCTGTGCTCACTTTCGTTAAGGGCGCGATCGCGGTCAGCGCGTTGTCGGTCAGCCCTGGCTTCTTCCAGCAGGGTATTGAATCGCTGGGTGTGCTCCTCATGCAGCTGGTCAAAACGTACCCTGTCAATGCCCTGGTTGTGGGCGTTGTCTTCAATCCGCACTGCCAAGTCTGCCCTGGTAGAGCTCGTGGCTTCTTCTGTGTCTACCTGCACCTCTTCAATGCGGCTGCCCCATGCCTCAATAGCGCGGGCATTGCTTTCGGTAATGGCGCGGGTTTCTCGCAGGCCAGCGGCGTTGCTTTCCACTAGCTGCCGGGTCTCTACCAGCTGCCGGGAATTTTCGGTGAGCTGCCGAGCGTTTTCGGCCAGGATGGCCTCTATCCGGTCAAGGCGATCGCTGCTGTAGGTCATACCGCCGCTACCTCTACAGGGATAGGTGCCCCGCGCTCTACCCGTTCCCACTGGGGAGTGACGGGGACATAGGTGCAGTGGCAGATCACCAGTTGACTACCATCTCTCCTAGGAAAATTTTCTACCTCGTTAACCACCCAATCCCCGTCCCTAGCCTCGACCTCATCTCCCACCCGCCGGGATTCGTAGACGCGATCGCCTACCTGGGGGAGTTTGTCGTTGTACCAAAACTCCTCAGACAGAATGCTCGTGAGGCTGCCGGATGGCATTAGCAGCCGATCCTGCCATCCGGGGGCATCGTCGGTGCTGGCTTTGTAAATCACCCATGCTTCAGCCATTAGTCATCCTCCATCTCCATGTAGTTCGGGAATTGGGCATCACCCTCAAACTCACAGTCTACGGGCAAGATTTTGTCGCCGTTGAGCTTCGCATCCACCAACTTCCACCTGTACCGGTCTGCCATGTCTTTACAGTGCTTGCGACTGGCCGCAGCGTGTACCGTGCGGCGAGGGCGATCACTACCCTGGGTCATGGCTTGCTCTCTGCTGAGCTTTCGCCGTTGGCGATCGCAGCCTCAACCGGCTCAATAATTAGCGTCTCGGCACAATCTAGGCGATCGCTGCTCACTTGTTGTCCTCCACTGTTGCCGCCGCAGGAATAGCGCCAGCTTCTTCAGCTTCTCTCACTGCTTTCTCTATCAAGAAATTGCACAAATTAGCAACAGGACGCCCTTCAGCTTTAGCCCATCGCTCCAGCTTTTCATGAATCGTGTCTGGCATCGTCAGCCCGACGCGCTTGCTCATTGATTCATCGCCAATCATTTTTCACCTTCAGTGTACGAGCAAGTTGCGAAACCGAACCAAACTGAACACTATAGTAACTTATTAGTTTAACGAAGTAACTTATTTGTGTTATCACTGTAACCACTGGTGGAACGCGACTGGAACTACTGGGTTCCACTAAACCGCTCAAAGTATTGATTTACCGAAGTTTCGATCTGTAACAAGAGGTGTAACGACGTGGAACGTCAACCACTATCGATTCGCAAGTTTGCCGAGGTCTGTGGGGTCTCCCACACCGAAATAGGCCGCAAAATGACGGCCCTGGGTATCTCAGGAACGCCTCAGGGCAAGGGATTGCCCACGCTGCTGAGTCCAGCTGAACAAGACAGCATCGCTCAAACCCTGTTTATCCCTGATAAACCGCCCGCCGCACCCGCACAACACGTTGAAGTTTTGGGCAGTGGTTTATCGGTTTACACGCCCCCACCACTGGCAACTCGGGGCGTCAACAGCGAGCTGAGCCGCCACCTGCAACAGCAACAGCTCACCCAGGCGCTGGGGGCGTTTAAGGGCAATCAGGCCAGTTTTAGAAACGCCCTGCTGGGCCTAGCGGCTGAGTCGGGTCGCCAGTTGGGCCACGAAATGGCCGTTACTGAGATGAACACCGCCCTGGCCACCCACGCGCAACTGCAACAAACGGTGGGAAAGGAGTTGGGCGTCGTTGCAGATACGCCCGATACCGCTGCTGCTGGTTAGGGGTTTTAGCCCTGATAACCACCGTTTTCATCCTGTTAACGCCGTAACTCTGGTTGTAACCATCATGGAAGCTAAATTCACTCCCCCTGCCGTCCCCCTCGAATACCGTCGCGAGGTCGTTGGCGGTGCATCGCCTATCCAAAACATCTACCTAACTCCCGTTCCCTGGTGGCAAAACCGCCGTTACTGGGCTGCTGGTGGCATTGCGGTGGCGGCTCTCTCCGGCATTGCCTTTGCCCTTGCTCAGTCAGGCCGCACCGGGGACGAGGGCACCTATCAGAGCGAACTGCCCGCCCCTAATTACGAGAACGTGCTGGCGGCGGCTCAAGACCGGCTCTCGGGCAACTACGAAGACAGCCGTTTGGTGTTGGCCGATGTCGGTCGGTCGGTGCTCAACAATGAGGCCTATCGCTACCGCCAGCAGGCGGAACAGGACGTTCTAAAGCCCACTGACCCCTGCTACCAACAGCAGCTCATTTGCCCCCTCAACCGCTATCAGCGTGATGCCCAGGTGATGTTGGATGCCGCTAAGGGCGATCGCGATTGGCGACAGGCGAATGCGGCGCTCTTCAGAGTTGAGGCCGTGGAGGTGGCCCGCTCGATGGCAGCGCTGCCCCAAGACCCGCCGACCAACCTGGCGGTGGTGGCGATCGAAAATCTGGTGCAGTACCACGACCGGCAACACTCCCTCAGTGAAGAGGTGCAGGCCCATGAAGTCCGCGATTAACTACGCCCGTTTTGTCTGGTTTCTGCTGTGGCGCTCGACGCCTGAGCATTTGCTCCAAACCGCCGTTGTCGCCCCCCTAACTGGCATTGTCCTGATTGTGGTCTTGACGCGACTGGCGGATCTTCTGGTCGCGCTGCTGCTGGGCTGGGGGGTGTTTCTGCTGGCGCTATCAGCCATTCGAGCCGTAGCGTTGCGATTCGGGAGGGGTGTTCGATGAAGCAGCATTACTTGCTCTATGGTTCGGTTGGGGCAGCAGCCCTGGGGCTGCTCTGTGGCCTGCAACGGCCTGCCAGCAACCTTACTCCGGCTGACCTGGAGGCCTTCGCCAACGGGGCTCAGATTCGCTACGAGAAAACCTATCCCTATCTGCCTGCGTCGCTGGTGTTTGGGCTGGTATCCGTGGGTTGTGGGGTGGCATGGGCGGTAGGGGGAGAACAGCCCAAAATTGCCATTGCAGGCCCCCAGTTTGAGCCAGAACCCCAGGACTGGAACGGGCAGGTGCCTTTCGCTGGAGCGACCGAGTCTTTCCGGGTGGGCAACCCTGCCGCCATTCTTGCGGCTCGTATGCGCCCTACCTTGATCTCGGCTAACCCTCGGGTCGGCAAGGGCCTGACGGTGGCCCACGCTTACCGCCAGGCCCAGGTGAAACAGGGCGCGGTGGTGTGGGTGATCCAGCCCAAGTACCACCCTAAGGAGCACGGCTACTGGGAGCAGGCCGATAACGTGCTGGGCTTCATGGCTGACTCGTTGGAGAGCAAGGAAGATATCGACGACATCTGTGAGCAGATGCAGCGCTTTATCTTTGCCTGGCGGCAGCTGCCCCAGCGGCCCAAGGTGCTGATCATCGACGAGTTGGCGATGATGAAGACCGTCTTCAAGACCTGGTACGAGGGGTTCCTCAAGTCGCAGCTCACGATGGAGCTGTCGTCGGGGGAGACGGATGATCGCGCTCTGTGGGCCATTACTCAGTCGTCGCTGGTGGGCGATATCGGGGTCAGCGGCGGCATGCGAGCGACGTTTGATCTGCTCACCATTCAGACCCCCAGCAGCCAGAGCCATCTAGAGAGCCTGCGGAAGTCCGATACCAGCATTCCGCCAATCGAGGATGAGGTGATTTTTGAGCGATCGTTCTCACCCAAGCAGGCGGTCTTCTACCACTCAGAGATCAAGGAATGGCTACCGATGGTGGCCTATGAAGTGCCCGAACTAAGTTCGGCCTCGATAACCAGCGGTATAACTCGCGGTAACCACGGCACAGCAATGGATACAGCCGAATCGGTTACAAACCGAACCGAGTTTCAAAAGCACTCCCAGGGGCCAGATCTGGCCCTGATCATCGCCGTAACCAACGCCCTGGCCCAGGGGATGTCGCGCTCCAAGGTGATCAAGGAGGTGCTGGGCTACCAGGGGCACAAGTACCAGGAGGGCTGTGACTTATTTGACCGCATCAAATCCATCATTGAGGAAAATTCCTAATGGCTAGCTCCAAGAACAATCAACTCGCCAACGGCAACAACGGCCCCGAGATCATCGACGGGCAAATCATCGACATCACGCCTCAGCTCAGCTCGCCAGGTCGGGGCAGCGGTGTCCAGCTCGCGCCGCGCAATGCCATGCGCTCTAACGTGCAGGATGGCGGCTGGTTCGATGCCACCAGCGGCAAGCGCAAGCCGATCTTCGTCATCACACCCACCACCGACCCCTGGAGCATTTTCCCGGTGATTCGCAGCGGCCTCAGCTGCTTGCGGAACCACCCGTTGCAGACGATGGGTGGAGCTTTTATCTCGGTGTGGGGTGGGCTGTTTGTGCTCTCGGCTGGGTTGAATGTCCTCCAGGGTTCAGCGGTCAAAGCCGGGGGCGATATCTGGAATCCGGTGGTGGCGGGGACGAACTTTGGGGCGATGTTGGTGGTGCCAACGCAGAGTATTGCGGGCAGCGCTCACAAGGTGTTGACCGGGGAAGAGCGGGTGGGGCAGCCCATTGAGACGCGTCCTTACACCCGCGCTGTGAAGGTCGGGGAGTAGCAATGCTGTTCTGGCAAGTCAGAACCGGGTACCTGCTGGCCCTGGGGGCTTTGTTCGTCGGGGCTGCGTTTTTAGATCTGAAGCAGCCGGGCCGGGGGCAGTTCTACAACCCGGTCTATGGAGTGAGGTCGTGGGTCAACACCCACCAGCCTGCGGCATGGCAGCTGGTGACCAGGGTGCAGGGTAACGATGCTCGTCTACAAGCCTGCGTGGCGGTGGCCCCTGACCCGGTGGCCCTCGATGCGACTAAGGCGGAGCTGCGCAAGGCATTGGTGGGGGAGTCGGAATCTGTGGCCCTGGAGTGGTTGGGGCAGCCTGCCTGTGCCCTGGGTAACGGGATTTATCGCTGGGCGTTAGACAACGGACTGGCCCTTGATGTGACGGTGACGGAGGGGGAGGTGACCCACAGTGAACTCAACCGTTAAACATATCAAGCCCCACTGGTCGGAGTTGCCCCCCACCTGGCGCTATGTCATCGGCACGGCAATGCAGGCGGGCGAGCTGGTGCTTAAGCTGGGCTGCGTGGGGGCGATCGCCGCATCAGTCTGGGTCATGGTCGATCAGGAGACGAATGAAACTTGGGGGGCTCGGTTTAGGAAGGTCAGCGCTGTAGCTGAGGCGGTGGCTGGGTTCTACGACGATGACTTCAAAGCCTCTATCAGCAAGGGCGATGTGATTGCGGGCTACACGGTCAACTCGGGCTTTGGCCTGCGGATGCATCCCATCCACAATGAGATGCGGATGCATTCGGGTATTGACCTGCCGACGCCGGAGGGGGTGTCGGTTCATGCCATTGGCTACGCCGGGGATCGGGTATCGGTGCGCTGCTGGAGCGACCCCAAGGGCTATGGCACGGTGGCGGACATGACCAGTTCGGCGTTCCCCGACATCACCTTTAGGGCGGCTCACTTATCCCACTGCAAGGGGGGTGAGCACCGAGCCGGGGCAGTGGTGGCGAAGACGGGTAACACCGGAGGCAGCACGGGTGCTCACTTGCATTGGGAGCAGATCCAAGGGGGCGTAGCTCAGGCTCCGCAGAAGGGTTACTTGGTCTGGGCGCTGAATGGTCGCAAGCCCAATGAGCGTCTGGGGGATACGATCGCGCTCTACCAGGCGATCGTCATTAAAGAGTCGGGTGGGGATCATACTGCCGTCAACCCTGACACGGGGGCGCTGGGTCTGGGGCAAGTGATGCCGCAGAATCTCAATTGCTCCTGGGACGGCAAACCTAAGAGCAACTGCGGCTGGGATTATGACGTGCTGGGCCGCGATGTGTCGCCCCAGGAGTTTTTGCAGAACCCTGAGATTCAGCAGCAGATTGTAGGGGTCAAGCTGGAGAGTGCGCTTCAGCGGCAGATTCAGGCGGGCCACGATATGAACACGGCGGTGAAGCGGGTGGCGGCGGAGTGGTACTCGGGTAATCCTGAGCTGACCCACGACACTCGCCCCCAGGCGGGCTATGAGTCGATTAAGAGCTATGCCGATAGCGCAGCGGAGAAGTTTCACCGGCTAAGGCAGCAGAACTTGGAAAAGTAGTCCCTCGCCGAGGGGGTGCCCCTTGCCTGTAATTCCGCAACCTGAATCACGTTCGCCATGGCCTGGGCAGAGCCAATGATGTCGCGCCCTACATAAAGCCTATGGGCAGCTTTCCTGTGTCAGGGGAGTCAAGGCTGCAACTGGGGATCATCGGGAAGGGCACCGATCGCAGTGAGTGGACGGATGGGCTACGGATGCGAGAGTCCGATCGTATTTTCCAAGTCTTTACGTGGAAATAGATGATTACGCACCACAGAAGATCACATGGGGAAAGTAGGAACGATGTGCAACCTGGTGTACTGGAAGGACGAAGTATCGGGCAACCTGGCCCCCGTCGTTGAAAAATTCTTGCTTACTGAAGAGCACTTGGACAGTGCCGAACAGGCAACGCTAGCGGCATACCTCCGCATTTGGGCCTATGGACCTTTCGCAGGGGGGAGCCAACTAGAGCTTCTCCAAGCCAAGTTTACCGAGTTGGTGGCCCAGGGCGACCGGAACAGCATCGAACAATGGTGCCAGCAGGCGCTTGACCTAGGAATCGAACCGTTTTAGAAGTCAGCCTAAAAGCTTACCAACGCATTCCGTTAACGAGACGGGACTTCCACAAGCTTATTAACGACTTCTGCTTCAAATTGCCTCGATAGCGCTCTCCCGATGAAGATCTGATGGTTTTAGTAGTGGCTCAAAGGTATACCTGCCTATTCTTCCCCTCGATTGAGCCGACGCTCGATCGCCTCAATGCGCCCCAGCAGGTCTAAAACCAACGCCACCATGCGATCGGCCAATTCCCCCATCACCTCCCTGACGTTGTCCTGGTGAGCAGCAAGCGATCGCGCTGTGCTTATGTTGCGCAGCCCTGCCAGATCGATACTGCTCTCGTTGGAGCTAACGCGGGCCTCTAGCTCAGTAAAGCGCTGGGTCATATCCGATCGCAGAGTGGCCAGCTCCACCTCATTAGCGGTTATGCGGGCCTCAAGTTGTGCCCATTCATCAGTGGATTGGGTCATTTTGTCTTACCATCCTTCGCTGGGGTTGGTCGCCAGCCCTTCCTGTTCGGCCATGACCAAGTTTGGCATGAAAAGCGCTAGAGGGTACTCGCCATCCAGCGCCGAGCTGATTTGGAAAAAGAAACGAATTACGATTCGACCTATAAGCCTATTTTAGCAACGGGTTCACCCCCTCCGGCACCCACAGTTTTATTCGAGTTTCTTGGCGCAGCCTAGTAATGAGCAACAACGGCGTTTCGTCGATCGCCACGTCTGGAATTATCTCAGCATTTCGGAGCGATGGGAGCAGATGGAGAAATGGATACAGACTCAGCAGGAGTCGGGGGAAATGAGTCTTCGAGGTGCACTGAACTACCTCACCGAGGCCAACAAAGCTGATGCGGGATGCCCAAGAAGGATGCGATTGTCGCCATTTGGGGACAAGTGGGGCGGGTGATGAAAAGAGGCCGGGCGAGCTTCGCAATCGAGCTGACTCACGATCACGTCTCAAACTCATTCAACTATCCAAAAAGCGTTCGCACCTACGAGGCGCTTTGGAAGCTCTAGGAGGCAGAGGGTGACGACGTGCTGGCTCTGCACAAAATCGTTGAGGCGTCGGAGAGCTTTCAGATTGGCGACTATGTAAAGGGTGTAGACCCAAAGGGCGATACTTGTCAGGGTTTCGTTGAAAGGAAGCGCTTCAAGTACCTCACCCTCGACATTGGCGTTGTGCTGAGCGAAAGCGCCACCAAAGTCGCCCCCCCGGCAATCGTCAACGTCCTTACAAATCCGGATTTGTATTTGGTGGCAAAGGTGGAGCCCGGCAGTGAACCCAAGCCGTTGGGGGATAATAGTGGCCCCGACGAGACTAGCGAGTTTAGCTATCAGGATGTCTACGGAGTGGTGACCCGAGCGCAGATAATGTCATTCGGCAAGACTTACTCAGGTGACACCCTGTCGAATGACAAGATTCGCGGCATGTTCGAGTTTGAGGAAAAGCATTGGGTCTGCACATCGGGATTGACTGCGGTAAGTAATCCCAGCATTCGGGCCATGGGTGTTCTCAGCCTCTACTGCTTTATTCCTGATGCAGAACGGAGCCAGCAATCGCAGGATAAATCGAACCTATATTGACGCCCTATTTGGCTACGAGGATTAGGTTGTGTAATTTTTAGTGTAAGTACTTGATAAAGGGTGAGAAGTTCTGGGCGATGGTCAAATACCGGCCCATGGCGATCGCACCCAAAGCATTGCGGGCAATGCGTCTGTTTCCATGCCAAAGAGGCCTCAGTAAACATAGTTTGTCTGATAGCCGTAGCAGCCCCGCGGATCTTTCTCCTATACCTCCCAGCCCCATTCGGCGCAGGCGGGCTTGCCCGACTCCCGCGATGTGAGCCAATTCTGAACTCGCTGGCTGTCTTTTCGCGTGTAGACCCACTTCAGCCGCAAACCAATCGAGGAAGTCGATCAATCCATCGCGGGCAGGCTTCTTTAATCAAGCGAATCTTCGAACTTGTATCCCACTCGTCTCACAGTTTTGACCAACGGGTTCACACCCTCCGGAACCCGCAGTTTCGAGCGAATTTCTTTGCGCAGCCTAAAGACGCAAGAATCGACCGTACCGTGCTCATCTCCAGGGTGTTCTCGCCCCCAAATTTCCTTAAATAGCTCTGACCTAGAGTAGATATGTCCAGGCTGTTGAACCAGCTTTGTCAGTAGATCAAACTCCAAAGCTGTTAGCTCCAGGGGAACCCAATCGCCGGTCAGCGACGCCCGAACACTGCAATGCCTGTGCGTCTGGTGCAGCTGCAGATATTGATGCCTAATCAGTGCCGCATCGGCCCCAACCGCATTTTCGCTATGGCGTAGCTCACGTCGCAGTAGCGCTCGCAGCCGAGCGATTAACAGATCAGAGTCAAAGGGCTTTGTCATGTAGTCATCAGCCCCGGTGGCAAGGCCCCAAATTTCATCGGTCTTCCCCCGCCGGGCCGTCAGCATCAAGATATAAGGTTCTGGCCTTAGCGCCAGCCGCCGGACATGGGTACAGACCTCAAGGCCATCCATACCAGGCAGCATCAAATCAAGAATGATGATATCGGTCTGGAGCTGCTGGCACAGCTCCAGACCCCGTTCGCCTGTCTCGGCCAGATAGCTGGTGTAGCCCGCCGCCTGAATGCAGGCCTGAATGGTATCGGCCACATCCACATCATCTTCAATAATCAGTACAGAGGTCATTCGCTCTGGTCTCCTTTGTGATTTGCGGCCATGGTAATAACTAAGTCGGGCAATATCCGGGCGATCGCCGTATCGATACCGCGATCGCATCCCAAGCCCCGCAGGGACGTTTAAACTGAGCACCAGCGGTTTCGCTGGCTCACCTACCAAGAACGGTTACAGCTTATAAATCCGGATTTATTGCCTGTGGACTGCCATCACATGCCCGACTGAAATTCAGACGCTAAATCTAGCTGAAGGTTGCGATCGCCTCTCGATTCAAAAATGGTTACAGTCAATAAATCCGGATTTATAGGCTGTGGATTGTCATCACATGACCGGCGCAAAATTTAGGCGCTAATCCATCTCAAGGATTTTGATCGTGCTGCCTTCGGCTAGGGATAGGGATTCAGCAGTCCCAGAAGCCAACTCAATCACACGAAAAAGCCCGGAAGCTTTTCCACCCCGTCTCTTTAGAGCGGGGTGGAAAAGCGACTCGGCGGCTTTAGCCGCCGTCAGGCATGGTGAGGGTCGTTGATGTAGCCCATGATTTTGGCTGTGCTAACTTTTCCGGTGGTGTCGTAAAAGTAGGATCGAGTCCACAAACTAGGCAGCTTGCAGAGGTGGGGAAACTCCTGCCTGAGCAGTCGAGAGGAACGACCCTTCATCGCCTTAACTATCTGGTGAATAGCCACCTGTGACCCGTGTTCTACCAGGATGTGAACGTGGTCAGGAGCTATCTCTAGGGCTTTAACCAACCAACCATTCTCGGTGGCTACCTCGTTCAAGATGACGGACAGCCTCAGCTTGATGGCACCAGTCAGCACCTTCTTTCTGCGCTTCGGAATCCAGACTAGATGAACATGAGCAAGCCCTACCGAATGGTTGTTGTGCCGATAGTCAATGGATTCGTCAGTCAATGGATTCGCCTCGCATGTTGATAGCTTGCTATGTATCTACAATTATAGTATATTTGTCCTATGGCTAAACCCTTTGCAGCGCAAGTCAATCAACTCCCTGACGACCCTCCCTTGAGGGCGGCGCTGGAGTTTCTTTGTACGACATCAAATAACCTCTACAACTGCACGGTCTATCTGGCTAGGCAGTTGTATTTCAAGGCGGGCAAATTCTCAAATGGACGCTGGCTATCCAGCCAGATGAAGCACAACGCCCAAATGAAGGCGCTCTATACCAGTGCCGCTCAGCAAACCTGCATCAGCGTAGGTGAGGCGTTCAAGGGCTACCGAGAACTGCTGAAGCTATGGCGGTGCGGTGGACTGGCTGAAAAGCCCAAGCCACCCAACTATCGTAAGTCTGGGGGCATGTTTCAGCTTAGCTACCCTAATATCAAGTCGGATTAAATGCACATGATTAAGCGAAGTGAGTGCCCCTATCGTACCCAGGCCACCAATGGTAAAAAGTGAGTCCTCGAATCAGGTCTTGGTGCTGCAACAATCGCTGACAGCGTTGGTAAACCAGTTCTTCAACCGACCTGATCGACTCAAACGCTTGATTGGCTAACACCTCATTGATCAGGGGCCACAGCCGTTCGGCAGGTTGTAACTCGGGTGAGTAAGGCGGCATGGGTACCAAATGGATACCGTCTGGTACCTCCAACTGGTCACTCATATGCCATCCCGCTTGATCTAACGGCAGCACGATACGCTTATCTGGGCCCACCCCAAAATGCTCTGCAAAATCTTTCAATACGGCGCTAAAGAGGTCAGTTCTGACATAAGGCAGAATCCACCAGTACGTCTCGCCCGTTTGGGGTCGGACAAAACCATACAACCAAAGCCACTCCCGTTTCCAGTTGACGCTGGCGGTCGGGAGGTCGCCAGCCTCTACCCAAATCCGCCGGGTGACAGGACACAACCCAACGCGATGCTCATCCTCACACCACACCTCGACGTCGGCGTCGGGATGGGTCTGCTGAATGTGCTCGACGTCTTCCTGGAGTTTTTTTTTCCAAGCGTCCTGAGCTTCGGGGTCGGCGTCTTGATGCTGAGGCCGAGGCACCCGCAGGCGCCATTCCAGCTGGCGCAGATAGACCCAGCCTTGTTGGCGACTGATGGGTTTATCGAGGAGTTCACTGAGATAATCGGCCACTTTGCGCCCATTCCATAATCCTCCGTCAGGAGCCTCCCGGCGCAGCACTTGCACCAGCAGGGCTTGTTGATCCTCTGTGAGCAAAGGGGTAGCCCCAGGATTCTCCCGGCGACCATCGCCGAGGCACTGCGGTCCATTGGCATTGTAGTCACGGACTAATTCGTAAATCCAATTGCGACTATAGCCCGTCACTTCGACGACGTCTTCACTGCGTTTGCCCTGCGCTAGCAACCAGATGATCTGATAATGAGACCTTTCAATCGGGCGTTGGGCTTGACGGTAGCGTTGAGCCAGTTCGTCAACACTGAGGTGGGGAGTGATGGTAATTCGCTTAGGCATCGAGAGAATACGGAGGAGTCAGAAGGGATTTCCCTATTTTAAATCATGGCTATTCATTCTGACTTGATATAAGCGGTGGTTGAGCTTCAAGGATGGCAAAGTCAGGGTGCCGATGGGAACCGCCTGCAAGGTCTGGTTTGACCTACCTGAAATCTTTCTACCATTCCCGTCAAACCTTGACTGGGGAAAGGTTAGAGAGTTGCAGATTGTTCCCCGTGCAGGCTACTTTGATGCGGTTTGGGTCTGTGAGGCTCCGCCCATTGCACCTGTCGCCTTAGACCCTGACAAGTCGCTGGCGATTGATCACGGCATCGGCAACTGGCTGACCTGCGTAGACAGCGAGGGCCATAGCTTTATCGTGGACGGCAAGCACATGAAGGCGCTTAACCAGTTCTACAACAAGCGAGTTGCCACCATCAAAGAGGGCAAAGGTAAAGACTTCTGGTGTGGCTTGCTTAATCGGATAACCGGAAAGCGTAACCGCCAGATGCGCCATGCCATCAACAAAGCGGCTCGAATGGTGATTACCCATTGCCTTGAGCACAGCATTGGCACCATAGTTTTTGGTTGGAATCAGGGTCAGAAGAATGGGGCCAACATGGGCCGCAAAACCAACCAAAAGTTTGTTCAAATCCCGACCGGCAAACTGAAGGCCAGAATCGCTCAGCTATGCGAAGCGCACGGCATTGTGTTCATTGAGCAGGAGGAAAGCTATACGTCGCAAGCATCAGCGTTAGATCTTGATGTCATCCCCAAATACGGTGAAAAACCCGAGGGCTGGAAGGCTTCAGGCAGTCGCATTCGGCGCGGAACCTATCGCTCTGCCAGCGGTGTTGAGGTCAATGCCGACTGCAATGCAGGGTGGAATATTGGCCGCAAAGCAAAAGTGACTGGGATGCAATGCACCCCAGCGAGAGGCGTTTTGACTTCGCCTAGGCGTCTGAGAATTTGGGATCTTCCTGGTGCGTCGATCCTAGCTCAGAAGTGCTGTAATCCCTCTGGGGAATCCCCGTCGCTTTAGCGCGGGGAGTAGTCAATATCGACAATGCCCCCTGAGTCATAGATCGGGCAATCACTCAGAGAGGCGGTGCAAGGGGGCACGTCACTAAGTACAGCGAATACTTTCTCGTTGTGTAAAAAAACCATATCCAGCGGAAACCGAACGCCAGACATCCAGAGTTGAACTTCTTGTTCAGGGTTGACCGTGAACAGCATGCCACGGTTCTCGGGGAGGCTATTGCGTCCCTTCAACTTTCACGCCGATGGCTGAATGTTGCGATCGCCTCTCGATCCAAGAACGGTTACAGCCTATAAATCCGGATTTATTGCCTATAGGTTGTCATGACAAGTGCTCATGGATATATTGTTGATATGATTGAAGTCTGTAGTGGATTAGCACGCGAGGCTGAGTATGGCGACATCTACAGATGTACGAGTAATCCCTCTGCGGGATGCGCTCAGGGCAGTAATGGAAGGGTACGCTATTCGGGCGTCTGAACTGTCGTCCAAGTCTGGCGTTCCTGAAAGCAGTATTTCAAAGTTCCTCAGTGGTTCTTCAGATTTACGAACCACGGATATTGACGCCATAAGAACAGCACTCCCTGATGAGGCAAGGGCGCATCTGCTGCAATTGTTAGGGCACTGCGGGAGTGTGCCGGTAGATGAAAATGCACGTCTCTTGTTGGTGCTATCGGGAATCAGGGAGTATGCACAGATGTGTAGCACGGCTCAATTCCAAGAAGTTTTAGGCGCGATCGTAGAAGGGAGAGCCAAGGCACTAGAGCACGCTTAGCGCCTTGGCTCTCCGTCTGAGTAGCATCTGCATGAATCATTGATGTCCCCTACTGCAAGCGACAATACAGAGGTTGCATCTAAGCTATTCACTACTCTCAAAGGGCCATCGCCCCTTTGATCTGGACTAACGACAATGGATAGATTGCATTGACGGACTAGCTCAACTACGAGGCGCTGTCGATCGGCTACAGGCAGTTGGGATATTTCGTGTAGCAGGCCTGCTAGAGTAGGTTTCCGCATTTCCTGGAAAATATTGATAGGTAGAATATAAATGCTTTGACCTTTGTTCTGCCATTAAGCATTGACTATGCTGTCCATAATCCTATTGGGTGTCTGGTAGGCAAACCTCAGATACTGTACCTGCTGACGGCTTTCTTGCATGAATAGTTTCTGGCTACAGTCTCCCTGAAGGAGAGTCATGTCTAGGCGTTGAAGACTTAACTGTCCGGCATCCCTAGATGCGTCATACGTACGCCTACGGCAGAGCGAAGCTATATGAGGGCCGCACAGGCCCACAATAAGTCAGTGGATTGGTTGTCGAAGGTGTGCAAAGAACCGGTGTTGCCCAAGATCACTTTGATCCGAAACATCAACGCCCCTACAAAGCTTCGTCTAATTTAAGGTTGGGGTTTGCATCACAGGCCAAATAAATGACCCGGAGCAGAGCAAGCTGCTCGTCGGTAGTGCACCTCCTAGCGTAAGTGTCTACTAAAGCGAGAAGAGCATCTGTATGGAGACCATCATGGGATGGATCCGATTTAGCCGTGCGGATCATAGCCTCAGACTCGCGCAGTACATCTAGCAAATAGACAAAAGCCTCTGGTTCCAATTCATTCAGGATGCGTTGCAAGGATGAGGTGTTTACCTCCCTGCGACCGTTACGAAACTCTGACAAAGTGGCTGGCGATACGCGTGCCCGTACCGATAGATCATTCGCATTGATCTCGAATTTTTCGAGCGTCATGCGTAGAGCCTCTCGAATCCCAACTCGATGGCCGTGCCTGGGGTTCATCAGTAGAATGCAGCAGAAATGGAATATTCCGAAAATACACGGAAATTCAGCTATTCTGTTAAAAATTACCGAAAGTGCAAATGTTGCTGGTGGCGTAGAGGGTTAAGGGCTTGAGCTAGGCCCAACCATCCTCTACTGATATCCGTTCAAATAAAGGATCAAATCAGGGGTTTTCATGTAAGATCTCAGTAGTCTTCACACTTTCGATAAAATTTCTTGAGGTTAGAAACGTAGAACCCATTTAAAAGAATTAAGACCCCCGACCGCAAATCAGGAGTCTTAACAAGTATCCTCGCCCCAGACACGCAAATGGAAGGGGAAGCGAAGAAATCTAAACTAATGCCATGATAGCAGCTACCTTGGATTTGTAGCAATGCTTTCTGGATTTTTAGTTGAGCTTTCCTTCGCCGCACAGGAAAACAACTCATCTAAAAACCCCAGAATCTTATGGCTGCCTCAGTCCTCCTGCCTCACTCCGAGGTGGGTCAGCATCTTATCAATTTATTTGGCGACTATCTCTGGGAATCTCTAGAGAGTCCTAACGTTGCCCCAGCCCGGTGGCGCACCCTAAAGCATGAACTGCGCCCCCGAGTGCTCTGGGAGCAATGGAACAATCCCACAGTATTGGTGGGAGTTCGCTTTGGTCACACCACCCGCTACGGGATGCTCGATCTGGACGCGGGCGGACGCGATTGCACACCAGCTGCAATCGCAGAGATCCGAGGTGCCCTAGAAACCGTTGGCCTGAATCGAACGGTCTTGGTGCGCTCCAGCCACAGTGGTGGGCTGCATCTCTACATCCCTCTACCCGAGGCCGTCAAAACCTTTGATCTGGCCTGCATTCTTACCCAATGCCTGAAAGCGCAGGGATTCATCGTGGAGAAGGGACATCTTGAGGTGTTCCCTAACCCCAAAACCTTCGGGGTCGATCAATTTGTAGAGTACAACGGCCACCGGCTCCCACTTCAACCCCAGTCGGGCAGCTGGCTACTGACCGACGACCTCGAACCCCAAGGGGATTCGCTCTCGACCTTCTTTGAGCAATGGGAATGGGCCGCCCAGGGGCAAGACCTGGAGATGCTGTTACTCTCAGCCCCTCATGCCAGAGAGTCGCGCAAACAGGAATTCAATCGGCGATCGCTATCTCCCCAGGCCCAAGAGTGGAAAGACGACCTCGACATCGAAATCCGGGAGGGTTGGACAGGCTCCGGGCAGACGAATCGGCTACTGAAGTCGATCGCTACCCGGAGCCATGTGTTTGAAGGGCTCTCCGGCACAGCATTGGTCGATCGCACTGTGGAACTGGCGATCGCATCGCCGGGATTTCAAGAGCATTGCCACCATCAAAACGAGATTCGCTCAAAGGCGAAGCACTGGGCCAAGTCGGTCGAGGGCTACTACTGGCCCATCGGTACCCGTCGTGGACAGCGGCTACCCGGTGGGGAAAATACCCTGCGCCAGCTCGACGCCCGCGATCGCATCGCCCAAGCCGTGGCCGCCCTGAAAGATATCGAATTTCCAAGCATCAGAAGCCTTGCTGCTGCGATCGCCAATGCCGCTCGCAGCAGCTTACAAACCCTCTATCGGAATGCCGATCTATGGCATCCCGAAAAAACACCTGTAACGGTGGCAGGCCAAGGCATAGAGTCAGTAGACGTTGCTCTAGAGAGCATGGGTAACGCGATCGCAGGAGCTGAAAACCCTTGTAATCAGGGAGTGTTACACACCACAGGGGGGGGTATGAAGTGTGGTGGCCCTGAGGCTGGCTTTAAAAATTCTTTTTCTCCGGATGGGGGGGTGCGGGGGGGAGATTCTAGTTTTCCCCAGCCCCCGGCCCCTAAAAACAATCCTATTCCTATCCCTTTTGATGAATGCTATGCCGCCATACAGTCGAATGTGAGACAGCTTGGATGGTCCATGGATCGGCTCAAGGGATTCTTGTCTGAAAAATTTGATGGCCGCTCGCGCATGGCCGAGCTGTTCGATGAAGAATTATTCGTACTGCTTTACTGGCTCAGGCTAGAGAGAGTCGATGCTCAGGGCTAAGGGTACGATCTACATCGAATCATCTACCCATCCGCAATTCTCACAGTCGTAATGAATTTGGATAGCGACCACTTTAATGGCTCTCTCGCACTTTGGACACCGGCCCGTAAATAGTGGGTGACTGTCCAGCAGTTTGAGCTGCTGCTCCAGCGAGCGCCATTGCAAAGGCTCAAGAATTAGCTCATCACCGTAGTAACTAGCCCCCTGTGGCTGCCACTCGCTGTACCAGGCTAAAGGGTCATCGAGCACCACAGCCTCATCGGAGGCTGTTCTGAAGTCTGCACAATAGTTGCTATCGACTCCAGAAGGATGAACACCACACACCATGTAAGGGCTATGGGCGTAGAAGTCGCAGTATTGGCAACACTCAAGCCTGTCCATTAGTAACCACAGTTCTCAACCCCAAAGGACTTGATAATCGTACCGTCCGGCTCCATCGTGGCGCACCAGACACCACCAACCCGCCAAAGCTGGTAGCGGTGGCCAACCTCAACCACCAGGAAAGTGCCCACCACGATTAGGACAGCACCAGCAGCGATAGCCCCCAGCACCTGCAGAGGCCGAACGGTAGTTGGTGTAATTGGTTGAACGTCTTTCATTCTGTACCCCAGACAATTGCCTATAGGATGCCCGGAATCAACAAATTCCCCATTACCTATGTCTGGGATAGGAGATAGGTAGTGGAGAATTGAGAAATCACGCCATCAGGTAATCGCCGCTACTGCATCGTCAGCTCAGTGATCGCCCCAGAGATTGCAATTTCTCCAGGCGCTGCCCGCAGAAATCAGCACTTCGGATAGGTCACCAGTGCTACACGTCTCCTCAGAGCGATCAAGCGGAGGGGACAATCAGTTACAGGACTTAGGGCAGAGAATTGGCCTCGGCTAGTTGCGCGCGCAGGCAACTATTCAACCATCACTCGGCCAGGCTGCCCCTGCACTCCTAACTCCAAACAAAAGTCGAGGCGCTGACGTACCGGGGAAAGCAGCCTATATTTTTCTCTTTTGAGGGCAAAATTTCAAAAAGGTAAAGGGTTAGCCAGTGGGCCACTAAAGAGCCCTGGGGGCCGAACAACACACCCTAAAACCGAGGTTGAAGTAGGCGTAGCCGGACTTGCCGTAGCGGCGGTACGCGGAGCGGCAATTCCTCGGATCGAGGAACCAAGAACCGCCGCGTAAAATCCGTCGCTCAGAATCTCCACCTTCTATCCATGCACTGACGTCGGTGGGGGCACCCTTATAGTTGTCATGCCAGTGATCCTGGCACCATTCATCAACGTTGCCTTACATGTCGCACAGCCCCCAACGGTTGGCCGGGTAGCGCCCTACATGAATAGTGGGTTTGGCGAACCTCGCTGTCATAGGTCGCCGCCGCCTCGGTAAGGTGACCACCAAAGTAATAGATCGTCATGGTTCCAGCCCGGCAAGCATATTCCCACTGGGTCTCGCTAGGCAGGTGATAGTTTTTCTTTGTCTTGACCGGGAGCCGTTGGCAAAACTCCACCGCCTGATGCCACTTCACCTGCTCCACCCTTTACCTAGGGTCAGCAGGATGAAGTGATGCAGGGACTGGTTGATGCGATCGCTAACCTACTTGTCGACCACATTCAGCAGAATCTGCTCGTTGCGATCGCATCAACCAGAAAATGACTCAGCCTTTAATCCCAACCCTTTCTCCATTCATCCTGTCCTCCGGGCGTCTGCCCCGCGTCTAAACCCTGTACCTTAACCCCTGCCCCTTTTGACCTTTCCATCACCCAGCTGCCCCAATGAAACCCCAAGACTGTCCACAGGGAGCCCGTGATGACGACAATAAATTCTGCGACTAAGCTGCCTCTGTTACCCCCACCCCGTTGTCATCGGGAGCTTTATCAATCAGCTTGTGGAGCGGATCAATGCCAGCACGGATAGGCGACTGGTCTACGGTGATCGTCAAGGAGCTTTCGCCGTCGGAGAAGGGGTGCTTTTTCAGGTAAATCAGCGTACCCTCGGCGTTGTAAATCCCCACGTCGATTTCCTCCTGGGTCATGGGTGTGGGGGTCTCGTTGCCCACGTTGTCGGAGCGCACCTTAGCCGTGTTCACCGTGAGGGTGACATCGAACTTGCCATCGGCGCGGGGGCTGACGGTGGCAGCGGTGATGCGGTTGTCGTGGAGGGTGACGGTCTCGAACAGGTCGGTGAGCAGGTATTGGTACTTTTCGGGGGTGACGGCCTGGAAGGCCGCCACCAGATCCGTCCCGGTGGGGTAGGGGGGAACCGGGGCGTTATCCCGCAAAAACTGGGCCAGGGTTTGGTTGACCAAGGCTTCGCCCAGGTAGTCTTGCAGGGTGTACATCACCAGCCCGCCCTTTTGGTAGACCAGGTGGTTGTCGCCCTCGCCCGCCTCCACCAGGGGCACATCGGAGCGGTTGCGGCTTTGCAGGTAGAGGTTCAGGTTATTTCGCAGGGCGGCCCCCAGTCCGGTGGTGCCAAATTCCTTGGCATAGACCTGGTTAGCGGTGTATTCCGAGAGGGATTCCGTCAGCAGGCGATCGCCCGGACGCTGATTGGAGATATGGATTTGGTGCCCCCACCACTGGTGAGCGACTTCGTGGGCGGCAATGTGGAAGGCGGGATCTAGGGTACGGGTACCGTCGTCCTTCACGTTGGCCAGAAAAACCTGGTTTTCGCCCATGAAGATCTGCCCGCCGGGATAACTAATCGCTTCGCTGACGTAGGGGGTTTCTACAATCCGCAGAGATTTGTGGGGGTAGGGGCCAAACTGTTGAGTGGCGTAGTCTAAGCCCTGCTTGGCTCCGGCCAGGATGCGATCCAGGTTGCGATCGTGGCCGGGGTGATAGTACACCTCGATGGGGATGCCCTGCCAGTCGTCCTGCCGTACCTCGTAGCGCCCGGAAATGAAGGGCACCTGTTTTTCGATGGGCACCTGGCTTTGGTATTCAAAATAACGGCGGTTGCCCTCCGTCCATTCCCGCACCTGTTCGCCAGAGGTAAAGATAATTTGGTCAGGAGCGGTGCTGAGGATGGCGGAAAACTGGGCCAGATGGGTATCGGGGTGGTTTTTGTTGACCTGGACGGCCCTGGCCTGTTCGGCCTCTGGGTCGATTTGGGGCAAACCCGCCTGATCCCGCATTTCGGGGCTGATCAAAAACCGCAGCCGATCATTAAACCCAACCTGGGGCAGAAATTCGTTGGTGCCAAAGTTGGCCCCATTGGCTAGGTAGTCGCCCAAGCTGCCGCCCGGATCGTTGGCAAAGCCCGCTGGGGGCTGGCGCACCAGGTCAAAGCTGGCTTCGACGGTGCCCCCCGGTAGTAGCGGGGTGGGCAGGGTGAAGGCATAACCCTGGAGGGCCGGGTGTTGGATGGGCTGGCCCTCCGGTGCCCCGGCCAGGGCCAGTTGGTTCATCTGAGTGTCCTTGAAAACCTGAATTAAGACCGTGTCGATGGGCTGCTGGGTTTGGTTTTCGAGGGTGTAGGTGCCCTTCACCGCAAAGCGAGAATCCTCATCGGGGTAGAGATCGCCCTGGAGGTTAATGGCGGTGATTTTGGGTTGGGCATCCCGCAGGTTGCCGTAGGCTTGCTCGTAGGCGATCAGTTGGGCCACCCCCTCGCCCCGGTTGGTTCCGGCATTGAGCATGGTGGTGTTGTAATGGATCCAACCGCCCAGCAGCAGGGCCGCCACCGCACTGAGAGCCATCACCATCTGCATGGGGCGAGTAAACCGCTGACGGGCAATGCGCCAGCGCTGTTTGGGGTGAGTATCTACGCCGCGCACCCAAAACAGCGCGGTGATGCAGACCAGCAGCAGGGCAATGGCCAGCCAGTAGCCCTGGTACCAGCGCACCGGCTCCAGCATCGCCCCATAGCCACTGAGGTCGCTGTAGTAGGACTTGGGCCGAAAGCCATACTGAAGCAGACGGGCATTCCTAAAGACAACATTTCCCCCCGCCGTAAACAGCACCACCAGCAGCGCCGACAGCACGTAGCCCAGAAACTTCTGATTCACCAGCACCTGCACCGTCATGGCCAGCACAGCAATCAGCAGAAAATCCACCAGGGTGATGGTAAATAGCCCCACGCCATAGACCCCCAGGTTGTACTGGGTGTAGCCATTGACGGTTTGGGCCAGAAGGGCACCAAGCACCAGCAGCGGCAGGGCCAGGAAGAGCATCACCGCCAGCACCAGCAGCTTGCCCACCACAAAGCTCCAACTGCGGGTGGGCAGCGAATCGACCAGGGGATCGATCTTTACCTCCCGCTCCCGCCAGACCAAATCTCCGGCCAAAAACACGATCAGCAGGGGCGCAACCAACCCCAACACCAGGCTCATGCCATCCACGACCAGATTGGTGGTGGGCAATAGGATCGGATTGCCGCCGCTGGCCACCATCAGCACCAGCAGAAACCCCGTGGCAATCAGGCTGATGGCGAGAATGGCCAGGGTGAGCGGGTTCCAGATCAGGCGCTTGAGATCCAGCTTGGCAATGCGCCAGGCGTGGTTCACCTGGGCACCGAGGCCATAGTGGGGCTGGGTGGCGGGGGCCGGGTCGAGATCCCGCACCAGGGGAGCCGCCGCCGGGGTCGCTTCGGTCTGGGGTTTGGATTTCCAAAAGACCAGCCGATCCTCCGCCCAGGCCAGCAGTTTGTCTAAACGGCCTTGGGATTCGGACGCTCCACCGGAAAAACTAAACTGTCGCCACACCCACACAAAAAACGCCACACTCAGCGCCAGATAGAGCAAGCGAGACAGCCAAATTACCGGGGCAAAGGGCACATTCAGCGTGTTTTGCTCCACCTTCGTCCAAAATCGCACCGTATAGTCAATCGTGGTTGCCCCCAGCGGGTTAATCAACGCAATGAAAAATGGCCCCGCCCGCAACAGCCCCAGAATGCCTTCCAGGAGAATTTGAGCCAACAGCAGAGCCACCAACCCCAGATAGCCCGCCAGGGAACGCCGGGTGAGCAAGCCCAGCCCAAAGCTGATCAGTCCAAAAATCAGAATGTTGGGCAGGATCAAATAAACATAGGGCTGAAGGTAGGTCAACAGGTTGAAGGGAGCCATCCGGGCGGCAACCATCCAGGGCAACCCCTCGCCCACCATCAGCCCCAGCCCCAGCCCCAGGGACATCACCAGGATGATCACTGCGCTGGCGATGAACCGCCCCGCCCCAAACTGCCACTCTTTCAGCGGACTGGTGAACAACAGGCCATCCATGCTGCTGGTGAAATCCTTGGTGGCCCGTTCGGTAAAGATGCCGACGGCCAGCAGAATCACCAGCAAATTCGCAACCTTAAACACCTGCATAATTTGCAGCGGCGCATTGGCGTAGGGCACCAGTTCCCCCGGTCGCGGGTTTGCGCCCATCACCTCTCGGATGGTCGGGAAGAACAGCAGATCGCTGCCCAAGCCGTGCATAGTCACCAGGCCAGCCACCAAGAAAAAGCCAAAACCCAGCAGCAAACTCCGGGTTCGCAGGCTGTCCTGTAGCTCAAAGCGGACAATCTCCCAGACGGGTTGCCAGGGGGAGGGGTGGGCGGGGGTGGGGGTAGGGGGGTGGGTAGTCATGGTGAAGGGGGAAGAGTGAAGGGGGAAGAGTGGAGGGGGAAGAGTGGAGGGTGAAGAGTGAAGGGTGGTGTGAGGGGGATGGGGCAATGGAGTTAGCAGCCGACATCGCCGATGGCTTCAACCGAGGTTTCCTGACCATCGGTATTGATGACGGTGATAGTGCCCTGAACGCCCCAAACTTCTGAGTTTTCGGGTCTGGAGGTCACCTCTGCATTGACTTCGGCGGTCAGGCCACCGTCAAGACTCTCAAAGGTTTGGCGATCGAACTGGCCGTAATACTCCTCCCCTGCCCCGTCCGTGCGCTGAAATTGCACGATGTCGCCATCAACCTTCATGCGCAGGGTGGCTTCGGCGGTGCCGTTGGGGGATGCCATGGCGTTAAACAGGTAGACCCCATCGGCTCGGGGATCACTGCCGGAAGCCCAGAGCGACAGGCCACATCCTGCGATGTCGATGTCATCAAAGCTGAAGGTGCCGATCGCAGGAGCAGTCTCCGTCGCTGCGGCTGGGGAGTCGGTGGCTTCAGGTGTGGAGCCAGTATTGGCATTACAGGCTGCGAGGCCGAAGGCGCAACAACTGATGACGATGAATGGCTTGACGGAGTGCATAGGTCTATATAAAAAATCGGGGCCAGATCCCAGGGTTCTTGAAGAGCCCTCAGGGTTGTTTCTTGTTGTTGAGAGGAAAATGAGGTGGTCTAAGTTACGGATAACAAATCCAATCGTGACTTAGACCATGAACCTCATAGAGCAATTGAAGCAAATTCCTGACCCTCGTGGTCGCCATGGGCAACG
>JBGSNT010000071.1:0-31141 GCA_041739575.1 Nodosilinea sp. | reverse complement strand
GCCAGCATGAGAAAGAAATTCTCCAGGTTCTCAGGCGACCCACCCAGCCAGTACTGAAAGCTGAGCATGAAGTTGCGGGCATCCTGGGCCTTTTCGACCGGCAGGTACTTGAGCACCGTGGGCAGAGTGCGCAGCAGCTTCAGCATGGCGTCTTGGAAGCCCGCCCCCGACTTCTCCTTGCGCTTTTTCATGAAGGAGCCAATCATGCTCTTCGACTGGCCCAGCTGCGCCATGGAGAAGCTGCCCATTTTATTCAGGCGCATGACCTGGGGCATGGAGGGGAAGCAGACGGCCACATCGAGCTGGTCGCGCAGGGGGGCTACGGCCTCGACCACCTTGTCGGCCAGGTCCTCGATAAAGATTAGCGAGGCGATGAAGACATTGGCCTCGGCGACATCCTGCTTGAACGCCGCGAAGTTGTTGGCGTCGCGCAGTTCTTCGATCAGGTAGCCATTGACCTCAAAGGCCACCTGGGAATTATTGGCGTTGATCGACCGGATGGCCGAGGACAGAGAGCTCTGGTATTGAGGCTCTAGAACCACATAGACCACCTTAACCAGACGCCGCCCGTTGAGGTCATCGGGGGCAATGTGGCGCACAGTGGGCTTGACGTGGGTGAACATGCAGTAAAACTCCTTTCGCGGCTAAGGCAGGGGCAGGGAATGACAGGGGTGCGTAGACCAGTTACAGCGACCGGAACGCACCTGAGGCAAATCCTAGGGGATTGTATGGGAAATATTTCGTAACGAGAGCAAAATCAAACATACCTTTCATGGTTTTACCAGAAAACCTTGTCAGATAAGGCTTAGGGGGATTAGGCGACACAATTTGAAATAAACCAGACCCGGCTTTGTTAACAAAATTTACAGTACGACGCGATCGCTCCTCTCATTTATGTTGCAAAAAATTAATTAAATTCTTGGCAGAGAAATTTTATCTTCGGACCGGATCCATTGCCTGCGAAAACCTTCGGCTTCCTTCGGGTCGGGTGGTGGCGTCTTTCCCGGCGCTGCCAAGAGCCACTCCCAACACTAGAAGCCGTTCTCTGTTTGCGCCAGCGACTTCAGGTTAACAAGGGCAGCCTGGGCCTTGCCAGGATACGAGGGAAGGGGTTTTACAGGACACCATTCCCTGGGCGCAGCGATCGCGATCCCGGTAGCTTCAAGCCTGAGCCGATACCAATCCTCCCGGTTGCGCCAGCCCCAAGGCCAGCCTTTCCTGTCGACTCCGCTCAGGGAACGGCTGGTTTTGGGGGAAATCCAAATTCCACTAAATTACTGCTTTTTACGTATAGGCCGAGGTTAGGCTCTGGTCAGTTTTGGGGGTTAAGGCAATTGGCCCATAGGGCGACCCCAATCATCGGCAGCGATACGCCAACGCAGACCAGACCCTGGGCCAGGGTAAGTGGCGTAGTCGAGAACAGAAAGTTCATCACGCCCCACTGGCTAAAGACCACCTGTAGCACCAGGGCTACCAATATTCCATAGCCAATGGCCGACGCATTGCCCAGGGGTACCGCCTGGCCCTGGATGCGGGCGGTCACCGAGGCCCAAAACTGGCTGATGCTGAGCAGGTAGATAATTCGCCCGGCCACCAGGGCCTGAATCGCCATGGTGCGGGCCAGGGGAATGTCGCCGGTGGTACGGCGAATCCATTCAAAGACGCCGAATATCAAAATCCAGTTGACCACCGAGATCAGGGCGATGCGCTTGAGCAGAGGCTTCGACAGCAGGGGCGCATTGGGGTTGCGCGGCGGGCGATTCATCAAATTGTGGGGCTTGGGCTCAAAGGCTAGGGGCACCGTCATGGTGATGGAGTTGACCATATTCAGCCACAGCACCTGCAGCGACAGAATGGGTAGTACATCGCCCCGGCCAATTAATACACTGAGCAGAATGGTCATCGACTCACCACCGTTGACCGGCAGGATGAAGGCGATCGCCTTGGTCAGATTGCGAAATACATTTCGCCCCTCCTCCACCGCCGCCTCGATGGAGGCAAAGTTGTCGTCGGTGAGAATCATGTCGGCGGCCTCTTTGGCCACCTCGGTACCGGCCTTGCCCATGGCAATGCCGATGTCGGCCTGCCTGAGGGCGGGGGCATCGTTAACACCGTCGCCGGTCATGGCAACGATGTGGCCCTTAGACTGCAGCGCTTCTACCAGGCGTAGCTTTTGCTCTGGGGCGACGCGGGCAAACACCGAGCCATTTTGCACTTCGTTGGTGAGCTGGGTCTGATCAAACTGGGCCAGCTCTTGGCCGGTAAAGGCAATGACCGTTTCAGTGGCACTGAGACCCATTCGTTCGGCGATCGCCGTCGCTGTCACCTTGTGATCGCCGGTGATCATCTTCACCTCAATGCCTGCCACTTTACAGGCATCCACCGCTTTGATCGCCTCGGCTCGGGGCGGGTCGATCATGCCCTGCAAACCGAGGAACACCATGCCTTCCTTCAGGTCGTCGTGGTCGATGTGGTGGCCCCGAAACGCCTTAGCCGCAAAGCACAGAACTCGTAGCCCTCGGGAGGCCATGCGCTCGGCCTGGAGCAGAATGGAGTCGCGCCCTGGATCATCGATGGGGGCGGCGGTGCCGTCGGTGGTCAAGGCGCGATCGCAGCGGGCCACCATCGACTCCACAGACCCCTTGGCCAGCAGCCACTGGCCTTCGGTGTCCTGCTGGTGGAGGGTAGCCATGTACTGAAAATCAGACTCAAAGGGGATACTGTCGATGCGCGGGTAGCTGTGGTTTAGCTCTGGACGGTCAAACCCAGCTTTGCGGGCGGCCACCAGCAGCGCCCCTTCGGTGGGGTCGCCCACCACGCTCCAGCGGTTGTCTTTGTGCTCTAGCTTCGAGTCATTGCAGAGCATACCGGTGATCAAACACTGGCGCAGGGGCGCAGGCATAGCATCGAGGGACACCGGGTTGTCTTCGCCGTCGCGCAGCTCCCCGTGGGGAATATAGCCATTGCCGGTAAGGGCATAGTGGTGATCGCCAGCGTAGACGGCCTGCACCGTCATCTGGTTTTCGGTTAGGGTGCCGGTTTTATCGGAACAGATCACCGTGGCGCTGCCCAGGGTTTCGACCGCTGGCAGCTTACGCACGATGGCGTTGCGGCGGGCCATGCGCGACACCCCAATGGCCAGGGTGATCGTAACCACGGCGGGCAGCCCCTCAGGGATAGCGCTCACGGCTAGGGCCACCGCCGCCTCAAACATGTCGATGGGCGAGTTACCCCAGCCCAGCCCCACCGCGAAGGTCAGGGCCGCCACCGTCAGAATGGCGTAGAGCAGGGTGCGACTGAAGCGATCGAACTTGCGCGTTAGGGGGGTGACTAGGCTACTACGCTCCGTCATCAGCTTAGAAATGCGCCCGGTCTCGGTATTCACGCCGGTTTCGACCACCACTCCTTCGCCCTGGCCAAAGGTGACAAAGCTGCCCGCGTAGGCCATATTGTGGCGATCGCCTAGGGGCGTATCCTCAGCCAGCGAATCGAGGTCGGGCCGCTTCTCCACCGCCACTGATTCGCCGGTTAGGGCCGATTCATTAATTTGCAGCGTTCGCCCCCGCAGCAGACGCAGGTCGGCGGGCACCTTGTCACCGGAGGTCAGCAGCACAATGTCGCCGGGCACCAGGTCGCGGGAGGAAACCTTCACCGGTTGGCCATCCCGGCGTACCACGGCTGCGGTAGTGACCGAGGATGCCAGGGCTGCGATCGCGCTTTCCGCCTTGGCTTCCTGCACAAAGCCGATGATGGCGTTGATCACCGTCACCCCCCAGATCACCCAGGCATTCACCCAGGAACCCAGCAGCGCCTTGATCACCCCCGCCACCAGCAAGATATAGAGCAGGGGCTGGTTAAACTGCAGCAAAAATAAAACTATCGGGGACTGCCCGCCTTTCCCCTGCAGCTCGTTGCTGCCGTAGCGCGCTAGCCGGTCCCTTGCCTCCTCGGTGGAGAGCCCTACTTCTGGGTGAACCGCCAGTATTTTCGCGACCTGGGTACCCTTAGCCTGGTGCCAGGGCGGGTGGGGAGGATGGTCGAAGTCGGAGGCTAAAAGCGGTTGTGTCATAACCATAGCCTCCATCAGGAGGCCAATCAGGCAGCAGGACCCAAGGGGCAAACTGAGGGTGCCGGACCAGTGACCAGCACTATAAAGGCCAGCAAAGCAGCAGCCCAGTTCATTACGCTAGGGCATTGACTGAGGGCATGCCTCCACCGGCAGAAAGAGACCCCACCACGCTAAATTGTATAGTGCAATGAACTTAATTGAAATTGAAGTTGACTATGCTCCTCAATCGGCCCCTGGCCACGGTATTGACTCTGGCTACCCTAATGTCCCTCTCAGCCTGCGGCAGCCCCACCACGGAGTCCATGAGTGAGAGCCAATACTCCCAGACCCAGGTGGTCGGCACCATGACCCACACAGGCCACACCATGGATCTAGGCCCCGCCGATGCCCTCTACGACCTGCGCTTTATCGACGGTATGACGCCCCACCACGAGGGGGCGCTGGCGATGGCGGAGGCTGCCCTGGCGAACTCTAAACGGCCTGAGATCCGACAGCTAGCGGAAAATATCATTGCTCCCAGCAGGTTGAGATCGACCAGATGAAAGTATGGCGCGCCGCCTGGTACCCCGATGCCCCCTCGGTACCCATGATGTATCATGCCGAGATGAAGCACGACATGCCCATGGAAGACAGCATGATCAGCGCCATGCGGATGGATCTGGATCTCGGACAGGCCGACGACGAGTTTGACCGGCGCTTTCTCGATGCCATGATCCCCCACCACGAGGGGGCACTGGTCATGGCTCAAGATTTGAAGCAGAAAAGTAGCCGCCCTGAACTCTTAGCCCTGTCCGACGACATCATGACCTCTCAGCAGGCTGAAATTGACCAGATGAAGCAGTGGCGACAGGCCTGGTATGGGCAGTAGACCCGAAATGCTCCGGCGGTTAACTCTTGATCTTTGGTCTGGACTACATGCCAACTTTGGAGCGTCGGCATGTAGTCCAAGACGCTCCAACGTCATCTGAAATAAAAGCGCTAGAGCGCCACTAAGGTTCTTCCCACGCGGGGCGTGGGAGAGATGGTAGAGAAAACCTGTGGATGATCTACTCCAGCCATTGCTTGACGCGGGACAGGCTCTTCCAGTCGGGCTTCCGCACTAGGCCGTCATTGATGCTATCCATCACTTCCTTTTTCAGGTCGTCGGCGACAGTCATCACTTGACCGGCAATTTCGACATGCTCACGCACGCCGGGTTTGCCGGTATCGAGCATGGCCACCGCCAGGTTTACGCGCCCCTGGGGATCTTGGGGGTTGAGCTTGACGGCCTTTTGGGCAGCTTTGAGACCGGCGTTGGGCTTGTCGGTGAGCAGGTAAAGCCAGGCGAGGCAGGCCCAGGCGGCGCTGCTCTTGGGGGCGCGATCGCACACCTCTTTAAACACCGGAATAAGCTCAGCGGGATCTTCACCGGCTTTATAGCGCTCGATGCCCTCATCAAACAGGGTCTCTACGGTTTGAGTCATGGTCTATGAACTATCTAAGGCGATATTCAGCAAAGCACACGATGTAGCCCAGTAGCAAAGCCTGCGCGCCCATCAAGGCAAACTCATATTCTCTAAGCTATCGAAATCGAGAATCCCCTTTTGACGATGGGCACGGGCTTAACCCTTGGCCCATCCTACGCACCGAAGGATTTACCGCAGCCGCAGGTTTGCACGGCGTTAGGATTGGTGAACTGAAAGCCGCCACCAATCAGCGCGTCGCTGTAGTCAAGCATCAGGCCGTAGAGGTAGAGCAGGCTCTTTTTGTCGCAGATTACCCGAAAGCCATCGTAATCATAGACTTCATCGTGCTCGTTGATATTGCTTGGATCTTCAAAATCCATGGTGTAGGACATGCCAGAACAGCCCCCCTGGCGTACCCCCACCCGTAGGCAGAGCGCCTTACCGCCCTGGGACTGCTGGAGCGCCTTCACGTGCCGGAGGGCGGTTTCCGACATCAAGATGCCTCGGGTTTGTTCAGTGGCTTGGGCCATTGCAACCTTACAGTTATGCGTTACGACACTCTTTATGATAGACAGTGTCGCCCCTAACCAGTCAAAGAACCGCTTAAATTGTTTTGAAATCTAACACTTTCGGGTGCCGACCTTAGTCGTTATCTCCAAGAATTTCTATAGTTTATGCAGTCGGCCAAGCGCCCTGAGGTCACCATGGCCCCTAGCCTGCCCATTAGGTCCTAAGGAATTGAACCCGGACCGATCGCACCGGGCAGGGCCATTGGCGATTAAACTTGGCTATGCTGACCAAAGTCACAAGCTAAACCTCAGCGTCAGCCAGCGGTAGCCTGAGCCTGATGGGATTGCCTACCCTGTTCCATTCGTCATTGCCCCAGCCCATGACCAGCCTGAACCGTATCACCATCGATCGCCTGAAGCGGCTGCCCCGCGTAGCCAGCGTCTGGGAGGGCGATCGCCGCTCGGTGGGGGGGCTGATGGACGACGATAGTGGCCTCAGGGCGCGCCACACCGAAACTAGCGACTGCATTCTCTGGGTCGACAGCAGTCACGGTGCCGTGCGCGGGCTGACCATTGTGCCCACTAGCTGTGGCTATGAGCCGATCGTGCGCACCCTGATCCAGGCGATTGAGGCCCCCCAGGGCAGTCTGCCTCCGGCTCGACCTCAGAAAATTGTCGTCAGCGATCGCGAAATTCAATTTTACCTGCGCGGTGCTCTCCAGGGCCTCGATATTGGCATCGACTACGCCCCCGAACTTCCCCTGATCGACGAGCTGTTTAACGCTCTCCAGCAGTCCGCCGAGATGACCGAGGCGGAGCTGCCCCCCCGCTATGCCGAGGCCATGATCGACAGGGCGATGGAAATTTGGGAACTAGCCCCCTGGCATAGCCTCAACGAGCAGCAGGTGCTGGCCGTTGAAATCAACGCGTGGGACGTCGAAACCCTTTACGTTTCGATGCTGGGTATGGGCGGAGTAGAGTACGGCCTGCTGATGTACCGCTCCCTCGACTCCCTAAAAAAGTTTCGCCAGCGGGTGCTCTCGGGGCAGCGGTCCCCAAAGCAAATGCAAGAGGCCTTTCTAGAGCAAGACTGCCTTTTTCTCAACTTTGAGCTCTTCGACGACGAACCCTTTGCTCAGGAGCCTCAGCCCGTCAGCTGGCTCGGGGCAGCTCCGGAGGCCGTGCAGCCTGACTTTGGCAGTATTCACCCCCTCGAGGGCATGCGCAGCCAGCTAGTGGACGAAGAGGGAGCCACATTCTTGGTGGCAATGGAGGCGATTAGCTGCTTTGTCAAGCGCTACCGGACCCAGCTCGAAAAGCCGCCGCTCCGGACGCTCCAGGGCAACTACAAAATTGCCAACCCCGAGAAAAACGGTGGGTCATCCCAGCTCAAGGTCACGGTCAAAACCCTGCCTGAGGTCACCGCAGAGCTGCTGGCCGAAACTGAAGAAGCCCTGGGGGATGCCCCCAGCCCAACTAGATTCCCCGTGCTGCGCGACGACTATGTGCCCGAAGGGGCGATCATTATCCTCACCCAGTTTCAGCGCCAGTTGCTCACCACCGTGGGGCTCGACCCGATGGTGACCCTTCAACGCCGGGCCGGTAGCCCTTCCCACAACGGCACCGAGGAGTCGCCCTCTCTACCCGTCGTCCTAATTCAGACCTCGCGCCCCAAGGCCAAAACCCTGATCCAGCAGCTACAGCAGGCCCAGGGGGTGCAGGCGGTGTGCTTTAACCCCGGCAGCGACCCCTTTAGCGGCGAAGCTTTTGAGCTTGGCCTGCTGCAAACCGGCGATGGCGAGCTACACCTGTTTGCCGAATACGAAACAAATGGCAGTGCCGATCGCCATTTGCTCGAGCGCTGGCATGGGTGGCAGAGTGAATGTCACGGGGCCTGTGCCGTCGTAATTGCCAGCGGCATTACCGGCAATGCCAAGGGCAACCCTGGCGTCAAGGATATTTTGGGTATTTTTGAAGCCCGCTGCAAGACTCCCAAGGAGCTGCACCTGCCCCCGCTGATGCTGCAGTACGCGGCTGAGTGGGAGCTAGATTAGCGCAGGAATCGGGGGCTACCCCCCTAGGAGCATTGTTTGGCTAAGGCATCCCTCGGCTGCACCAGCGCATTTATCACCCTGGCCAGCGTGAATTTTGAGGCCCTGGTGGAATTTTATAGCGCCCTACTGGGTCAACCTGCCCAGTCCTACCGACGCGATCGCTACGGTGAGTTTCAGCTACCAGAGCTAAGGCTGGGGATATTTAAGCCCCGGCCTGACCAGGCTGACCAGTTTGAGGCCCCTAGCAGCGGCGCCATCAGCCTGTGCCTGGAGGTGGGCGATCTCAACGCTGCGATCGCCCACCTCAACGCCCTGGGCCACCCACCGCCAGGGCCGATCCTGACCGCCTCCCACGGGCGCGAGGTCTACGCCTACGACCCCGACGGCAATCGTCTCCTTCTGCATGAGGGACTCGGGTAGTAACTTGGGCAGGCCAAGCCCACCGTCGGCCAAATCCAGCTCAGCCCCCCATCCGGGGGGGAGTGACTGTAGACTAAAAGCCGAGGAATAACTCTGAGTCTTTGACGATAGAGTATGCTTATTAATTGCGCCAAAAGTTCCCAAAGCAGGGTACCAGTCCCAGCGGGTTCAGCCCGCCGCCCTGGTTTTCCAACCGGCCTGAGGGCACCTGACTCTGCCCGGTTAGGGACGCGCAGCCGCCGTCTAGTTAGCAAAAAGACCCCATGAAAGTTACCCAGGAAGTACTGCCCGACAGTCAGGTAGGGCTAGAAATTGAAATTCCCGCCGATCTCTCCCAAAAGACCTACGACCAGGTGCTGGGCAAGATGATGCGGACGGTCAACATACCGGGCTTTCGCAAGGGCAAGGTGCCAAAGCAGGTCTTTTTGCAGCGCGTTGGGGTGCCCCAGTTTAAGGCCACCGTCATCGAAGAACTGGTGCAGAATGCCATCGACAAGGCAATCAAGCAGGAGGCGATCGAGGCGATCGGCAACTACCAGCTCAAAAGCGCCTTCGACGAGCTCGTCAGCCAGTACGAGCCCGGACAGCCCATCACTATTCAGGCCTCTGTGGACGTGCCCCCCCGGGTGACCCTCAAGACCTACAAGGGGCTAACGGTGCAGGCCGAAGAAATTCTACCCGACCCCGAGCGGGTTGATCAAACCCTGGGCCAGTACCAAAACAACATGGCCACCCTGGTGCCCATCGAAGATCGGACCGCCCAGGCTGGAGATGTGGCGGTGATTGATTTTGTCGGCAAGGTGCAGGCCGAAGGCGGCGAATTTGAAGAATTTCAGGGCGGCTCTGGCACTGACTTCCAGGTGGAGCTGGAAGCCGGTCGGTTTATCCCCGGTTTTGTCGAAGGCATCATCGGCATGGCCCTAGAGGAAGCTAAGGATGTCGAAATTCCCTTCCCCGACGACTACTCTCAAGCCGATCTGGCCGGCAAGCCAGCGGTGTTTTCCATCACCCTGAAGGAAATTAAAGAGAAAGAACTCCCCGACCTTGACGACGACTTCGCTCAGGAAATCAGCGAATTCGAGACCATTGAGGCGCTGCGCGCCTCCCTCACCGAGCGCTATCAGGAGGAGGCCGACGAAAAAACTAAGGCCAACAAAGAGGCCGCCCTGATCGACGCCCTGGTTCAGCACCTGGAGGCCGAAATCCCCAATACCCTGGTGCAAAAAGAGGTGGACTTTTTGCTCACCCAGACCATTATGCAGCTCAGCCGCCAGGGCATTGATGTCAACAAAATGCTGACCCGCGAGCTGGTGGACGGCATGCGCCAGCGCACTCGCCCCGAGGCCATCGATCGCCTTCGCCGCACCCTGGCCCTCGGAGAAGTTGCCAAACAGGAGGGCATTAAGGTCGAGGAAGAGGCCCTGCAGGACAAAATTAAAGAGGCCATGGCCGAAATTGAGGACCCCAGCCAGGTCGATCCCGATCGCCTCCAGCAGGTGCTCACCGAAGAGCTGCTGCAGGAAAAAATTCTCGCCTGGCTAGAGGGCGTCAACACCGTGGAAATGGTGCCCGAGGGGACCCTACAGAAGGAAGTGGCCGAGGCAGAAACGCCCGCAGCCGACCTGTCTAACGTAGAAGAAGCCGCACCAGCGGCGACTGAGACCGTCGCCGCTGAGTCGACCATCGAGGTGGAGGCAACGGCCGTTGAGCCCACTGAGGGCGAGGCGGGCGATGACGGCAAGGGCAAGAAAGCAGCGGCGAAGAAAGCCAACTAACCTACCGTAGCCCTCGGTACCGTCAGTAATTTCGATGTCCATCGGCTAACCCCACCCCGTGAACCTAAAATTTTGGGGCATAATGTCGGGTAGGTTAACCGATGGATTGTCGCACTGGGTAGTTGTACTAGGCAATTGACTCGAACGGCCTGGGCACCAGGGCCAGCAACTGGCAAAGGCCCACTTGGGCACCTAGGCTGACCTAGCCTAAACTCTGCGAGACAAAACTCTGCGACTGGACTCGAATTTAGTTTACAAAGCAATATCCTCAAACCCTTGAAATCCTGCGCAAACCCATTATGATTGCATCGAACCCGTTAAGTAGTCCCATCTTGAGCTTGAGCCAGTCTGCCCTTAGCGCCAACCAAGTGAGCAACATACTGCCCGTTGTGGTTGAGCAATCGGGCCGGGGAGAGCGCGCCTTCGACATTTATTCCCGTCTGTTGCGGGAGAGGATCGTGTTTCTAGGCACCCCGGTTACTGACGAGGTGGCCGACTCCATCGTGGCTCAGCTGCTCTACCTGGATGCCGAAGATCCGGAAAAGGACGTGCAACTCTACATCAACTCCCCCGGTGGCTCTGTGACAGCGGGCATGGCGATCTACGACACCATGCAGCAAATTCGTCCCGATGTGGTCACCACCTGCTTTGGTTTGGCGGCCAGCATGGGGGCCTTTTTGCTCTGTGCCGGGGCCAAGGGTAAGCGGCTGTCTCTGCCCAGTTCCCGGATTATGATTCACCAACCCCTCGGGGGTGCCCAGGGCCAGGCGGTGGATATCGAAATTCAAGCGCGGGAAATTCTTTACCATAAGAGTCGGCTGAATGAGTTGATCGCCTTCCACACGGGGCAGCCGATGGATCGCATTGAGGCGGATACCGAGCGCGACTTTTACATGTCTGCCGCTGAGGCTAAAGAGTACGGTCTCATTGATGAAGTGGTAGAACAGAGAACGATTGCTGCCACCATGACTGCACTAAATTAGGGCAATTTATATGTCTAAGTACGACTCCCATCTCAAGTGCTCGTTTTGCGGCAAGTCCCAGGAGCAGGTGCGCAAGTTGATTGCGGGGCCGGGGGTCTACATCTGTGATGAGTGCGTGGACCTGTGCAACGAGATTCTAGACGAAGAGTTGTTTGACTCGGGCACGGCGATCGCCCAGCCGGTGCCCCGTCGGGAAGCGTCCGCCGATCGCCCCAAAACGGCTCCAGCCATCGCCCTGGGCCAAATTCCCAAACCGCGAGAAATCAAGAACTACCTTGACGAGCACGTGATTGGCCAAAACGAGGCCAAGAAGGTCTTGTCGGTAGCGGTCTACAACCACTACAAGCGGCTCAGCTACCTACAGGGCACTGAGGGCGAAGCGCCCGAAGATATCGTTGAGCTGCAAAAGTCGAACATTCTGCTGATTGGCCCCACGGGCTGCGGCAAGACGCTGCTGGCCCAAACCCTGGCCCGTATTCTCGAGGTGCCCTTTGCAGTGGCCGACGCTACCACCCTCACCGAGGCGGGCTACGTGGGCGAAGACGTCGAAAATATTCTGCTGCGGCTGCTGCAGGTGGCCGATCTAGATGTGGAAGAGGCCCAGCGCGGCATTATCTACATCGACGAAATCGACAAGATTGCCCGCAAAAGTGAAAACCCCTCTATCACCCGCGACGTGTCTGGGGAAGGGGTGCAGCAGGCGCTGCTGAAAATGCTGGAGGGCACCGTCGCCAATGTGCCGCCCCAGGGGGGCCGCAAGCATCCCTACCAAGACTGCATTCAGATCGACACCAGCAACATTCTGTTTATCTGCGGCGGGGCCTTTGTTGGGCTAGAGAAAATTGTTGAGCAGCGGATTGGCAAAAAATCTATTGGCTTTGTGCAGCCCGGCGAAGGGCAATTTTCGCGAGAAAAGCGCACCGCCGACGTACTGCGCCACCTCGAACCCGATGATTTAGTCAAGTTTGGCCTGATTCCTGAGTTTATTGGCCGTATACCTGCCACCTCTGTACTAGAGCCGCTGGATGAAGAGTCGCTGATGGCGATTTTGACCGAACCGAAGAACGCCTTGGTGAAGCAGTTCCAAAAGCTGATGCTGATGGACAACGTGCAGCTAGAGTTTAAGTCTGATGCGTTGCGAGCGATCGCCCGCGAGGCCTACCGCCGCAAGACCGGCGCCCGCGCCCTGCGCGGCATCATCGAGGAGCTGATGCTCGACATCATGTACGAGTTGCCCTCTCGCAAAGACCTGAAGCGCTGCACCATTACCCGCGAAATGGTGGAGCAGCGATCTACCGCCGACCTGCTGCTACACCCCTCGTCCATGCCTAAGCCTGAGTCGGCGTAGTCATGGCCTACGTTCGGGTTAACGATATTGACCACTACTACGAGTGGGTAGGTACCGATACGCCGCGCAATCCCGGTTCTACTAAGCCTGTGATGGTGTTTATTCACGGCTGGGCGGGGTCGGCCCGCTACTGGCAAAGCACGGCGACGGCGTTGAGCGATCGCTACGACTGCCTGCTCTACGACATGCGCGGGTTCGGGCGCTCTAGCATTGCCGCTGACCAACAGGACGCAGCGGCGGCGCGGGGCTACGAGCTAGATACCTACGCTGATGACTTAGCCGCACTGCTGGAGGCGCTGAATTTGCCGAAGGTCTCGATCAACGCCCACTCCATGGGGGCATCGGTGGCGGTGTATTTTTTAAACCAGTATCCGCAGCTGGTGGATCAGGCTATTTTGACCTGCAACGGTATTTTTGAGTACGACAAAGCCGCCTTTGAAGCGTTCTACAAATTTGGCGGCTACGTCGTTGCCTTTCGGCCCCAGTGGCTGGGGAAACTGCCCCTGGCCCCGCGCTTTTTTATGGCCCGCTTCCTCAGCCGCCCCATTCCCGCAGCGGAGAAAGTGGCCTTTTTAGAAGACTTTCTGACCGCCGACTACGCCACCGCCCTGGGCACCATCTTTACCTCCGTCAGCAAAGAAGCTACCGAGGTGATGCCCGTGGAGTTTGCCAAAATTAGCGTTCCCACCCTGCTGGTGTCGGGGGAGTTCGACAAAATCACTCCGGCGGCCCTGGGCCGCACGGCGGCAGACTTGAACCCTAAAATCGAGTACGCCCTGGTGAAAAATACCGGGCATTTCCCCATGCTCGAAGACCCGGAGACTTACCTCGGCTACGTCAACGCTTTTCTAGAGTCCTAGGGTGAGCCCGCACCCCCCGCCTCGCCCCCATGGATACCCTACCTACTGACCAGCTGCTGGCCCTGGATCGCCGCCATGTGTGGCACCCCTACGCGGCAATGCCGAATCCTGGGCCGGTGTTTCCGGTGCGATCGGCCCAGGGGGTTTACCTAGAGCTGGAGACGGGGGAGCGCCTGGTGGATGGGATGTCCTCCTGGTGGACCTGCATCCACGGCTATGGCCACCCCCGGCTGAACCAGGCCGCCCAGGCGCAGATGGGCCGGATGAGCCACGTCATGTTGGGAGGGTTGACCCACCAGCCCGCCGTGCAGCTGGCCCAGCGCCTGGTGCAGATGACGCCAGATCCCCTCCAGCAGGTGTTCTTCTGCGATTCTGGCTCTGTGGCGGTAGAGGTGGCCATGAAGCTGGCCATTCAGTACTGGCACAACCGTGGAGAGCCGCAAAAGCAGCACTTTCTGACCATTCGCAACGGCTACCACGGCGATACCTTTGCGGCCATGGCGGTGTGCGACCCGGTCAACGGCATGCACCACCTGTTTCGCGCCAGCCTAGTGGAGCAGTACTTTGCCGATCCCCCCCAAATTCCCTTTGAGGGGCCGTGGGATGAGGCCGATATCGCCAGCTTTGCGGCCATCCTGCACCGCCACCACGGCGAAATTGCCGCCGCCATCTTTGAGCCGGTAGTGCAGGGGGCCGGGGGCATGCGCTTCTATAGCCCCGAGTACGTGCGGCGGGCGCGGGAACTGTGCGATCGCTACAACGTGCTGCTCATTCTCGATGAAATTGCCACGGGCTTTGGCCGCACCGGCAAACTCTTCGCCACCGAGTACGCCGACATCAGCCCCGACATTCTCTGCCTCGGCAAGGCGCTGACCGGCGGCTTCATGTCCCTGGCGGCGACCCTCACCACCGACCACATCAGCGAAACCTTTGCCCAGGGAGAGGCGGGGGTGTTCATGCATGGCCCCACCTTTATGGGCAACCCCCTGGCCTGTGCGGTGGCCCTGGAGAACCTAGCCCTGCTGGAGAGCTACGACTGGGCCGCGACCGTAGCTGCCCTTGAGGCCCAGCTCAAGCGATCGCTAGCCCCCTGCCGCGACCTGCCCGCCGTCCGGGATGTGCGGGTGCTGGGGGCGATCGGGGTCGTGGAACTTCAGGAACCGGTCGATATGGCGGTGGTGCAGCCCCAGTTCGTGGCCCAGGGGGTGTGGCTGCGCCCCTTTGGCCGGCTCGTCTACACGATGCCGCCCTACATTACTGAGCCAGCCCAGCTGGACCAGATTACCCAGGCCATCTACACCGTCATCGCTGGGCTATGAGGACTTAGACACCAGCTCCCTGGTCAGGCGATCTTCCCACCGGCGGGGGGGGCTGGCGCGGCGAATGGTGCGCCAGATCTGGGTGGCAGCCAGGGTGCCGTCGGCCACAGCCACCGAGACCTGGTTTAACCCCTGCTTGAGGTCGCCAATGGCAAAGATGCGATCGTGGGTGGTTTTGCACATCTCATTGGTGACCAGGTTTTCGCCATCCCACTCTAGGCCGTTGATGCCTTTGAGGTAGTGGTTGTGGTAGATCGAGCCCATGTTGATCAGGCCGGTGGTGGCCTCGATTACGGTGCCGTCGGTTAGCTCCACCCCGCTCATCTTGTGGTGCTCGCCCAAAAACTTGGCGATGGGCGCTTCGTAGAGGGGGTAGCCGTAGTCGGCCAGCTTAGCCCTCATTTCGTCGCCGACCGTACAGAGGCCATGGGTGAGCACAGAAATGTAGGGGGTAAACCAGTCGAGCACAAAGGCCGCGTTGATCTGCGACTCTTTACCCGCAATCAGGACAGCTTTTTGATCCCACATGTCGAAGCCATCGCAGATCATGCAGACATGGAGGGTGTAGCCCGCGTACTCGTAGACATTCTGCATGTCATCGAGCTGGGGCAGTATATCGATGACGCCTGAGGCCGCGATCAGGTACTTGGTGCGAAAGACGGGGTAAACGCTGTTGGTTTTGCCCACCTTGACCTGTACCGCCAGCTGGTCGCCCTCGTCAATGACATCTTCGACATAGCCGCGCAGATAATCGGCCCCCCAGGCAACGGCCTGCTGCATACCGTGGTTGAGGATGGCGCGCCCAGGCGTTTCAGGGTCAACTCCAACGACGTTGCGGACCTCCTGCATCCACAGCGATCGCCCCTTGCCCTTCTCCACCACCAGACATTTAAGGCCATAGCGCGCCAGGTAAATAGCTGCCGATAGCCCCCCCATGCCACCACCCACAACGATGGCATCGTAAACCTGGTCAATGCGAGCATCAAGATTTTTGCTGGTGAGTTTCATAGCGGCGACGGATGGAGAGGACTGCGATCGGGTCTAAGGGGCAGGGCAAGGCCACAGGCTTAGACTAAAAGGTTTTTTGTCAATCGAGGAAAAATTGCTGGGGAAGTATCGGCGATGGGATGCTAAGTATAGCAATGGATACTTTGCCTAAGCCACGGGTCAATCTTGCATGACCTGGAGCAGCACACTGACCTAGTAGACTGCGGTATAAGTGTGACGACTATTGCCAATCGCGAGGGAGCAGGGGAGCTAGGGAGCCAAGCGATCTGGAATAGTTGGCATATTTCAGCCTTCGAGTACTAGAGCCAGTGCTCCAGAGGACGATCTACAAAGCCTGCCCAACTTGGTGATGGTTACAGGAAAGCAGCCGAGCAAAGCGCTACCGCTACCCCTGATCTAAAAAGGCAAAGGGGATTACGCCGACCCCCTTTGCCCAGGACTCACCGAGGGTGAGCTAGCGGACCATTAGCCCACGAAGGCCAGACGAGGCTCCGAGACACCAGCAGACTCGGTGCCCTTGAGGTAGGCGAGCATGGTGTCAGCGTCAGACACCTCGAAGGGGTCGATGGGGCAGTTATCGCCGAAGTCGGGCTCGACGAAGATCTTCTCGATCACACCGTCGGTGACGACCATGGAATAGCGCCAGGAGCGCATGCCGAAGCCCAGGTTAGACTTGTCAACCAGCATGCCCATCTTGCGGGTGAATTCACCGTTGCCGTCGGGCAGCAGGAAGACGTTCTTGGCGCCAACCTTTTGGCCCCACTGGAACATGACAAAGGCATCGTTCACGGAGACACAGACAACGGCATCCACACCGTGGGCCTTGAACTCTTCGTACAGCTCTTCGTAGCGGGGCAGGTGGTTAGAGGAGCAGGTGGGGGTAAAGGCACCGGGCAGGGAGAATACCACAACCTTCTTACCGGCGAAAATATCGCTAGTGGTCAGGTCTTGCCAGCGGTAGGGGTTAGAACCACCCACAGACTCGTCCCGCACGCGGGTCTTAAATGTAACGTCGGGTACGCGTTCGATAGCGGCCATAATTACCTCGTTTGAATTTTTCTAGAACAACTAACTGCGTTTCCAGCCGTCGCTTCTTAAGTCAGAATAATTCTGATTTAAGAAAACTTCAATAAGTATAATAGCTTAAATTTGGGAATTTATCTAAAGTTATACTGGTAGCAAGGTAGGAATGCTACTCTGGTAAAGACTGGAGTATTGTAGTATCCCCATCTGCGCCATGTCTGCGGTGGAGTTGTAGTAGCGCTGAAAACCGGAGTCGGGAGAATGTCGTCCCAAGCTGATCAAATCGTCACTATGCTGAAGTCTCGAGGGTTGCGGGTCACCCCCCAGCGATTTGCCGTATACGCCAACCTGCTGGGCCGATGCGACCATCCCACCGCCGACGATATTCTCGGCGACCTCAACCAGAGCGCGCCCACGTCATCCCAAGCGACGGTTTACAGCTCGCTTCAGGCCCTGCGCGACGTCAACCTGGTTCGCGAAGTACTGCTGGAAGAAGGGGTCTGCCGCTACGATGCCAATGTGGGCCCCCACCACCATTTTCGCTGTCAGGCCTGCGGGGCGATCGCCGATATCCCCTGGGAAAGTCTGGACAACATCAACCTGAAAACCCTCAGTTCCCGCTGGCAGGTGGAGGGCTATGAGGTGACGGTGCGTGGCCTGTGCGATCGCTGCCAACCTCACGTATCGTATCCCCATGACTGAACCAACCCCCATCACTAGCGCCTGGCAGCTGAAACCCTGGTGGTGTCAGCCCTGGTCCATTGTGCTGACGGGTTTTGCGATCGTGGGCGGCAGCTGGCTGCTGCTCCATCGCCTCTGGCTTACTACCCTGGTCACCATTCCCATCGGCCTGTGGATGGGCTTTTTTGTGCTGGTCTGGCCTCGCCTGATGCGGGAAGCCGGCTATCTAGACAATCCGCCCACCGATCAGCAGTCCCACTAAAATTTGAAATAGATCCTCCAGGTCAGCGGGCACTCGGTACAGGTTCAGGTCTTGATCAACCCGTCGCTGCTCTCGGTGTAAGCGCCCAAACTGCCAGACATCCCCGGTTGAGACCGCTCCATAGAGCATCGTTTCTGTGGAGGTTGTCCACCGATCGAGGGCGATCAGTTCTACCGCAAGCTGGGTAAACCCCCGCGCCAGATCGGCGTTTTTGGCCTCAATAATCAGCAGACTATGCTCGGTGTGGAGATAATAATCTAAGGCCCCCTTCAGCTGTTCTGACACGTTGATCGAGTACTCAATTCTGAGCTGGGCCTGGGTGAAGTCAAGTAGCGCCAGCACCACCGGCGCGATTAATATCTCCCGACGGGCAGCTTCGCTGGTTAGACTCACGTAGGGCAAACGACGCTGAAGGCTGCTTTTCAGTTCGGCAATTTGCTCCACTCCAGCATTTACCCTCGGTAGGGTAAGGTTAGAACGTTGCAGAGACACGCCAAACTCAGCCAGAATATCGTCTGGCTCGTAGGCCATCTCAAAGTAATTGCGGAATGTGTAAGCCTTTCCAGGCTCTAGAATGCTGGCCTTAGTCATTGGAAAACGACCCAGAGATTATCCATAGCCTAGTCTACGCAGGGTGGTCTAGACATTCACAGCAACGGAAATTATGGCCATCACCAGAGCGGCTAGGGCGTTCTACCTTACCTTCTAGGGCACTGGCTATAGGTCACGGTGGCCATCCCTATATGTCAGATCATCGGGGAGGACCAACAATCTCCGTCAGCAGGCTATCGACCTGGGCTAAACCAGGTCCCATTGGGCTATCGGCCCACTGCAGCAGAGCGGCCACGCGGTTGCCCTGGGGAGCCGCGTCGGGGGGCACATTGCCTGGGGGCGGGTTTAGGGTAAACACCAGCTGGCTAAACTGCGGCCCCGGTAGACTGGAGAGCGCGGCGAACAACTGCATGCGATCGCGGCTGGTCGCCGTTGGCCGATCGACTGGGGGCGTACTGTATTGAGATAACGGGCTAGGGACAGACTTAGGTGGGGGTGGTGTCGCCCAGTCATCCGCCTGGGGTGACGGGGTGGCAGCCAGGGTCTCGACCGCCCGCCGGATGCCTTTCACCACATCGACAAACGCGGCATCGTGGTTGGGCCAGTCGACCACAGGCTTGCCATCCTTCGGCAGCACCTGCAATTTGTCAAAAGGTGCCCCTTTCCAGTCGGTTGGAGTCAAGATAATTGGCATCACCCTGGCGTCGCCGTTGTGGTGGCGCTGCATCGCCCGCTGCATTTCTTTGCCGTAGCAGAAATCAGAATTCATGAACCGGGGGCTGACTAACAGCAAAATAATATCCGCTGCATCGAGAGCCTCGCGAATCTGGTCGTTCCACTCGGTCCCGGCTTCAATTTGGCGGTCTTGCCAGGGTCGAATTTTTTCCTGTCGCTTCAAAAGCGCCAGGTGATCCTCAAGCTCCTGCTTGAGGGATTCATCTCGATGGGAGTAGGAGATGAACAGACTGAGGGGCTGAGAAGGCATAGGTAAAGCGAAGCAGCAGCGGGCTTGCCCATTACTATAGCTTGCTTGCCCTGGGCGCTCTACCCTGGCCAAGGCAAGGCAATTCGAAGGGGGGAACAGAGGAAAATGCCTGAGCATTTAGCGGCCTCTTGAGGGCGCAAGCATTGCGCCCCTACGGGGGAACTCCTCTTTCTAAAAGATCTTCTTAGGGATGTGCCTGGGACAACTCCGGGTGGGGCTTAAGGCCGGTCGCTCCTAGAAGGGCAGCTTTTTCTTGCTGGCTTTGTCGCTGTCATAGTCGAGTTCCTTCAGCTTTTTCATAATGCGGCTGAAGTATTCCTGCATGTAGTCTTCGAGGGTGGTAATTTCTTCCTTGGGGATGCCAAACACCTCGTAGACTTCATCCATAGGGGCATCTAGGGGCTGGCTGCCGGCTACTACTTCAACGAAGGCGAGACGGTCTGCAAAGTTCCACCCCCACTGAAAAAAGCCGGCTACCTTGCGGATCGCCCGCAGGAGGTCGAGGGAAATGCGCGAAACGCGGGCCTCTTGGCCGCACTTGCGTTCGCACAGACGCATGATTTCGTAGGCCCCCCAGGCGCGAGTGCCCGCCAGAGGAAAGCTGCGGTTCTCTGTTGCGGGCACCGAGAGGGCCTTGACGGCAAACCGGGCAATGTCTTGGGTATCCATGTAGGCGATCGGGGCGGCTTCACCCATGACCCAGATCGGCTGCTTTTCAAGAATGGGAATGGCGTACTGGCCGATCAGCCCTTGAAGAAAGCCGCAGGGCTGCAGGATGGTGTAGGCTAGCCCCGACTCGGCCAAAAATTTCTCGGTGCTGCGCTTGACGCTCATCAGCGGCACGTGGGGAAATTTTTCTGAATTGAGAATAGAGATAAAGATGAAGCGCTGGATGCCCGCCTCACGAATCGCGTTGATCAGGTTGACCTTACCGTGCCAGTCGACCTCCATCACTGACTCCGACGGACGAGCGGTGGAGGCATCAATAACAGCATCAATTCCCTCGAGAGCAGGGGGCAGGGTCTCAGGCCTGGAGAGGTTGCCCCTCACCAGTTCTACCCCCCACTCTCGTAAAAAGCCAGCCCGCTGGGCGCTTCTGACCATGCACCGAACTTCATGCCCCTCGTCAAGGGCACGGCGGGCAATTTGCCTGCCCAGGGTGCCAGTAGCGCCAACGACCAATACTTTCATGAGGAAATTGATACAAAAGTTTAACTTCCTTTAAGAATATCAGATGGCTCTCCCGGATACACCCTTGAAGCCAAATCTACTCTTCTCCGCCCTGCACCCGCAGCATCAGAAACCCAATGCCCAGGCCCACTAGGGTTAGGGTAAAGATTGTGATTGCCGTATTAAAAATTTCGCCGCCCATACGCTCTCCTGCCACAGCACTATAGTGATTGGGCTAGTCACCCAGCCCGCCAAAGGTTGGCTTGACCCCTAGCCGCTCCCATTTTAGATCAGTTTGGTATCCCCCCTGTCTTGGTATCCCCCTATCTATGGCAACTCTGGCCGCTTCGGCTTTCGATCGCATGGCTCTCCGCCCCCGGCTGGCCCTTACCCTGGGGGACCCGGCGGGCATTGGCCCGGAGGTGGTGCTAAAGGCGCTGGGCGAAAGGGACTGGAGTGCGATCGCCGACATCACCCTGCTGGGCACGCGATCGCTGCTGCATCAAACCGCGATCGCACTCCAGCAATCCCCCTGCGGTGGGCCGCTGCCGGAGCTAGACGCCATCAACTTTGTCGATATTCAGCCCCCTCTGCCCCTAGAAACTCTGACCTTTGGCCAGGCCAGCGCCGCCACCGGGGCGGCCAGTTTTGCCTACCTGAAGACCGCCATTGAGGGAGCGATGGCGGGGCAGTACGATGCCATTGTCACCGGGCCGATCGCCAAGTCGGCCTGGAAAGCCGCCGGGCACCACTACCCTGGCCAGACAGAACTCTTGGCCGAGGGGGCTAAGGTCGATCGCTTTGGCATGGCCTTTGTGGCCCAGTCACCCCATACCGGCTGGTGGCTGCGCGCCCTGCTGGCCACCACTCACATTCCCCTGCGCCAGGTGCCCGCTGCCCTCACCCCAGCCCTGCTGACCCAAAAGCTCGACTTGCTGATCCACAGCCTCAAGCAGGACTTTGGCCTGGGCCAGCCCCGGATTGCCGTGGCTGGCCTCAACCCCCACAGCGGCGAAGGCGGTCAGCTGGGCCGCGAAGAAGTCGATTGGCTGATTCCTTGGCTAGACGAGCAGCGCCAGCGCTACCCCCAGGTGCAGATCGATGGCCCGATTCCCCCCGATACGATGTGGGTGCGCCCAGGCCAGACCTGGTTTGGCACCAGTGCCCCGGCCCTAGCAACCGCCCACGACGCCTACCTGGCGCTGTACCACGACCAGGGGCTGATTCCGGTGAAACTGATGGCCTTTGACCGGGCGGTGAATACCACCGTGGGTCTGCCCTTTGTGCGCACGTCGCCAGACCACGGCACGGCCTTTGATATTGCCGGCAAAGGGATTGCCGACGCCAGCAGTATGGTGGCGGCGATGGAGGTGGCCGTGGCGGTGGTGAGGGAGCGGCGGGGGATGGGGGGGTAGGGGGTAGGGGTTAGGGTACTGGAGGCAGAGTAATATTCCGCACTATGGCTACTCAGAACCACCTCTATGACCAGCTCTCTCGCCTAGACGGCCAGAGCTATGGAGCCTACAAGTCCCTCAAGGGGGAGTACGACTTTGGGGAATTTATCCTGCACATTGACCATGTGCAGGAGGACCCCTTTGCGGCTCCGAGCCGGGTGAGGGTGGTGGTGCCCCAGCGGGTGGCAGGGTTTCCCCACCACCTCTGGGAAACGCCCTGTCGAGCCGTGGCCCTGGCCGATTACCTGACCCGGGCGTTTTACCGCGCGACCTGGGGGCGTGACCAGCGGATAGCGGGGTCCGGCAAAAGCGGTCTGATCGAGATTGTCAAACCCAGTCAGGCCATCCTGGCGCGGACGGCGACCAGGGTTACGGCGGCAGGGGTGGAGCTGCGCTTCACCGTGGGGCTACCGGCCTTTGGGCGGCGCATTGCGGGGCGGCAGGCGGCGGACTTGCTGGGCCAGGCGGTGCCTGAGTTGGTTCGGCAAACCCTGCTGTACGGAGCACTGGACGGGGCGAAGGTGCAGACCCATGTGGATACGGCTGAGGATGCGACGGTGCTGCGGCATCAGTTGGCGGACCAGGGGCTGGTGGCCTTTGTGGCCGATGGGGCAATTTTGCCCCGGCGTAGCGGTGTGGATGAGCGCCCGCTGGAGGAGGGGGCGATGCCCTTCCAGGCTCCCGCCTCCCTGCGAGTAACCTTGAGCTGCCCCCACGCCGGAACGGTGACGGGAATGGGTATTCCCCGGGGCATTACGCTGATCGTGGGCGGCGGCTACCACGGCAAATCGACTCTGCTGCGGGCGATCGAAGCGGGGGTCTACAACCATATCTCCGAGGACGGGCGACACCAGGTGGTGACTGACCCCGCGGCCATGAAGGTGCGGGCAGAGGATGGCCGCAGCATTGCCGGAGTGGATATTTCGCCCTTCATTGGCAGCCTGCCCCAGGGCAAATCAACCCACCGCTTCTCTACCCCTAACGCCAGCGGCAGCACCTCCCAGGCGGCCAATATCATTGAGGCGATCGAGGTGGGAGCGGCGGTGCTGCTGGTGGATGAGGATACCTCAGCGACCAACTTTATGATTCGCGATCGCCGCATGCAGGCCCTGATCGCTAAAGACCGCGAGCCTATTACCCCCTTTATCGACAAGGTGCGGCAGCTCTACACCGACTACGGCATTTCAACGGTGCTGGTGATGGGGGGCAGCGGCGACTATTTCGATGTGGCCGACACGGTGATCGCCATGGATGAGTTTCGCCCCCAGGAGGTGACTAAACAGGCGAAAGCCATCGCGGCGGAGTTTAGGACGGAGCGCGATCGCGAGGGCGGCCCCCAGTTCGGTACCCTCACCGCTCGGATCATTCAGCCCGACAGCATTGACCCCAGCAAAGGTCGCCGCAGCGTCAAGCTGAGGGCGCGGGATGTGGATCAGATCCAGTTTGGCACCGAGGCCATTGACCTGTCGGCTGTGGAGCAACTGGTGGAACCGGGGCAGGTGAGGGCGATCGCAGCGGCCATGGTCTACGCCCAGACATACCATATGACGGCAACTAGCCCCCTAGCGGCGGTGATCGCTGCCGTCGTAGCGGATATAGAGCAGTACGGGCTAGATTGTCTGACCGAGTGGCCCATGGGCAATTTAGTTAGCTTTCGGGGCCTGGAGCTAGCCGCCGCCCTCAACCGATTGCGTACGCTGACCACCAGCAGCGCCAAGCTTGAGCCTCCTTCCTCCGGCAGCGGGACCGATTAATGGAACTTTCCCACTTCGCCGTAAAATTAAAGACTGTGACTATTTGGCAAAACGCAGATTATCTCCCATGGACATTGTGAACTTTTTTGAAACCCTGGCCGGTAAGTGGTTTTCCCAGCGCACCACCCACAACCTAGCTGGACAGAGTTCTCAAGCAGGGCAGTCTAATCTGCTGATTGAGTTTTTGCCCGCCACCGACGGTGACCTAGCCCAGGCCTGCGCGCCCCTGGGCCACGACCCCAACCACATTGCCTGCGGCCTGCGGGTGCACCAAGACAGCCAGCTCGAAGGGGAAACCCAAAAAATTCAGAGCACGGCCCTGATGGTGATCATGGCCCCTACCGCCGATGGGACAGGGGTTTTAGTCCAGGTCGGTGCCGCCCCGGCCCTCCAGGGCAGCTACCGGGTGGAGGATGAGGTGCTAACCATTGTCACCCCCACCGAGGCCGGGCAGGTGGAAGAGCGCCTCTGGTTTGCCAACCCCAATCTGCGCATGCGCACCAGCGTGCTGAAAGTTGGGGATGTGGTGCAGATGGCTTCGTTTTGTTCAGAAATTCGCATGGGCCAGGCCAAGCCCACGGCCTGACGCCAATTTGGGGGTAGTCCAACGGAATTTGGTCCAACGGAATTTGGGCTGGACGGTGCGATCGCCTCGGGCCTTCCCCGGGGATATACTTTCCCAGGGGTCAAGGCGGCTGAACAGGAGATGGGCCTACGGTGCCGCAGTCGGTGGCAAGGGGCCGATGATCAGCTCATTGCCCTGGCGCCCCAGCAATGCCACCAGATCACCCGCCTGAAAGGTGGCCCCTAGTTCTCCAGCTATAGCATTCCAATAGGTGCCCTCGTATCTGACCTGGTAGCGAAGCCCGGGCCGCAGCACCTCGGCCACCTCAGCCGTGTGATCGGACCAGGCCCCCTCGGGGAAAGTGGGTGCCTCGCTGTCTGGTTCATTCACCCAGTGCACCTCCGCAGAGTCCATTTCGGCAAAGGGAAAGGCCTCGGGGTCGGGCGAAGCAGGGGTATTAGGGGACATGGCGATCGCACCTCAGGGGTAAGAGAATATGGGCAAAAAATCGAGGCATTATCTCTAGCTTCTAGTCCCGGCCCCAGCCCATCGTTTTTAAGTCGAGCAGTAAGATATAGCGCTGGCCACTGCGCTTAGGACATTCACGGCACGAGCAAAAACTGGGGCAGCGCACTGGCGTATAGCCATCGCTCCAGAGGGTCATTCAGAATGTCCTAACCGATCTGGCGATGGCTATACCAGCAACGATCATCACCCTTTATGATGAACCAATTGGCGATGGCTGTGACAGCATAACGCCGTGGACGTGAGGATAGTAATTTGCTATGGCAGGGTCTCAGATCGAACAGTGGCAGGAGCCAGAACTTCAGGCCGACCAGTCGGTAAATAGGGCGGCGACAGCGGCAGCCATTACCCTGGCCCCTCTGCCCGAGCCGCTACCGCACCCCCGGTGGCAGCGGTGGTTGGCGATCGCCGCTGCCACCGGAGTTCTAGGCGGCCTGGGCGGGCTACTGTGGTGGTTCTTGGGGCGCACGCCACCCCATCCCTACGTGCTGGATATTTCACCGTCCCAGAGTGAATACGGCGTAGGGGGTAGCCAGCCCCCAGGGGCGACCACCCCAGCCGATGGGCCGCGGCTGAGCTGGCAGGTGAGCAACCCGCGCCAGGTGCAGACCATGCTGCTACGGGGCTATGCCCCCGACGGCAGCCTCGTCTTTGGCCCCGAAACCTACGATTTATCGGCAGGGTTACCCGTTAACCTGCTGCCCTACTGCGATCAAACTGGGCGGCTGCTGACCTGCAAAGATGTGCCCCTCGAACTGCGGCAGCCGGGCCAATACCGCTTTGAGCTGACTCTGCTGCCCGCCCTGGCCCTCAACCTACCGCCGGTACGAGCGGAGAGCAGTCTGGTCACCATTGCCGATCTGCCTCAACCCACGGTGGTTGAGCTGGCCCCCGGCCAGGTGATTTACTCCGAGGCGGGCACCCAGGTCTCGGCGAGTACGCCTAACCTGGCCCCTGCGGTCACAGATGCGGGCATTCGGATCAGCTGGATTGTCGCTCACCCGGAAAGCCTCCAGGACCTGCTATTGGTGGTCAAGCGGCCCGATGGGGCCACCCTGGGGGGCCGCCGCTTTAACCTCCGCAACCCCGACAGCCCGGCCCAGGTGACCTTGCCAGAGGAGCTAAAGCCCTTCTGCCAGCTGCAGGATCGTCTGATCTGTCAGGGGGTGCCCAGCGGCATGGTCGACGTGGGCCAGTACCAATTTGAGCTCACCCCGGTCCCCATCAATCTGGGAGATCGGGAACTACCGGCGGCAAAACGCAGTGAGGTGGTCAATATCGAGCCTCGACCAGTGCGCATAGCGTCGTTTACCATCGACGGCCGCGAGGCCAACCCCAAGTACCTGGTGCCCGTGGAACCTGGGCAACGCATCCCTGGATTCCAGGTGGCCTGGCGGGTGGAGGGAGGCTCTACCGCCAAGGTGGAGCTACTGCCCTCGCCCGGTACGGTGGGTCTCCAGGGTGCCCTATCCATGCCCCTGCCTCCTACTGGCACCACAACGGTTACCCTGCGGGTAACCGATGGCCAAAACCCACCCCTGGTGCGGGCGGTTACCTTCGAAACCTTTAACCCCCGGCCCAATCAGCCGATAATTATCAACGAGGGGGGCGGCTCCCCCGGCGGCAGCAGTCCTAGTCCTGCGGCGCCTCAGTCCGCTGCCCCCGCGCCGCGCCGCGACCCGCTGGGGGAAAGCCTGCGGGAGCAGGACCCAGCCTCCGGTGGCGGTCTCCCCAATCTACAAAATCAGCCCCCCGAGGATCTAGATTTGCAGTTTTAGGCAGGCGATTCTGGGGGCAGACCCTATGGCACATTCTTCCGCTAATCCCGTCGATGCGAGCCCGGTGCTGCGATCGCTAATGGACCAGGCGAGTATCTCCAGCTACCGGGCGCTCAGCCAGGCCAGCGGCGTGCCTAGATCGGCCATTGATCGCCTGCGCCAGGGGCAGGTGGGTCGGCTTAAGGTAGCGACCACACAACGCCTTAGCGCCGCCCTCGGAATTCCCCTCGTTCAGTTTATCGATCGGTTTGTGGGGCTCCCGGTCTCCCTCCCCAGTGCCGCCCCCGACCCGGCAGGCACAGAGCAGATTAAGGCCCTGCGTCAGGAATGCGATCGCCTGCGCAGCCAGCTCGACACCCAGGCCGACGCCCTGCGCCAGCAGCTGCAGCAGGACGCGATCGCCCAGCTAGAACCCTGGCTGGTGCAATGGCCCACCGCGGCCCACGCGGCCCAACAGAGGGACGATCTGCCCGCCCATCGGCTGATTCCCCTAGTGCGACCGGTGGAAGCTCTGGTGCAGCAGTGGGGGGTAACCTCCATAGAAACCGTAGGCGCAGAGGTGCCCTTTGACCCCAGGCTTCACCAGCCCAAGGCGGGCTGCCCGGCACCGGGGCAGCGGGTGCGGGTTACCCATGTGGGGTATCGCCAGGGCGATCGCCTCCTGCACCGGGCCCGAGTGACCCCGGTTGACCCCTAGCGCAGAGGCACTGGAGGCCCACCATAGGGGGTCTAACCCCTCGCCACCAGATAAAAATGCAGTGAAGTTTCGGAATTTATTTCAATTCCGTTCGGAATTTGGGTCTGGTTGTGGGAATCTTATGCGTGGGTGAGTCATAACCGGGCAAACCTCATTGGACCGTTGCTATACAGAAACCTACCTTCTAGCTGAACTCCCTATATTTGAACAACTCCCGGCCCTAGGGTCGGGAGTTGTTCGTTGAGGCCAGGGGATTGGGTATTTTCTCCGCCCCCGGCTGCCGACCAGCGCTAAAGCCCTGGACTATTCCTCCCGCTCGGGCTTCAGCAGCGGGAAGGCAATCACATCGCGAATGCTGGGGCTATCGGTGAGCAGCATGACTAGGCGATCGATACCGATGCCCTCGCCGCAGGTGGGGGGCATGCCGTGCTCCAGGGCGGTGAGAAAGTCTTCGTCGACACCGGTGGCCTCCAGATCCCCCGCCGCCTTGCGGGCTGCCTGCAGTTCAAACCGCTGACGCTGATCAATCGGGTCGGTCAACTCCGAAAAGCCATTGGCGGTTTCTCGACCTACCACAAACAGCTCGAACCGCTCTACCACGCCGGGCTTGCTGCGATGGGGCTTCGACAGGGGCGAAATTTCCACCGGATGGTCGATTAGAAAGGTCGGCTGCACCAGGGTTGCTTCGATTTTTTGCTCAAACACTTCGTTCAACAGCTTGCCGATGGAGTCGCAGTCCTCTACGCCGTGCAGATGGAGATCCTTAACCGCCGCCTTGGCCTCCTCCAGGCTGGCAAACTGGTGAAAGTCTAGCCCGGTGTGGGTCTGCACCAGATCGTGCATGGTCACCCGCGTCCAGGGCGGGGTCAGGTCAATGACAACGCCCTGGTAAGTAATGGTTAGGGTGCCCAGAATGTCCTTGGCCAGGGTGGCGATCAGGTCTTCGGTCAGATCCATCAGGTCGTGGTAGTCGGCGTAGGCCTGGTAAAACTCCACGCTGGTAAATTCGGGGTTGTGGCGGGTCGATATGCCCTCGTTGCGGAAGATGCGGCCAATCTCAAACACCCGCTCAAAGCCCCCCACCACCAGCCGCTTCAGGTGCAGTTCGGTGGCGATGCGCAGGTAGAGATCCATCTCCAGGGTGTTGTGGTGGGTGACGAAGGGCCGCGCTTCAGCCCCGCCGGCCTCGCTTTGTAGCACCGGAGTTTCAATCTCTAAAAAGCCCCGCTCCTCTAGATAGCGCCGAATGCCGGAGGTAATCAGGGCCCGCTTGCGAAAGGTATCGCGCACCGTCGGATTCACAATTAGATCGACGTAGCGCTGGCGGTAGCGCTTGGCCACATCGGTGAGGCCGTGCCACTTGTCGGGTAGGGGCAACAGCGCCTTGGTCAGCATGGCGTACTCCTGCACCTTGACAGAGAGTTCGCCTTTGTCGGTGCGCTTGAGGGTGCCCCGCACGCCGAGAATGTCGCCCACATCGGTAAGCTGCTTCAGGTGCTCAAAGGCTTGCTCATCCGCCGCCGCCATGGCGGCTTGAATGGTGGCCTTTTCGAGGTAAAGCTGAATGGTGCCGCTTTCGTCCTGCAGGGTAAAGAAGGCCAGCTTACCAAATACCCGCCGGGCCAAAATTCGGCCGGCCATGGAGACCTCAACATCGGCCTCGGCTCCGGCCTCTAGGTCGGCGTACTTGGCCTGCAATTCGCTGGCCTTGGCGGTTACGGTCCAACGGTAGGCGAAGGGGTTCTGGCCTAACTGCTTGAGGTCTTCAATTTTTTGCAGTCGTGCCGCGCGAATTTCTTCTAGGGTAGAGGCGCTTTGGCCAGGGCGATTGGAATCAGACGACATAGCTTTGGGGCTGATGAATGGGCGACACAAACCCCCATTATAGGGAACCTAGGCCCCTCAACAGCTCAGAAATAGTGGACTGGTATAGCCATTGCGCCGCCCCAGTTTTTGTCAGTGGCAATGACTGGGGCTCTAGGCGTAGTGGCCATCGCTCTATTTGCCCTGTCAAGGGCGAGTTGGCGGAGCCTACGTTGTCGCCGCGGGAGGGAGGGAGTTGACCACTTAACCGTGCCCTGGGGTTTTAAAACAGCGAAACCTGCCAGCAAGAGCTATCTTTCCATTACAGGAAGCTCCCGTTGACAGGTTTGCGGCGCACTGAAATAAGGATGATTTGGCGGCCTAGAAGTAGGCGTAGGAGGAGGCAGCAGCGGCGGCGATCGCCACTAAACCCTGCCGCAGGAACGACAGCAGCAGGAAGGCCAAAATAGGGGACAGATCGATGCCGCCCAGGGGGGGAATGATCGACCGAAATAGGTTTAGGTAGGGGTCAGTGAGCTGGCTGAGCACCGAGAAGGGGGGGCTAAACCAGTCCACATTGGGAAACCAGCTCAGGAGAATGCGCACGATCAGCAGGATCGTATAGATCGATAGGAAGGTTGTGAGGGTTTGTACCAATATGTCCATCTGAAAACCTCGGCGCTAGTCGTTAACAACAATACACGGAACGTCTTTGTCTGTCAGTTAGTGTAACGGTTTGCAGCGTGGAGCCACGGAGCAAACCCGGTAGATTTGCTTAAGAGTCAATGCGGGAGGAGCTTTCCCAGGGGCGCTCCGCATGGCCATTGATGCCGCCGAGCTGCTGCCGCACATCGTCAATGGCGTCGTTGAGCTGGGCAATTTTGGCCTCTAGGGCCAGGCGAGCGGCCTCAATGCTCTCTTCGTCGGTGTCGGCGAACTCACCAAAGGCCAGTTCGCCCTCCACCTTGGGCAATGAGGACTGCTTGGCCCTGCCCCCCGACTGGATGCGGGACGCCGCCAGAGCCCCGACGATGCCCCCCAAAGCTCCACCCACCAAGGTGCCTAGCAAAAATCCGCCGACAAAATTGTCTTGCTGACTCATAGGTCGCTGTCCGTATAAAGCCAAAGAACCGATGATTAGAATACTCTATTGTGCCATTTTGCCTTACTCCTCTGACAGGGGTCGGGCAAGATGGCATCAATCTCTCTCCCGTAGACTTAGCGTGAGTTTAGGAGCCATGGCTCACCGCTAAGTGCCAAAGGTGCGATCGCCCGCATCCCCCAGTCCCGGCACAATGAACCCCTGGTCATTGACCGCCTCGTCAATCATGGCGGCGTAGATCGTCACCGTGGGGTAGGCCGCCGCCAGCTTTTGCAGGGCCGGCGGGGCCGCCACGATGGAAATAATCCGCACCACGGCGGGGTCGATGCCGCGCTGGGTTAACTCATCCATCATGGCCATGATGGTGCCGCCGGTGGCCAGCATCGGTTCGCTGATGATGACCCGCGTAGCGGGATCGAGCTGATCGGGCAGCTTATTGAGGTAGCAGCTGGCCTCCAGGGTTTCTTCGTTGCGCACAAAACCGACGTGGTACACCGAAGCCAGGGGCAGCAGCGCCTGAATGCCCGGCATCAGAGCCAGCCCCGCCCGTAAAATCGGCACGATCATCGTCGGCACGTCGGGGTTAATAAAGGTGGCTGGGGCCGGGCCCAGGGGGGTATTGACCGTGGTATCCAGGGTCGGTATCCACTCGCGGATCGCTTCATAGGTGAGCCAGCGGCCCAGTTCCTCCATCGCCGAGCGAAACAGTGGCCCCGGTGTCTCGGCATCGCGAGCTACCCCCAGCCAGTGCTTGACCAGAGGATGGGGCGGAACATAAATGCGCAGTTGAAATGAGGACATAACCCGGGTACCACCAAAATCTGCCACATCATACCCTGGAGAGCCGTAGGGACGCGATTAATAGACCTTATCGGAAATAGGAGAGAAAACGGTATAAATCAGCATTTCCCCCCGTTGCTTGTGATTTAAGCGGATTGACCTAGAGGGCTCCCTTTCTTCGCCCGGTGTGTCAGTCGGAAATTATGCAGCCCGCAGGCTG
>JBGSNT010000035.1:0-14841 GCA_041739575.1 Nodosilinea sp. | reverse complement strand
CACCGGAGCCGGGGTGGCCGCCGGGGTCGGGGGGCGGGTGGCTGCCCTGGCTGACGACTGGGTGGGTGATGTGCCGGCGGTCGTACCAGGGGCCGTGACCACCGCAGTCCGCAACGCCTCGGTTCCCACGGGAGTTGAGGATGATCCAGGTGTGCTAGGGCGAGCGGGCAGGCCATTTACCTGTCCTGGTCTAGCGCCCTCGGGCTGTTCCAGCCGGGGCTGGCTCTGAACCGATGGGGCGGCCTCGTTAGACGGGAGGGTACTAATGCGGTTCAGATCCAACGAGGCAAACTCCTGCCCAGAAAGGTCGGGCCCGCTGGGCTGAAATGTGGTTTCGGCCTGCCCATCTAGCCCATCAGCGGCCAGGGGGTCGTCCGAGGCCTCGGGGTCGGGAGTCGCAACTCCCTTAAGCCGACGGGTAATCGGGTTGTCAGTGAGGTAACCGATGGTCTGGGGTGAGGTGACCAGGTAACCAAAGCTGGCGCTACCGACCAATAGCAGCAGCAGCAGGCCCATGCCCAGGGGAGTCGTCAACCGACGCAGGAGGGAAGGTTCGTAATCTATCTCCTCCAGGCCAGCAGACCCGGTGGGCAGGCTACCCAGCAGGGCTTCGCTGCTTTCGAGGTAGTCTTCTGGGGCCGCCCGGTAGGTGGTCAGCGTACCCCCGTGGCTGAGGCGCACCTGGTTGACGGCGGTCTTAGGTGAGTAAGCCTGTACGCTAGGCTCCGATGCCTGACCCAATAGCTCCTGAAGCCTGGCATTGATGGGGGGAATAGGAGGAGCGGCGACGGCTTCAGCCGGGGCGGTGGTCTTGAGGGCAATCAAATCGATGGGCTTGCGAGCCGAGCGCAGGGGCAGTCGAGCCGGGGTCGGGGGCACTACCCCGGCGCCCGAGCGGCTGTGGCGGAAGCGGCGCAGTTCATCATCCAGGTTGAGGTTGAGGCTTTCGATCGCTCGCTGCAGCCGTAGATTCGACTCATCTGCGGGGGCAAAACTCTCAGGCCTGGTGGATAGACCAGAGGGGGATTGCGGCATAGTTACTATCTCCCTGGATGTAGCACTGATTAATACTACTGATTTCTGAAAAGTTGGCAACTGAAAATTGCCCAGATTTAGCGGTGTTATGGTCTTCTCCAGCATTTTCATCGCCGCGATCGGGCTGTTCGCCCTCGCCTGATAGCAAATCCTGTTGGGTTACCCCTAGTTCCCCAGGGCGAATGCCATCAATCCTTGGGCTTGGCTGCGCCCACACCCCTACCGTTTGACCTTTGTGGCAGCGGGGGATGCGGTTCGGATTTGCTATGAGATGAGCACCCCAGGGATGGGCTTTATAAACCTAGAATCGGGGTAGGGAAAATCTATGGATGCTTTGGCAGGCTTGCTGTGGGCGAGTGCGTATAGCGCTGGGCTGCTTTGGGTTAGTTTTTTTGTGCGCCACCTGGGGCTCTCCCCCTGGTTGGGAGTGGCAGTCGGGGGGCTCGGGGCCCTGATGGCCGGGGGCATAGCAGCCCTGGCGGTTCCCCGCCGCTGGCGGTTAGGGCCCACGGCTACCCAGTGGCTAGTGGCCGGGGCCATCGGGCTGCTGGCCGCCCTTAACTACGGCCTCCGCTACCCAGTTCCCGCTGCCCTCGATGTTAGCCACCTGCTCACCCAGGGGGCCGGTGCCGGAGTCTACCAAGAGGTGTGGGGGGAGGTGTCAGGGATGCCTCGTATAGCCCGCAGCGGTCGGGCCCAGCTGTGGCTCAATACCGATCAGGTGCGGCGATTAGATGCGAACCAGCAGCCCCTCAGCGCGCCGGGAATTGTGCGCGGGAAGCTCTACGTCACGGTGCCCACGGACCAGGTAGAGGCGGTGTATCCGGGCCAGCGGGTCATGGTGCGGGGCCAGCTCTACGCCCCGCAACCTCCCAAAAATCCCAATGCCTTTAACTTTCGCCAGTTCCTGACCGATCGGCGCTGCTTTGCGGGGCTGAGCGGCGATCGCATTCTCCCTGAGCAGGGTCAGTCGCCCCCGCGCTGGGCGCTGTGGAAGCTGCGGCGGCGCATTGCCCAGGCTCACGCCGCGAGGCTGGGCACCCCGGCGGGTCCCCTGGTTAGCGCCATGGCCCTGGGGCGTCAGGCGGTCACAGTGCCCTACGACCTGCAGGATGCCTTTGTTCAGGCCGGTATGGCCCACACCATGGCGGCTAGCGGGTTTCACGTTTCGCTGGTGCTGGGGGTGGTATTGGCGGTGCTGGGCCATGGGGCGATCGCGTCGCGACTGCCCAACCCCACCCTCGCCAAGGTGATGGCGGGGAGCTTAGCCCTGGTAATTTACGTGCTGATCACCGGCGGGCAGCCCAGCGTCATGCGGGCGACGGTGATGGGGTTTGGCACCCTAGCGAGCATCGCCCTAGAGCGCAGCATTAAACCCCTGGGGTGCCTGCTGCTGGCGGTGACGCTGCTGCTGTTGCTCAACCCCACCTGGATTGACGATATTGGGTTTCGCCTCAGCGTGATGGCCACCCTGGGGTTGATGGTGGCAGTGAAGCCGATTACCGAACGGCTGGAGTGGCTGCCGACGACGGTGGCGGCGGTGGCGGCGGTGCCCCTGGCCGCCTACCTGTGGACGATTCCTCTGTCACTCTATTACTTCAATACCCTCACCACCTACAGCATTGTGCTGAATATGGTGACTATGCCGCTGGTGTTGGTGATTAGTCTAGGGGGCATGGTCAGCGCCCTGGCGGCCGTGATTTGGCCATGGCTGGGCAGCCTTCTGGCCTGGCCGCTGGGGCTGCCCACCCAATTGCTGATTGCCCTGGTGAAGTGGGAGGTTGGCCTGCCCGGCAGCGCCCTGGCGACGGGCCACATTTCCCTGGCGCAGATGTTTGGCCTCTACGGTCTCTTTTGCCTGTGGGGGTGGGGGCCGGCTCGGCGGCGGGGGCTGGTGGCGCTGCTGATGGGGCTGATGGCCCTGGGGCCACTGCTGTACCAGGGGGCTACCCTGGCGGAGGTGACGGTGCTGGCGGCGGGCCAGGATGCGGTAATGGTGGTGCGCGACGGGCGATCGCCCCTGCTCGTCAACAGTGGTACCGACCAAACGGCGTTCTACACCGTGGTGCCCTACCTGCGCCAGGCGGGGGTCAATCGCCTCACCAGCGCTCTCCACGGCGAGGACAGCGATCGCGACAACTGGCATACCATCGCCGCTAAAACCCCCATTCGCAACTTCTATGGGGCCGACTCTGCCCTGGCTGTGGTCCCTGCTGGCGGCCAGTTCCACCGCCTCATGCCGGGCCAAACCCAGGCGATGGGGCGCCAACAGGTGCAGTATTTACAGGCGGGCGCTCGGGGCCTCCGGCTCCGTCTGCTGAACCGCCAAAGTTGGCTGCTGCTGCCAGAACTCTCCCCAGCCCAGCAACTGCCCTGGGTGCAGAGTCATGCTGGCCTCCAGAGCGCGGTGCTGTGGTGGCATGGCGAAGCCCTAGGGGAGGATGTGATCGATCGGCTCGGGGCCCAGGTGGCGATCGCCTCCGCGGCGCGCATCGATCCAGATACCGAGCAGCGGTTGCGCCAGCGGGGCATCCAGGTCTTCTGTACCGAGCGCGACGGAGCGATTACCTGGACCCCTCGGCGCGGCTACCGGGCCTACCTGGCCGGCCACCAGCACCCTGCGGGTTCCCTAGAGTAGGGGGCGGTCATTCATCTGGCATTCAGAATGGTGGTGTAGGGTCAAGCAGCGATGGGTTTATTTTTTTGACTATCTCAGCCATGGGCGAGGCGAGATCTGGGGTTGATGCGGTTCTGGTGATTATTCCGGTGCGGAACGAAGCCACCACCATCGTCGGTGTGGTGAAGGAATTGCAGGCTCTAGGGTTTCGCCATATTCGCGTGGTTGACAACGGTAGCACCGATGGTACCGCTGAGGTGGCCGCTGGCTGCGGGGCCGAGGTAGTCTACGAACCCGCAGTCGGCTACGGACAAGCCTGCTGGCGGGGCCTGCAGCGGATGCCCTCGTCCTTGGACTGGATTCTCTTTTGCGACGGTGACGGTAGCGATCACCTCGCTGGCCTGCCCGATTTTTTGGCCCGCTGCCCCGAGGCCGATCTGGTGCTGGGTAACCGGGCGGCCACCGCCGCCGGGCGAGCCGCCCTCACCCCGGCCCAGCGGTTTGGGAACCGGCTAGCCACGGGTTTGATTTGGTTGGGCTGGGGCTATCGGTACCGGGATCTGGGCCCCCTGCGACTGATCCGGCGATCGGCCCTAGAGCGCATCGATATGCAGGACCGGGGCTTTGGCTGGACGGTGGAAATGCAGGTGCGGGCGATCGAGTGCCGATTGCGCATTGTTGAGCTGCCGGTGGACTACTATCCTCGCCAGGGCGGCAAGTCTAAAATCTCCGGCACCCTACGCGGCAGTGCGCGGGCTGGGATCGTGATTCTCAACACCCTGGGTCGCCTGTACCTCAGGCATTGGCAGGGGCGCTATGCTCGGGAGGGCGAGCCTTGACCCGGCTGAAGGGAGCGAGCCTACCGGCTATTTCGCTTCCCCAGGAAATCTATCTTCCTCTAGCTCTAAAGGAGCTAGAGGGCTAGAGAAAAGGGTATCAAAGTCCAGGTCTGGCAGATTGGCCAACAGGGCCTGTAGCTTCATGCGCTGGATGTAGGGCCAGCCGCCGTTCACTTCGATATCCCGGAGGAGGGCGTAGAGGTTTTGGCGATTGTCGGGCAGGGCATCGTAAAAGAGAGTTTCACAAATATCGCGGTGGCGTTGCTCGAGCAGCCGCAGCAGCGCCAGCAGGTCAGTGCTCCTGCCCTGCCGTTTTAGCGCCGCCTGGTCGATCAGGTCAGAGAGTTGGGCCAAATCCTCCGGTAGACGGTCGTTGCGATCGCCAGGCGGGTAATCGATCATAGGTCTGGGTAAGGATTTCGTTATATAGCTTAAGACTAGCTGCCTGGTAGTAAACGCCAACGCCAAGACTTTGTAAAGCTCTGGGGCCAGGGTGAGTCTTGAAATCCGCTACAACACGCATTTTGCCCAGCCCAAAAGTCATCTCTTGTCCCCAGCCTGAGATTCTGGGAAAGCGTCCCAGAGCCATGTAGAATGCTTACTTGAGGCTTTACTGGCTGAGGGCGAGTCCAGCGTTGCTGCCGGGCTAACGAGCAGGTTAATTCTTGTCGCTGGCAATGGCTACTGGTGCCGTCTCTCCCAAGGAGTTAGGCCAGCCCCGCTGGGCTTTAGCCGGGGCTATATGGTCAGCGCCACAGCAGCCCAGAGCCAACGGCTGTCGTATTTTTTGATGAGTTTGACAGCGCCTTTACATACTAAATATTGAGGTAGACCATGAGGTATCGCGCCCTCTTAGTTGCGTTCTTAGCCATCTGCCTGAGCGTACTGACAGCCTGTAGCGAAGCGCCCAGTGCCACCAGCAGTGTGCCATTGACCTACGATCAAATTCGTAACACTGGCCTGGCCAATAAGTGCCCCCAGCTTTCTGAAATGACCCGGGGCAGTATTCCCCTAGAAGACGGCAAGACCTATCAATTGGTAGGCATGTGTATCGAACCCACCGCTTACTTCGTCAAAGAAGAAGCGTCTAAGCGCCAAGAGGCCACCTACGTGCCCGGTAAGGTGCTGACTCGCTACACCTCCAGCCTCGATCAGGTCCGTGGCGACTTGACCCTCGGCCCCGACGGCAGCCTGCTGTTCGCCGAAACCGGCGGCATGGACTTCCAGGCCATTACCGTGCAGCTGCCCGGCGGTCAGCAGGAGCCTTTCCTGTTTACGGTTAAGGGGCTGATGGCCCAGTCTCAGCCTGGGCAAAATGCTCTGACCACCTCCATTGACCTGGAGGGTAGCTACAAAGTGCCCTCCTACCGTACCTCTAACTTCCTCGATCCGAAGGGGCGGGGTTTGGCCACCGGCTACGACACCGCTGTGGCCCTGCCCGCCAGCGGCGATAGTGAAGAGTACGTGAAGGAAAACACCAAGGCTTTTGATATCGGCGAAGGCCACATTTCCCTGCGAGTGTCTAAGATTGATGGCGCCACGGGCGAAATCGGCGGTACCTTTGAGGCTGAACAGCCCTCTGACACTGATATGGGCACCGCTGAGCCGGTTGACATTAAGGTGCAGGGCGTCTTCTACGCTCGCCTTGAAGAGGTCTAGGGCCGGGTTTAATTCGAACCCCTAACCGATTGAAAAGTCCCAGGAAGGAGCCTACCTCCTTCCTTTTTTATTTTATGGCTCGGTGTGGTGGCGGCCCTGGGCTGCCAATGCCCCTGGGCTGAATTGATCCTCCCCAGCGGTTAATTGATTGGATCTAACAGGCCCACCTGGGCCAATTCACCGTCGTCATCCAGGGCCATGACGACCCCCTGGCCCGACCCTGGCACTACGCCGGTCAGGGCCGTGATATTGACCTGATGGGTGACCATGACAATCACCCCCCGGGTAGATTGGTTCCGTAGGTAGGTTTGCACCTGGGCGGTTTGTTGGGCGGCGGTGCTGCGATCGCGAAAAAATGAGTTTAACGGGGCAAAGGGCTCCACCGGCCCCATCTCCATGAGCGTTGCCGTGTCGATACAGCGGCACCACTCGCTCGAGAGTACCTGCGCAACAGGAATCTGCCGTTGTCGAAACGCCGCCCCAATTTGCCTGGCCTGGTCCCGCCCCGCCGCCGACAGATTGCGTTGGGTACTGCAGTCGCCGAGCCGAAAGCCAGTCGGGTCACCGGTCCCGGGGGCAAGGGCATGGCGCAATAGCACCACGTAGGTCTGCTCATTTGCCCGCTGTAGATGTTCCCAAGGCGTGACGGACTCTGGATTAGACCCTAAGGTGAGCTTTTGAGGGGCGGTTTGGGACTGGGTCGGCAAGGTTAGAGCCGGTTCCATGGTGTCCGATGGCGCCGCTACTGGCGCCGGGGTACATCCCCCAGAGCCTAGCGCTAGCAAGACTACTCCACCCCCTAACAGCTGGGGTAAAGGCCAGTTTTTGCAGGATCTGAGGACTGCGGCCAGGACCGATATCGTAGGACTGATCTGGATCACACCTTCACCTTACCAACATCACCCGGGATCAGGGGGGCTATCACCACGTCCATTATCCCTTGGCGAGATAGTGATTATGTCGCGTGAAATTCCCCGTCATGGCCACTCCCACCCTCCTTTCTGCCTCCGCCGAGCCCCTCGCCTGGGGCCACCATGTTCGAACCAGTCTGCGACGACTAGCGACGGCCACGGCAGCCGTAATTGGGCTTGCGGCTATGGCTAGCCCCGGGGCTGCGGGCAGCAACCCCGGCTGGCCCAATGGCACCTATCTCTACGGCGAATCAGAGACTGCCAATACCGTCGGTGCCGTCTACCTTGTGTTTGAAGTCCGCGACGGGCAGTTAACCGGTGCCGTTTACCAACCGTCCTCCTCCTTCGACTGCGTGCAGGGCAGCGTGGGCAGTGATGCCTTCGATCTGGTCGTCACCGATGCCTACGATCAGACCGAGTCATCCTACTCCGTAGCGATGGTGACCGATGCCACTATTGCCAGCACGGGAGGGGGAGTGCCCACGGGTTTAGAGGGCATGCATGAAATCGCCACCCTGTCTGAGCTAGATCGCCAGGTGCTGGCCAGCTGTGCCAGCCAGTACTAGGCAAACCGCAGCCTACCCCTGAACTGGACGGGCCTGGAGAGACCCCTGACTCTCGCCCTGGGGCTGTTGTCGGCTGGCCGTCACCCAGGCCCGATAGTCTTCCACTAGCTGCCGCTCAATCCGATACTTGATCGTGGTCAAAATGCCGCTTAGGAAGGTCTTGCCGGTGCGATCGAGCACTGGGGCGGGCATGAAACGAAGGGGGGGCGGCAGGTCTATCGCAATTTGTAGGTCGGCTTGACCCCGCAGTTCTGTGTAGGTTGCCGTGCGGTGGGGGGTCAGAACACCCTGCAACCCCATGCCAAAGGAGTCGTTGACAAAGCGCAGGTAGTCAGGGCCCTTGACCTGACAGCCCACTGATTCCAGGTGTAGACTGCCGTCGGACATCGACAGGACCCGCAGATCGGCGGTGGGTTCAATGCTGATGCCCATGAATTGCAACGGGCGCAGGCTCAATCGATAGACCCCCTCGCCGAGCACCTCGATACGGCGAGGGTCGGTGATGGCTTTGACTAGTCGCTGGGGCTGCCGCAGGTAGTGCTCAATGGGAATCGCCTCGTGGGGCACCCGCAGGCGTAGGGTTTGGCTGGCATGGAATTCTGTCATAGAAAAACGCTACCTGAAAACAGGGTATGACCCTGGAGAGATGAAGTTTTGTAACCTTCGTTTAACAATCTAATACGTTCCTCGGGGTTCGTGGGGTTCGTCAAGCACCGCTGGGCAGCCTAAAAGGTTTTGCCTGCCCAGAAATGAGGAAATCCTCCCCGAGGATATTCGGCTCTCCGGATCGTGACTTTAGCTGAGAGGGCGTTACATAGAGAAACAACTCAATCAGGGTCGATTGCACCCAAGGAGACTGCAATGACATTCACCCCAACCCATGTATTAATCTCGCGCACCAAGGAAACCCCTGTGCAATTAGTGGCTGGCCCCAAGGGCTATTGGCTCTTCACCGAGGCTGAGGCGCAGCAGGGCTCTGCCGCCGCCTTCGAAATGCGCCCAAAACTCGGTTTCTACTGCCGGGGACAGCAGGTGGTGGGCTTTCGCCTTCAGCCCATGGCCGCTGAGGCCGCTGCCGCTCAACCCCAGGCGGCCCAGGTGGCTCAATAATAGTTGGGCAATCTTCCGGACAGAGGTTTGCCCGCGGCTCTGGGCGTGCCTTCCGGTGATATACCTGTGGCATCCGCTAGAAGCGTCCTAGCCCCTGAGGGTGAGCCGCTTGCCCCTATCGGTGCACAACTTTCTGAATCAAATCAGCGAGCCGGGTGGCACTGTCTGACACTGCCAAATCCCCTGCCGCCGTGGCCATGTCCTCCAGGCGCTCGAGATTGCTGAGCAGGTCAAGAACCAAGCCTTTGAGCTCCTCGGCATTGGTTTGGTTCTGGACCAGCAGCAGCGCCGCCTGGGCATCCCCAAAAACTTTGGCGTTTACCGTCTGGTGATCCTCCGCCGCGTAGGGGTAGGGGATCAGAATTGATGGTGTGCGAGAAATCGCCAGTTCTGTCAGGGTGCCTGCCCCAGCCCGGCCAATGGCTAAGGTAGCCCGATGCATAAGGGCCGCCATGGTGCCAAAAAAGGGCCGATGGATGTACTGGGGATGGCTATAGCTATTGGCATCGGGATCGTTGCTGCCGGTTTGGTGCGCAATCCATGCCCCGGCCTCAATCCAAGCTGGAGCAGCGGCTCGTACCAGTTGGTTCACGGCCACGGCCCCCTGGCTGCCACCGACCACCACAATCAGCGGTACCCCGTCAGGAATGGCAGGGTCGGTGAGAACCGGCGTCTCAGCGGTGAGAAACTCTTCTCGGACTGGCGTGCCGACGACCACGCTATTGACCTTGGGCAGGTACTGGCGTGCTGCTTCAAACCCCAAGGCGACGGTGGTGCAACGGGGGCTGAGCCAGCGGGTGACTTTGCCGGGCAGCGCGTTGGATTCGTGCAGCACGGCGGGTAGACCTAGCGATCGCGCCGCCAAAATAACCGGGGCCGCGATATAGCCGCCGGTAGTAAATACGCCGTCAAACTTGCCCTGCCGCAGCAGCTGCCGGGTTTGCACCGTGGCCTGGCCGAAGCGGGCCAGGGTTTTTACCCACCCCAGGCCAGGCTTGCCCTGAAACCCTGCCATGTGGACGGTATGCAGGGGAAAATGTTCAGGAACCAGGGTGGTTTCGAGCCGGTCGGGCACCCCTAGCCACTCAATAGTGTAGCCATCTCTGAGCAGCGTTTCGGCGGTGGCGATGGCTGGAAACAGGTGCCCGCCCGTGCCGCTAGCGGCCACCAGCAGCCGGGGCGATGCAGCTTGGGTAGATATGTGGGGCAAGGAACACCCTCGACGCTGAAAACGCTTCTAACTATACCAACTCCCTGACAATTGATATAAGGTAGACGCAGTATTTCTGGCGTAGAGGCAGTGCGGCGTGGCCAAGGTTTCGGCAAGGCATTCGATCGGGAAATGGAGTCTAGGGCTAGCGTCAATGGTCGCTATGGGCTGCGGGGTCGGGGTCACGGCAGCCCCGGCCCGGGCTAACGCGGTGACTGTGGCCCAGGCCACCCCCGCCGAGGTCCAGAGTCTGTTGACAGCGCTAGAGGTGGCGGCCAGCGATCGCAACCTGGATGCGGTCATGGCCTTCTATGGCGAGACCTTCGCCAGCGATACCGGCTTCGACTACGTCCAACTGCGCCAAACCCTCGAAACCCTTTGGCAGCAGTACCCCGACATGACCTACGACATTGAGTTGCTGAGTTGGCAGGCGGCTGGGCCGGGCAGCTACCTAGTCGAAACCCGTACCACCGTTACCGGCCAGCAGGTACGCCCCGATCGCGTCCTTACCCTCAGCGCTGACACTACCTCTCGCCAGCGTCTGGAGGGGGGCAAAATTGTTTACCAGGAAACCCTGGATGAAACCAGCCGCCTGGTCACGGGGGTAAACCCGCCTACTCTGCAGGTACAGCTCCCTGCGACCTTGACCCCAGGACAGACCTACAGCTTCGATACGATTGTGCTAGAGCCCCTGGAGGGGCGATTGCTGATGGGGGTTGCCGTTGACGAAGGGGTGACATCGGAGGATTTCTTTGCGCCCCGACCGGTGGTCTTTGACCTCCTGACCGCCGGGGGGCTCTACAAGGTCGGCACGGCTTCCCTCGAGCCTGACAACCGCTGGATTTCTACCGTGGTGATCCGGGAAGACGGCATGGTGGTCGAGACCCGCCGCCTGCGCGTCGAGTAGCCATGGCAAACCATAACTGGCTTATCACCGACGACGGTGCCTACCGTACCTTTGGCACCACCGACATCGCTGAGCCCAGGCCTTACTACCGTCTCTACCGGTTTTTGACGGAGCTAGAAGACATTCTCGAAACCTTCCACGATGACGTCAGTCGTCTGGAGGCTATTACCCCGCTGGTCCGCAAACTGCTGGTCAGTTCCTACTGGCTACAGCTAGAGTACAAAAAGCCCGACCCTACCACCGGCTGGGGGGTCAACTTTCTCTACCGCGAGCACGAATTTCCGCTGACAGTGCAGATGGTGACCTGGTTGCCCGGGCACCGGTCGACCATCCATAACCATGGCACATGGGGCATTGTAGCCCTGGTGGGTGGTCAAGAGCGCAACCGGCTGTGGCGACACGCTCCCCAGCCCGGTTACCCCGATCGCCTGGAGCCCATCGACGATATTGTTCTCAATCCTGGCGATGTGGTTGCCCTGACGGCCAACGCCATCCACAGCGTCGAGCCGATGGGCGATGAACCCACCGTCTCCTTTAATCTCTACGGGGTGACGAATTTTAACCGTCGCTACGAGTTCGACCCCGAGGCCAAAACCGCCAAGCTGTTTTAATCTGTCCCCTACGGAGAAGAAGATTTGTGGGTTTTCCGGTCCAGTGGTGAAAGATTTGGAAAGTTGGGGTAAACTTCAGCAGACCGTGGGGGAGCCCTCTCCAGATCAAGGATTTAACCCCTAGAGAGGCCCATTTCAGCAAGCGACCTGGGATGAGCCCAAGCCATAAAGTCTCCCTTTGCCAACGCCAGGACAAATCTATGAGCCAGGAAGAATCTCGCAGAACCGCTACCCTGCCTCCTGAGGAGCCTACCCCGGTCGACCCAGAGGTTCTAGTGACCACCTACGCCGACGACTTGATCACCGAGCTGTTTGACGATGTGGATAGAATCTTAGATGGCGACGAAGCGGCCCTGGCAGCAGCCGAAGCTTCCCCAGCCAATGGCTTGACGACAATGTCCTTTGGGAAGCGCTCCTCAACTATCACCCCCGTTGTTGAGACCACCGCTGAAACCGTCGATTCGACGATTCCCCAGCCTGATGGCGAGGTAGCCCTCACCCCCTTGGGCAGCGAGATTGATTTCTTTAGTGCTGACGATGTTAAGGCTGAGCCCCTGGCCCAGCCTAAAACCCGTTTTGGCAAGCTGTTCGATCGTCTGCTGCTCAGTATTACAGCCCTGTCGTTGATGGGCGTAGGGGGGTTACTTTGGTTTAACCAGTATGGGCCGGGGGGCCGTCTATCTCCCAACGCCACAACTAGCCAGTCGAACGAAGAATTCTTGACCTATCTGCAACGCTCCTTAGAGGTGATCAGCGGCAAAGTGGAGCGCGGCGAAGTGGGCAATGCTCTGGATCAGCCTCCCTCAGAGGTTTTGTCCTCCGTTACCCCGCCGATGCTGCCGCCCCTGGGGGCGGGAGGCACCGTGGGCAGCCTGGGCTCAGGCCCCGTCAACGTTATTGAGCGAGTCTACATTCCCTATCAGACAACTCAGCAGCCCACCGCGTCGCCCTACGGTTTAGTGCCCCAGGTGCCCACCGCCGCTGCTCCTTCTCCCGTAGCTCCTGGGGCTGCACCTCAGGCCGCCGTGCCGGCCCCCATGCATGCCCTGATGGGGGTTCTAGAACTGGGCGATCGCTCGGCGGCTTTGTTTGAGATCAACGGCGTCTCCCAGCGGGTCTACATTGGCGAGCGCATTGGCAGCAGCGACTGGAGCCTAGTGTCGGTAACGAACGAAGAGGCGGTGATTCGCCGCAACGGTGAAGTGCGATCGATCTATATTGGTCAGCGGTTTTAGCCCTCTGCTATCGATTCCAACGCAGTAACCTCAGACAACCCAGCCAGGGCTCGTATTTAGCACGTTTGTGCCCAGAACTCAAGAATTTGATGAAGCAGGTGTAAGTGAGGCTCCTCTTGCTGACATTTTAGGAATTGAGTTAATACTGCTCAGGCTATGGCCATTGCTATCAATGGGGGTGATGCACCTATGGGGCAAGGGAATAGAGAGTGCGATTCAGTATCCCGTTGCTTCGATCAGCGATCGCCTGTTGAGCACCCTTTCACCCTTAAGCCTTTTGATCTGTCCCAGCATCGGCGGAGGTATCGATCGCCTGGCTGAGCTCGGGCCAGTTACCCTACTCTCCAGAACGAACACCTCTCGTCTGGGAGACCCACCCACTGTTTATATTTAGTTACAATCAAAGCCACAACGCTCTTTCACAGATGTAATCCCAATGCCAGTCTTTACACGTTTGTACCGTGCTGTAGCTCAGCGTCTGGGGTTTGCTGCCCTGAGTCAATCTTTGATCGTCCTGCTCTTGGCCGGAATGCTTTGGCTCACGACCAGTCTGTTCGGCCCCGCCTACGCCGCCGATGGCACCGATGCCAAACGCTACATTGCCGCCGATGGCACCGATTTAACCGCCATGGCCCAATGTTTGCCCAAGGAACTCAGCCAGGGCAACTTTGCCCGCGCCCTGCGCGAAGCCCAGAACGACTTTTTAGAAAAGGTCTTTGACGTCAAAGACAACTACGACGACTACAAGCTCGACGCAACCGAAATCGCCTATCTTGCCTGCGTCGAGAGCAAAGGCGTCATACCCCAGGTAAAACGCTAGGTTCACTGCTCCTTAGGCAAGCCGAAAATAAGGGAATGTCCCAAGACTGTAATGACCACCAGGAACTGACAGAAACCCTTCCGGTCTTTCAGCATTGCTTAGTCAGCCTCAGATGGAGTGGGCGACGGGCTGTTGACATAAACGACACGAGGCAGCTTAGACAAACCTCACTCCCTGGTGTAGCCGCCTTGGCTTCCAGGTGATTGCCCCCCGATCACGGTGTCACATAACCCCCTGACCCAATCCTCAATCTACGAAAGCTACAACCCGCTATTCTGAAAAGCAAGGCGTTGTAGCAGGAGCATACCGATGGGCCTCTTTGAAGACCTGAGCAAATTTCTCGAAACCCGCCTCGATGAATTTCTCAAGGCCAACCCCCACCTGGAGCTGTTTGGTCTAGAAGATCAGCTGCGGGGCCAGGAGCAAGACGCCATTCGGCTGCTGGGCGATCTCAAGCGCCGCGAAAAGCAGCTTGAGGACAGCATTCTTGCCACTGCTCAAGATATTCAGCGCTGGCACGAGCGTAGCCAAAAAGCCCAGGCCGCCAACCGCCTTGACCTGGTTAAGGCGGCTCAGGAGCGCGAAGCCGCCCTGCTGCGCCAGGGCAACCAGTACTGGGGACAGCTCAAGGGCGTCAAAGACCAGATCGAGCAGACCCGCCGCCTGCAAAAAGACATTCACGATCGCCGCCGCGAGCTCAAAGCTAAAATCGCCGAGGCCCAGGCCCAGCGAAGTGCTCAGCGCACCACCACCAGCTGGGATACGGGCTGGGCCAAGCCGCCCTTTGACAGCTTTGGCAAAGACCCCATGGACCCCCTAGAAGAGTCGTTTCAGCGGTGGGAGACCGAACAGGAACTGGAGGAGATGAAGCGGCAGATGGGGCGGTAGCCTCACGGGCTGAGGAGAGGCGAAGCGACTCTTCGACTGAGCGCAGGGCAAATCCAGGTGCCTCAGGCTTTGCCCTGGGTTTTTTTGATTTCAAAGGAAATCGTATCGGTTCTACGGCTAACCGGCGGCGGCACGGGAGCGATATTCGCTGGCGGGGATGGCGGTGCGGCCACTGGCGGGAGGGGCGTCTCTGTCGGCGGTCGGCCTGGGTCAGCGGTAGACCAGTTGCGGTAGTTGGATGCGATCGCCAGACCAATGCCCCCTACCACCGTCAGCGGCAGGGATAGTTCCATGCTACCTAGCCAGGGCAGTTGCCCCAACCACTGCGCGGTCTCAGCCCCAAAAAATAGGATAAAAAAGCAAACCAGCCAGAGATTCATAACGTGCGCGGGGTCTTCCCTAGTGCGGTAGTCCGTCATCAAGGGTACTTACA
>JBGSNT010000076.1:0-10781 GCA_041739575.1 Nodosilinea sp. | reverse complement strand
ATATCAGGATGCTCATGAGATTTGAGGTGCTGTTGAAGTTCAAGCTTTTCTTCCGGTGTTAAATAGTTTTTGACTGGCATAACAATATCCACCACTTTGTGAGGTATTATACGTGGTTTAAATGCCTAACAGCTTAAGGCTAGCTAGTAGACTGTGGCGTAAGTGAGGCGACTATTGCCAATCGCGAGGGAGCAGGGGAGCTAGGGAGCCAAACGATCTGGAATGGGTGGCATATTTCAGCCTTCGAGTGCTCGTTGTAGATGGTCTGCTTGGGCATAGAGGGCAGGTAGAAAGCGCTTGCCTCATCTAGGGCAGAGATAGGCGAGACTGCATAGGAAAGGGCCTTTGTGGTTAAGGCGCAATCCTATATAGTCTTACCTATCTCTTTTTTATTGTTTCACTCTCTGTTCAAGGGTTTGGTGAGGTAAAGGTTGGTGTGCTGCTGAAGACGGTTCATTGAAGACCGGCATAACCTACTGAGTTGCAAAGGGTGCGGCGTAAAGGCGATGGATTCTAAATTCTAGATGGGTCATCTGGTGCTCCCAGGTGAGTTTTTCGATGACGATATCGGCGTGGGCTAGCCACTGTTCGTCGACTAGGCAGAGCGGTACATCGAGGGGAAAAATGCGGTAGCCGTTTTTTTGCACTCGGTGGCTGGTTCCCACTTTGAGGGCGGAGGGGTAGCCCTGGGCAGGCTTCAGTTTGAGGATGCTGTTGATTTGGCAGGGCATTCCCATGGGGCTATTCTCTCGAGGGTCTAGGGGTTGCCATTACTGTATCGTCTGGGTCGGGCCTGGACTCATCGGGGTTGCCCCCAGCAAGAGCTATGCTAGTTTTACAGGTTTTGTTCTTGGGGTGATGACATTCCCCCCGCCGTTGCTGGGCTGCGATCGCCCCCTGTCCTTTGCCCCATGTCTTCAAGTCTTTACCCCAGCTCCACTCCCGCCGTCATTGCCATGGAGCAGGTGTCGCGGGTGTTTGGCAGCGGCGAGGCGGCGGTGCGGGCCTGCGATCGCATCACTTTCGCCATTCACCCCGGCGAGTACTGCGCCATTATGGGCCAGTCGGGCTCGGGCAAATCGACCCTGATGAATCTGATCGGCTGCCTCGATCGCCCCTCTGGCGGCCGGTATCTGCTGGATGGTATCGATGTCTCCACCGTGCCCGAGCGGCGGTTGACCCGCCTGCGCAACCGCAAAATTGGCTTTGTGTTTCAGCGCTACGAGCTGTTGCCCAACCTGACCGCCCTAGAAAACGTGATTTTGCCAATGATGTACGCCGGGCTGGGGCGATCGCAGCGGCAGAAACGGGCGATCGTCGCCCTCACCCACATGGGCCTGGCCAACCGGATGGATAAGCGCCCCAGCCAACTGTCGGGGGGCCAGCAGCAGCGGGTCGCCATTGCCCGCGCCATTGTTAACCAGCCGGTGCTGCTGCTGGCTGACGAGCCCACTGGTGCCCTCGACTCCCACTCGGCGGCGGAGGTGCTGGAGATTTTTCGGGCGCTGCACCAGCGGGGCATTACCATCGTCATGGTGACCCACTCCCAGGAGGTGGCCAGCCACAGCCAGCGCATTATCATGATGAGCGATGGTGGTGTTACCCACGCCCACCTCAGCCCCACCGACCTGGGGCACCTCACCCCCCTGTAGCGTCCTCACCCGATCTGCCCTCTCGTCTGGACAAAGCTCGTGCGGCCTGAATCTCATCCTGACGCCTCCCTCGCTAACGCTAATCCCGCTGGGCCCGAGGCCCAGGGCCGCGGAGAGGGTGCCCCAAAACCCCTTGGCCCTGCCCTATTTGACGATGACCTGTTTGACGATGGCCCGGCGGCTAAAACCCGTGGCGGGAGGCGGTGGATAGTGGCCTCGGGGCTGGTCCTTTTGCTGGGGGTGGGGGGCTGGCTGGGCTACCGCAGCTGGCAGCGGCGCACCGTGGACCCCGTGGTGGTGACCGTAGGCAACCCCAGCCGCGATACCCTCGAAAATCGCGTCGATGTCTCGGGGGTGGTGAGCCTGGGCAATCAGCAGCCGCTCAAAGCACCGCGCGATGTCACCGTGGAGGCGGTGCTGGTGGAGGAGCGCCAGCGGGTCGAGCGCGGCACCGTGCTGCTGCGTCTGCGCGATCGCGATCTAGAGCAGCAGCTCGACGAGGCCCAGATTCAGACCGAGATTCTGGGGCTACAGCGCCAGCGCCAGACCGAGGTGCGCCAGGACAGCCAGCGCCAGGCGGAGCGGGCCGAAGCCCGGCTGGCCGAATCGCAGTCGCTGGTGGAGCAGGGGTTTATTCCGCAGGATGAGTACGATCGCGATCGCGACGCCCTGGAAACGGCCCAGTCTGAACTGCGCGGGGCCGAGGTGGAGCTGGCCCAGCTGGATCTCGAAATTCGCCGTAACCAGGCTACCCTGACCAACCTGCGGGCGCGCCTGGCCGACAACGCCATCGTCGCCCCCTTCGACGCGGTGGTGCTCAACATTGACGTGCAGCCGGGGGCGGGGGTGCAGAGCGAGGGCACCCTACTCACCATCGGCGACCCCAACCAGGAGGTGGTGCTGTTTGACCTGATGACCCTCGATGCCAACAAAGTGTCGGTGAACATGCCCGTGCGGGTCAGCGTGATTGGCCCCAACCCCGAAATCTATCCCGGACGAGTGATTAGCATTGCGCCCCAGGCCATGGGTGAGAGTCCAGACAGTGGGGCATCCCAGGCCACGGTAAAGGCCGTGGCCCGGCTCGATCGCCCCAGCGGCACGCTAATTCCCGGCAGCCCGGTGAGTGTGGAGATCATTCTGGTGCAGCGGCCCGACACCCTGGCCCTGCCCGCCAGCGCCATTCATCAGGAAGAGGGCAGCACCTTTGTCTGGGTGGTGGATGGCAGCGACCGGGCCGAAAAGCAACCCATCACCACCGGTCTAGATACCCTGGAGGCGGTGGAAATTCTCTCTGGGCTAGAGGACGACGACACCGTCATTCTCAACCTGCCGCCCGATACTTCCCTGACGGAGGGCATGGCGGTCGAGACCACCGCTGGCGGTTCGCCCGAGACCATCTCCCCCTAGCGGTGATGCCATGTCCCTATCTCTCTTTGACCTCAGCCTCACGACTCTGCGCGACGTCACCGGCAACTGGGTGCGATCGGGTCTCACCACCCTGGGCATTTTTATGGGGGTCGCCGCGGTCAACGCCACCCTCAATATCGATACGATTACTCACCGGGTGCTCCAGGATCGTCTCGAGGCCCGCGATAACCCAAACCTGACTGCCATTGCCTTCGGCCGCGATCGCCCCCGGCCAGAGTTTAACCCGGCGGAGTTGGCCGACCTGGAGAAGGCTGTGCCCGGCATTCTCAGCATCAGTCGAGTCACCTACGTGGGTGTGGATGAAGTGCAATATCAGGGGGAGACCACCAATCAGGTCAATGCCCTCGGCGTATCCGAAAACTACCAGCGCACCACCGGGCGGCAGATGTTAGCAGGGCGCTTTTTTGGCCCCGAGGATTTTGAGTCCTTTCGCCCCGTGACGGTGATTGACACCGTGCTGGCCCAGCAGTTATTTCAGGGGGCCTCACCCCTGGGCCAGGGCATGTTCATCGACGGCACCCGATTTACGGTGGTGGGGGTGATTGAAGCTAAGAACCTGGACAGCAGCGACGAGGGCGAGCCCACCGGCACCCTCTGGATGCCCGAACCCTACGCCGCTATTCTGCAGGGCCGGGCTCGCCCCTGGCGACAAATTCAGGTGGCCCTGCGCAGTCTCGAAGACTACGACACTCTCCCTGACCGGGTAGAAGCTCAGCTCCAGCAAATGTTTCCCGGCTATGAAGTCTACGTGTGGGGCAATGTCGAAGACCTCTACGAAGAGGATCAGCGTCAGCGGGCCTCCATTCGGGTGCTGAAGGCCGTGGGGCTGTTGGCCCTGGTGATCGGCGGTGTCGGCATCGCCAATATCACCATTGCCGCGATCATGGAGCGCACCCGCGAGATCGGCCTGCGCCGCGCCATTGGGGCCACCGATCTCGAAATTATGGCCCAGTTCATTGCCGAAGCCGCCCTGCTCAGCCTGATCGGCGGCACCACCGCCGTGGCTGCCGTCCACGGGCTGACCAAGGTCGCCACCGTCACCATTTTTGAGGCCCCCTACGAGTTCAACTGGCGCGATGCCGCCCTGTCAATGGGGGCCGCCTTTGGAGTGGGGGTGGGGGCCAGCTTTTTGCCCGCCCTGCGGGTTACCCGCATCGACGTGGTGCAGGCGCTGCGGGGCGAGTAGGATGGGTGGCGCTAAGACTCGCTCTAGTGGATTAATAAAGCCATACCAAGTCTTCTCTAACCCATCCCGTCGCATTTGACCCACGGAATGCAACCTTATACCAGGTATATCCGTCAACGAAGACAGAATCCCAAACCACTAATTCCTCTCCGGGGCTGCCCAGTCGGCTAATAGGTGCATCAATGCTGGGTCTCTCTCTCACATTGATATAAGAATCAGAGTTTCTAGCCAGTGTGCCTTCTCCAATCGGCTCCAGAGTATAAGAAGGGTAGGATATAGTTTCTCGTGCCGAAGATCTCGAACAAGTGGCTTGTAGGATATTCCATCCAACTGTTCCAGGCATTATATCTTGAGGGGGCATAGGAGAACGATAGGAAGAGGATGTTTCGACCTCACCTGAAGAAGTGTAAAAGATAACTGAAAGTATTGAATTTAAGTGGGTATCACAATTGGACACCATGTTGCTAACAATATAAGAGCCGTCGAGTCTAATAGTCTTTGCGTAAAATTGAACGTAAGCTCCATCACGACGCATGTTAGCGGTATCTATGTAGAAAGTGTTATGGCTTGACGAAGTGGTTACGTAAGTCCAGTTGGGTGTCTGCTGAGCAGAGACAGGGGTTGCTATAAGTCCAAAAACGACAGCTAATCCAATTCTAATCACTGACTTCATAACGGTTTATGCCAATTCCTACTTCATATTCTTCCCCGGTGACTGTAAGTCATCCGCACTAAAGTTAAGAATTAAAACAAAGTCACCTAGCACACACTCCGGACAGTTTTTGACACGTAACGGTAAAATGCCGGTTGTAGGTCTTCTTTGCAGCCGTCCAGTCAAGGAAAAATCAAGGTTTTCAGCGCTTGCTCTGAAAAGTGTCCGGACTGTTGTCAGCAGCTTAACTCAAGCTGCTGGATGACTACCAAGACCCCACGGCTGCTCTCTCACGAGACCCGAGATGCCTATGAAGAGGGCTGTTGCGGGTTCATCAAGCTCGCTCTAAACCGCTCGTACTCAAGAGATTGTAGGCCTGTGTGCAGTACGGTCAGCACGCGGGCCATGTCACCCTGCAAGAGTGCCATGACCGCCAACCATAGACCCGGGAAGGTGGCACTATGAATCACCCCGTCAGCACCTATCGGTAAAAGCTGGTAGTCACCATCCACTAATGCGAACCAGTCCAGTCGGTTTTCGTATATCTGCCAGACCAGGTATTCTGCCACGCCGTTGCGACGGTAGGCCTGTTTTTTATCGCCTAAGTCAATGGCGGCGCTGCTGGCGGCAATTTCAATCACCAGCTCAGGGGTGCCCTCAAGATAGCCATCGGGGCTGAGGCGAGCCTGGCCGCCAGCGGCTTCATCGATCAGCAGCACGATGTCGGGCTGAGGCTCGTTGTCTAGGTCTAGGCGCACCGTAGGTTCAATGCCTAGGCGCAGCCCTGGCGTCATCACCTGGTATGTCCACACCCAGCCATGAAGGCGGCTGTGGGGTTCGGCGTGCTGCTGAAATCTGAGGGGTGAAGCCACGTAGACGACTCCTTCAATCAATTCCGCTTTTTTAACTGTGGAGGCTTTATAACGGCGCTCAAACTCTGGGCGAGTGAGGCGATCGCCGCTTTCGAGGGGGGCGCTAGGCGAGTCTGTGGTCGTGGCCGAACCAGCGTGATAGGTTGTCATAGCAACGGCAGTGAGGCTGTGCTTCTATCTTACTGGGTGGGTGAGGCTCAAGGAGAGGGCAGAAACAATGGGATTCTCAGCGGCACCCAGAGCTCAGCGCCTGGGTTTAGCGACACTGGGTTTGACACTGGGGCTTGGCTTTCCCTGCGCCATCGACCTAGGGCAGGGAAGCCTGGATCTATTTACCGTAGCCCAGGCAGAATCGGTGCCTCTGGCAGCTCCCCCGGGTGAGCCTGACCCTGAAGTTGTGCTCCTCACCCTGCCCGACCTGCTCACCCTCACCCTGGAGGGCAACCGGGAGCTGCGCAACCAGGCCCTGAATCGCATTGTGCAGCGACAACAGCTGGCCGCTGCCGAGCAAACCTTTAGCCCCCGCTTTAGGCCCAGCCTGGGAATTGAGGTCAGCCGCACCGAGGTGAGCAGTAGTGGAACAGTGGGCGATCTTGGCGTGGTGATTTTGGGCGGCGACAATACCGAGGTAGATCCCCGCATCGGCCTCGACACGACCCTCACCACCCCCCTGGGCACGGATATTGAGGTGGGTCTAACCCCCTTTGCCGGGGGCCAGACCCTAGATTTTCGGGTTAGCCAGCCGCTGCTGCGGGGCTTTGGTGCCGCCATCAATGAAGCCCCGCTGAACCAGGCCCGGCTGGGGGAAACCCGCAACCAGCTGGCCCTGCGGCAGGCGGTGATCGACACCCTGACCACCGCCATCTTGAACTACAACGACTTGGTCAACGCCCAGGCCCAGGTGGACATTCAGGCCCAGGCCCTGGAGCGGCGGCAGCGGCAGCTGGAAATTTTGCAGGCCCTGGTGCAGGCCGGGCGACGCGCCCCCATCGATCTCTTTGACCCCGAGCGATCGCTTGCCGATGCCCAGCGCAGCCTCGCCGACGCTCAAAATCAGCTCGATCAGGCCAATAGCACCCTGCTCAATCTGATCGGCACCGATCGCCCCCTCCGCTTTGTGGCCTCCCTGGAGACGGTGCAGCAACTCTACGATGCGGCGGCGGCCCAGGTGTCGGCCTACCAGCCCGAAGCCCTGGTGGAGCTGGCCCTGGCCGAGCGCACTGACTACCGCCAGGCCCAGCTCCAGCGGCAACAGCAGGAGCTAGATGTGCGCCTGGCCGAGGACAACCTGCGGTGGGAGCTCAACGCAGTGGCCAGCGGCATTCTGGGCGACAGTTCCCGCAGTGGGGTGGGGGTACTGGCCACCCGCACCTTTGGCGACCCCGACCCCGAAACGACTCGCCTGGCTAGCGATATTGCCCTGCAGCAGCAGGACAACACCCTGGCTCAGCTGCAGGACCAAATTCGCAACGATGTGGTCGCCGGACTGGCGGCGGCCCGCTCCAACCTGCTCCAGGTCGAGGCGGCTGAGCGCGCCACCCTCAACGCCCGGCTCCAGGTGGAGGCCGACCTGGCTCGGGGGAGCGTTGACCTGTTTCAGCGGATCAATCAAGAGGAGGTGCTAGTTACGGCCCAGACCAATCAGCTGACCGCCCGCATTGCCTTTCTCAACAGCGTTGCCCAGCTGGAGCAAACGGTGGGCATTACCTTGGAGCGCTGGGGGATGGTGGTGGAGCTGAGTCCGCTGCTGGAGGAGGGCGGGGAGGAGTAGGGGGGATGGTGGGGTGGCTTGAGGGTATCCAGCCCTGTCAAGGTGACCAAACCATTCTTGCAACGCCTATAGGCTAAGGGACTCCGGCCACAACCACCAGGGAGTGAACTCCCTGGCTCACGACGAAAGTCTGCTAAAGCAGACTGGGGTAACCAGCCCTTAATCCTCTTCAGAGGATTTTGGCTTTGAGCCTTGGACTAGAAGTCCAAGGCTCAGTGGGCAATCGAAGGGATTCGCGCTGAAATAAGATACCGGCTACACGAACTAATCCATTTCCAGCTCCTGCCCCTGGAGCTGGCCGATCGCCGTGTCAGGTCTCTCGAAGGGCTACACTTTGGAGAGCTAGGGGACCCTTCGCCCGGCTGTCTGGTCTTTTTGTTGCCCTGTAGGTGGCCCAGTCTGTGATGTTGCAAAAGCGCCTTGAGCCCTTGCTGAGCCGCAAACGGGTAGCCATTCTAGAGGCGTGCGTAATCGGGCTGGTGTCGGGGCTGGCGGCGGTTTTGCTCAAGCAGGGGGTAGAGTGGCTGACCCTGTCGCGCACCTCCAGCACGCTGCCTGGCTGGCTGGTGCTGCCCAGCCTGGGTCTGGTGGGGGGCTGGCTCTCGGGGTTCTTGGTGGAGCGGCTGGCTCCGGAGGCGTCGGGCAGCGGCATTCCCCAGGTGAAGGCGGCCCTGGGCTTTGCCAAAATGCCCCTCAACCTGCGGGTGGCCCTGGTCAAGCTGGGCAGTACCCTGCTGGCCCTGGGGTCGGGGCTGTCGCTGGGGCGGCAGGGGCCGACGGTGCAGATTGGCGCGGCGCTGGCGGCGCAGCTCAGTCGCTGGGTGCCCACCTCCCCAGACTATCGGCGTCAGCTGATCTCCGCCGGGGCGGCGGCGGGCCTGGCGGCGGGGTTTAATGCCCCCATTGCCGGGGTGATGTTTGTGGTGGAAGAGCTGCTGCAGGATTTTTCGGACCTCACCCTGGGCAGCGCTATTCTGGCCTCGTTTATTGGGGCGGTGGTGTCGCGGCTGCTGGGCGGTCAGGGCCTCAACCTGGCGATGGATGCCCGGTCGATTACCCTATCGCTCTATGACCTGCCGTTTTTAATTATTTTGGGGCTGCTGGCCGGGCTGCTGGGGTCGCTGTTTCGCAGCGGCATTTTTGGTAGCCTGGCGTTTTTTCGCCAGTTCAAGGGACTAGGGCTGCCGGGGCGGATTGGCCTGGCGGGGCTGGTCACCGGCCTGGTGGGGGTGTTTTTGCCCGTCGCGGCGGCGGATAACACCGGCCTGCAGGAGTTTTTAGTCACCGGCTCGGCGGGGTGGCAGCTGATTGCGATCGCCTTTGTGGTCAAATTTCTGCTCACCCTGCTGGCCTACGGGTCGGGGGCGGCGGGGGGCATTTTTGCCCCCTCGCTGGTGCTGGGGGCGGCTTTGGGCTGCCTGGTCAACTTTTTTGCCCAGGGGGTCTACACCGGGTTTGGGGCCTGGCCCTTGCCCGAGGCCCTGGCCAACCCCACCACCTACGCCCTGACCGGCATGGGGGCCTTTTTTAGCGCGGTGACCGGGGTGCCCATGACCGCCATCGTGATTGTCTTTGAGATGACCACCAACTTTAACCTGGTGCTGCCGCTGATGATCTGCTCGGGTATCGCCTACCTGGTGGCCGATCGCGCCAACCACGGCTCTATCTACAACCGGCTGCTGGCCCTCCAGGGCATTCACCTGGAGCCGGTGGCCCAGGCCAACAACCCCTGGGCCCACCTCAAGGCCGCCGACCTGATGCAGCGCCGGGTCGAGACCCTCTCCAGCCAGATCACCCTGCCGGAGGTGGTGCAGGCCTTTTCGCGATCGCACCATCGGGGCTTTCCGGTGCTGGAGGCGGGGCGGCTGGTGGGCATTGTCACCCAGAGCGACCTGGGGGAGGCCACCGCCCAGGGGCTAGAGGCCTACCTCTCCCTGGCCGATATCATGACCCCGCACCCGGTCACCGTCGACCCCGACGCCAGCCTGCCCCGGGTGCTGCACCTGCTCAACCGCCTCAAGCTCAGCCGCCTGCCGGTCACCGAGGGCAACAAGCTGGTGGGCATCATCACCCGCGCCGACATCATTCGGGCCGAGTCTGACCAGGTCAGCGGCGAGCTGGCCGAGCTGGGTCCCCAGGCCGAACCCTCCTACGTGGTGTTTCAGCAGCGCGCCCCCGCCACGGGCCAGGGGCGGCTGCTGGTGCCCCTATCTGACCCCCAGACTGCCCCCAACTTGATCAAGATTGCCGCTGCGATCGCCCACGGCCTGCACTACGAACTGGAATGCGTTCATGTCGTGGTGGTGCCCCGCAGCGTAGCCCCCGCCGAAGCCAGGGTTGACCTGCAGGGGGCCGAACCCCTGCGCCAGCTGGCCCTGTCCTACGCGGAGCACAGCGGGCTGTCGGTGCACTTTCAGGTGCGGGCCGCCCACGAGGTGGGCCGCACCCTGCTGGAAATCATTAAAGATCGCCACATCGACCTGGTGCTGATGGGCTGGCACCACCCCAGCATTACCCCCGGTCGGGTGATCAGCGGCGTGGTTGATACCCTGATCCGCCAGGCCCCCTGCCAGGTGGTGGTGGTGCGCCCGGGCCGCAACCTCACCTTTAACCACTGGCTGATTCCCACGGCGGGCGGCCCCAACGCCACCAGCGCCCAGCGGCTGTTGCCGGGGCTGCTCACCCTGGGTCACAGCCCCGAAATTCAGCTCTGCACCATCTGCCACCCCGAAAAGGGCGAGTGCCTCACCCCCCAGCACCTGTCGGAAATGGCCGATGGGCTAGAGGCTAGCCTGCGCCGCCCGGTCTATACCCAGGTGCTGACCCACCCCTCGGTGTCGGCGGCGATCGTCGATATGGCTAACCTGTGCCACAGCGACGCTATTTTGCTGGGGGCCTCGCGCGAGAACCTGCTCAGCCAGGTGATCAAGGGCAATGTGCCGCTAGAAATTGCCCAGCAGACCGATATCACCGTCATTCTGCTGCGCCAGGTGGACGAGACTGTCTGAAGGCGGCATTGACTAAAAAACCGCCCTTAGGGGCGGTTAATGCTGCAAGTTAATAAAGACGGATGACAAAGTACCTGAACAGTGCGAAGTTCTCAGGCCGTGGGAAAGGTGAAGAAAAACGGACACGCCTGCGCCCCGGAGGGCCGTCATGTCCGAGACTGGCTGAAGTGATTATCAGCAGCCAGACTTATTATGGAGCTCCACCAACGCCT
>JBGSNT010000314.1:0-9480 GCA_041739575.1 Nodosilinea sp. | reverse complement strand
AGGTAACCTGTCATGGCTAAAGGCGTCCGCCTCGTCATTACCCTCGAGTGCACTGAGTGCCGGACTAACCCGGACAAGCGCTCTAACGGTGTATCACGCTACACCACCCAAAAGAACCGTCGCAACACGACCAACCGCATTGAGCTGAAGAAGTTCTGCACCCACTGCAACAAGCACACCGTCCACAAAGAAATCAAGTAAGTACCCATGGCCTATTTCCGTCGTCGAGTATCTCCAATCAAGCCCGGAGACCCAATTGACTATAAAGATGTCGATTTGCTCCGTAAGTTCATCACCGAGCGCGGCAAAATTTTGCCCCGCCGCATCACTGGCTTGACCGCTAAGCAACAGCGGGATCTCACCACCGCCATCAAGCGCGCCCGGATTATTTCCCTACTGCCCTATGTGAATGGGGAAGGCTAGGCTAGGCTAGGCTAGGGATGGCGATCGCTAGGGTGTTGGCTTGGTTGATAAAGGAACGCTAGTCGAATTTAAGCACCAGGGGCAGCCCCGTTTAGGGGTGGCAGATCGGCCCGAGGGCAAGAAAAACTGGGTGGTTATCGACGAGCGGGGCCAAGCCTACACCCTACACCCCCGCGACTTTACCTACGAGGTTAGCGGCGGCCCCTATCGGCCCATCGACATCGGCCCCCTAGTGGCAGAGGCCGAGTCCTATATTGACCATTCCAGTCTAGAGATAGCCTGGGAGTTTTTAACCGAAGCTGGGGAGGCTGCCGATCCGGCTGCTTTGGCTCAGCTGCTCTTTTCAGACCAGGGCCCGAGCTTTTGCTACGCCGCCCACCGGATGCTGGTGGAAGACAAAATCTTTTTTAAGCAGAAGGGCGATCGCTACGAGCCTCGCCCCGTCGGCCAAGTGGCCGAACTGCGGCAGCAGATTGAGCGCGAAACCCAGCGCCAGCAAGAGTGGGACGAGTTTATGGCCAAGGCTCGCCAGGGCCTGGCGGGGGCCGCGGTGGAGTGGCAGAAGGGCGATCGCCCCCGACTCGAGACCCTTGAGCGTCTGGCTCTGTTTGGCGATGAGTCAAACCAGCGCTCCCAGGCGGTAGAAATTCTGAATGCGTTGAATATGGCCCCAACGGCGGCGGGCGCCTTTGATACCCTAGTGGCACTGGGGCTATGGAGTAGCCACGAAAATTTAGCGCTGAGACGCAGCCAAATTCCCAGTCACTTCTCTGAGGAAATCCTTGCCATGGCGCAGCAGCGTTTCCAGTCTCCGCCGCCCGACCTCGACGCCCATCGGCTAGACCTCACCCACCTCAAGGTGTACACCGTAGACGATGCCAGCACCCAGGAGATTGACGACGGCCTGAGCCTGGAAACCCTGCCCGATGGCAGCCAGCGAGTATGGGTCCACATCGCCGACCCCACCCGCTGGCTGCTGCCGGGGGATGAGTTAGATCTTGAGGCTCGCCGTCGCTGCACCACGGTCTATCTGCCCACCGGCATGGTTCCCATGTTCCCCATGGAGTTGGCCACCGGGGCCATGAGTCTCAACCAAGGGCAGACCTGCTGTGCCCTCAGCTTTGGCATTACCCTCACCGGCTCGGGGGATGTTCAAGACTACACCATTCACCCGACCCTGATTCGCCCCACCTATCGCCTCACCTACGAGGATGTAGACGAAATGCTGGAGTTGGGCATTACCGCCGAGCCTGAACTCCAGGGACTGGCCGACTGGTCGAAGGTGAGGGGCCAGTGGCGGCTTACCCAGGGGGCCATCAGCATCAACATGCCCGAGTCAAACATTAAGGTGTCCGCAACCGAAGATGACATTGTCATCGAGGTGTTGAACGATTCTCTGGCCCGTCAGATGGTGGCCGAAATGATGATTTTGGCGGGGGAAGTAGCGGCCCGCTACGGCCATGCCCATGCCCTGGCAATTCCCTTTCGCAGCCAGCCCCAGCCCGATCTCCCCTCTGAGGAAGAGTTGATTCAGCTCCCCACGGGTTGGGTGCGTGACTCGGCCATTCGCCGCTGCATGACGCGCAGCGAGGTGGGCGTTACCCCCAGCCGCCACGCCACTCTGGGCCTAGACAGCTACAGTCAGGTGACCTCCCCCATTCGCCGCTACCTCGACCTGGTGGCTCACTATCAGCTCAAGGCCCACCTCCGGGGGGATCCGCCGCCCTTCTCCTCCACAGAGGTGACGGAACTTGCGATCGGGGCTAGCTCTGCAGCCTACGAAGCTACCCTGGTCGAACGCCAGACCAAGCGCTATTGGGCGCTAGAGTACCTACGTCGCCACCAAGACCGTCCTTGGGATGTGATGCTGCTGCGTTGGCTGCGCGAAGACGAGGGGCTGGGGTTAATTATGGTCGAAGACCTGGGTCTGGAGTTGGCCATGCGATTTAATCGCGCGGTTGCCCTGGGAGAACAGTTTCAGGTGCGGGTTAGCCACGCTAGCCCTCGGCAAGACGTGATCCGCTTTGAGGAAGTAGCGGATGAGGAGAGGGATGCCCCCTCTGTAGTAGCAACCTTGCCCTAGCTCCCTCACTCCCTTGCTTCAAGGCCGTTGCGGTCTGAGGATCCGCTAGCCCCAGGGCTTTTGTCAATGGGCATAGCTTGTACGCTTTGGCTGTAATACTTTGTTATATTGGCTGGTTGATGCTTGAAATAATCAAATTGTTTACTCTGCTATATCGCGTCACCATTTCCCTTCCGCAGATGGGCCCGGCCCTACTCGCAGTCCAGCCCTTCAGAGGGAGCGATCCCAAGCGCGCTCCGCAGCCTATTGCCCTACCTTGACCCGGTCTTCCGCCCGCTCTGTCGTTCACTGTTGAACTCCCGCCGCAGACGCCACCAACCCGGCTAAACCGTCCCGGAGAATCCCTGTCTATGGGCCATGGGCCATAGTTTGATGCGTCGTCCAAGGCATTGGCAGTAATAGACCTTGGCATATTCAGTCGATGGAGCTGGATCTGGAGAAAACCGTTTTTTTGCATTTCAATCATATTAAAAGAGGCCTTCAATCGCATGGAAACCACCCTCAAGAAGTCTGAATTCATTCTGGCTCCCTACATGAAAAGCGATGATCTACGGGCCAGCATTCAGATTCTAAACACTGTTATTCCCTATGGGCTGTTGTGGGTTTTAGCGATCAAGGCAGCGGCTGTTTCCCTATGGTTACTACCCCCCATTATTGGGTTGATTGTGCTTTTTTCCCTGCGCTGCTTTTCCCTCATGCACGATTGTGGACACTATTCGCTCTTTCGGTCCAAGCGAGTTAACCGCATCGTGGGGTTTCTGTTGGGGTTGATCAACGCAATTCCTCAGTATGCCTGGTCTAGGGACCACGCCTACCACCACAAAACCAACGGCAATTGGGAGAAGTACCGCGGGGTGGCAGATTTTCTCTCCACCGATGAGTTCGCCCGGCTCAACGCCGCCGAACAACGCAATTACGAGCTGCTCCGCCACCCTCTGATGGCCATTCCGGGAGGGTTTTTCTACCTGGCAATTAAGCCAAGACTGGGGCTGATTGCGGGTACTTGGGATTTTATCGGTCACCTGTGGGATAGCGGGCGAAAAAAGAAGGGGATGAGCCTACGCCAAATCATTGCGTCTCATCATTCGAAGCATTGGCAGACGTCGGCAGAGTTCTGGGATATTCTGCTGAACAATATTTGTGTGATCGGGGGCTGTTTTCTGCTGGGCCACTGGCTGGGGTTCAAGCTATTCTTCAGCCTTTATTCGATTGTGCTAACCCTGTCGGCCACTATTTTTATCTGGATTTTCTTTGTGCAGCACATTTTTGAGGGGGTCTATGCCCACAAAACGGAGGGCTGGGACTACCTGCTGGGAGCGGTGGAAGGCAGCAGTCTGCTCGAGTTGCCCGCCGTGCTCAATTGGTTCACCGCAGACATCGGTTACCACAACATTCACCACCTTTCGGAGCGTATTCCCAATTACCGTCTCAAGACCTGCCATCGCGAGAACGCCCACCTGCTCTCCACGGTAAAAACCCTGCGGATGGGAGATATGGTAGATTGCGCCCGCTATATCCTGTGGGACCCTGAAGCTAGCAGCCTGGTCACCGTTAAATCGTTTCGCCAGCGGGCCTGGATGGGGGCCTGATCAGGTGTTTGATGGTTCCCGACTGGGGAATTGAACAATGGGCTTGGGCAATGCTCTGGGCCATGGAGCCGCAGGGGGCATCAAGGGCGGGGGCTGGCTGGCATGGGGACGGCTATTTGCCCCCCGTAGCGATGCTACTGCGCTTAGGACACGAGCCACCACCCCTGGCAAAACTGTCCTGACCGATCTAGCGATGGCGATGGTCACACTTCGGGGACGCTGCGATCGCTGGTGTAGCCTGGATATCAGACATTGGCTGGTTGAGTTTGGTAACTCTCAGACTGCTCAACGTAATTACTCCAGGAGATTAGATATCATGGCGCACCAACAGGTTTACCCCAGGGGATGCACCTTTGCCGAATCGGACTGGGATGCCCTGTATCCGTTTTGGTATCCCGTGGCCTTTAGCCATGAGGTAACGGATAAACCTGTTACCGCCACCCTGCTCGACCAGCGACTGGTGATCTGGCGCACCAGCGACGGCATTTCCGTCGCCAACGATATTTGTCTACACCGGGGTATTCCGCTCAGCATGGGCTGGGTGGCTGGGGACCACTTGGTGTGTAAGTATCACGGCTTTCACTATAGTGCTGATGGCCAATGCGTTAAGGTGCCCGCTAACCCCGACGCCAGCATTCCAAAGAAGCTTTGCCTGAAGACCTATCCGGTGAAGGAAGCCTATGGCCTAGTGTGGACCACCCTCAGCGGCGGCGACCAATACCCTCTACCTGACCTGCATGAGTGGGATGACGCTGACTATCAGCAGATTTTGCCCGAGTCCGTGGATATCGAGGCGGCCGCCGGACGACAGGTGGAAGGCTTTTTAGATGTAGCCCACTTTGCCTGGGTGCACACCGATACCTTTGGCGATATTAACAACCCCATTGTGCCGCGCTATGAAGTCACCCCTACCAAACATGGTCTGCGGGCGGAGTATCTGAGTAACGTGAGCAATTTTCCTAAGGCCATGCAAGACCGTGCCCCGGCAGATTTTCAGTGGCTGCGGGTGTTTGAGGTGTTCCTACCGTTCACGGCTCGGTTAACGGTGCACTTTCCCGGAGAGGGGCGGCTCTGTGTGCTCAACGCAGCTAGCCCGGTCTCTGCCCGCAAAACTCGAATGTTTGCGCCCATCTGCCGCAACTTTGACAAAGATATGCCGCTGGAGCCGGTGTACGAATTTAATTACCAGGTCTTTGCGGAGGATAAAGAAGTTGTGGAGGCCCAGTATCCGGAGGATCTACCCCTAGATATGTCGGCGGAATCCCATATTGGCGCCGACAAAACATCGATCGCCTACCGGCGGGGACTGCGATCGCTCGGCTTAGGGGCGATCTATACCGCTTAAAAAGATCAGGCTGGAATTTGGGCCTGTAATCAGCTCAAATCCCAGCCTGGCTAGATCATCGGCACTTCCCTAGAGCTAGGAAGCTAGGGCAATCTCAACCATTTCCTGAAGCTTGCCGTTTTGGTACAGCTCAATGAGAATATCAGACCCGCCCACAAACTCCCCATTGACGTACACCTGGGGGATGGTGGGCCAGTTGGAGTATTCTTTGATGCCCTGGCGAATGTCTTGGTCGGCCAACACGTCAACGGTTTCGAAGGGTGCGCCTAAAACGTTTAAAATTTGCACCACGTTGTTGGAGAAGCCGCACTGGGGCATAAGTTTATTGCCCTTCATAAACACCATGATGGTGTTGTTCTTAACGAGTTGGTCAATTCTGGCCTGGGTTGCTGAGTCCATAGGGTCGATCCCTCCGCGGAATGGGGTTATGTATTGAGGCAAAACTAGGCTAGGCACTCTTCTGAGTAGCCCAGTCTTCTGGCGTATATGTTTTCAAGGCTAGCGCATGAATGGCCTCCGAGGACATGGCCTCACGCACCGCCCCATAGACGAGCTGATGCTGTTGCACCAGGCTGCGGCCCTCAAACTGTGAGGACACTACGACCACTTGATAGTGGTCGCCGCCACCGGTCAAATCTTGCACTTGCACATCGGCATCGGGCAGGCCGGCTTTAATCATAGTGCTGACCTGGTCGGGGGTAATCATGGCACGGGCTCCTTGTGGGATAGGTGGTTGGGGCAATCAATTTCCCCAGTCATTGAGATTCCCTAATTAGGATTATTGCTCAGGAATGATCACTTCTGTGGGGACATCGACTTCTTCGGGAACGACAGCTCCTTCCGGAACGACAACTTCCGTGGGAACGCTGGGTTCGGTGGGAGAGGTGGCCGCCTGCCCAGCATAGGGTTGATCGACAAAGCCTAACTCAAACAACTGCTGATAGGCCCGCTGGCCCAGGTCGCGGGTGGGTTGCTGGCTGCGCAAGATCTCCATCAGCAGGGGCACAGCCTGGTCGGGCTGATTCTGCGCTCGGTAGACCAGAGCCAGTTGATAGGAGGCCTGATCGCGCAGTTGGGCAGTTTCCAGCGCTTTTTCGCGGTTGCTGCGGTTGATCAGGGTGTCGATGCCAATAAACATCTGGGCTAGCTCTTGGTAATAGGTGGAAAGCTGGTTAAAGCTTTCTCGGGCCTCTGTGAGCTTTTCTTGAGCCAAGGGAAAGTTTTGATCGGCGATCGCGGCCTCGGCCTCGGCCATGAGCTGCATACCACTGGCAATGCTGAGGTTGCTGCTAGCCTGGTTCAAGGGCCGGGCCGGATCAGCGCCGCTAGCCTCCTGGGCCAAGGCCGCCCCAGCCACACCCCCAAACAAGGCTACAGATAGTGCAGCGGCGGCAAACCCGCCCAGGGAGTGATGCAGAAAACGAAGGGAAACGACCATGAATACAACGGGGTGAGGGACAACCGGACTGAAAATCACTGGGGTATCTTATCATCTCGGTATGGCGTCATACCTCTTTGGCAACCAGTAGCCCAACTGTCCTATTGGCCTTAGGGGTTTTGGGCGATAGGCGCAGCCACGCCTGAGGTTGTTCTGGGTATCGAAGCTTCCCGTCACTCCATAGGTTTAGGTTGCCGCAATGACCGCATCTCCCGCCGATCCTCGCCTCCCCAGCGGCAGCGGCCCCGACCGCAATCTGCAAGGAGAGATTCTGCAGCGGGGCGGCGAAGAGCTGCTGCTGCAAAAGGTGCCCACTCGATTTACTACCCGTCTAACGGCACCCACTGCCCTCGACTCGGTGCGTCAGCGCCTCAACCCGATCGCGGTACGGGCGGTGGCAGGGGGGCAACTGGTGGAGTGGCAGGTGGCCGAAGCCGCTCTGGAGTCAACCCTAGCCCTGGCCCGGCGGGATCCTAGGGTGCGGTTCGCCAGCCATGTTTACCGCCTAGCCAATAGCCCCCAAACCTGGGTTTACCTGACCGAGCAGCTCACCGTGCAGTTTGCCCCGGATACATCGGCCCAAGCGATCGAGCAGATTTTGAGCGGGCTGGGTCTGGCGATTGAAAAACCCCTAACGGGGATTCCCAATACCTACGTGCTCAGCGTGACTGCCGTCGCGATCGAAAACCCGATTAAGCTGGCTAACCGGCTGATGGCTTTGGGCACGGTGCTAGCTGCGGAACCCAATTTGGCCATTGAAACCGGTGGGTTATATCGCCCTACGGACGAGCGCTACCCTCAGCAGTGGCATCTGTTTCACAGCGGTGGGGCCACTCTGGCGGCAGGGTCACACATCTCGGCCGAGGCCGCCTGGGATATTACCCGGGGAGCGCGATCGGTGGTGATTGCGGTCAGCGACGATGGGTTTGATTTGAACCACCCCGACCTGCAGGGGGTGGGTAAGCTGGTGGCCCCCCTGGACTTGCAGGACAAGGATGCGGTCCCCCTGCCCACCAAACAAAACGAAAACCACGGCACGGCGGTGGCCGGGCTGGCCGTTGGCGAAGAAAATACGATTGGTATTGTGGGGGTGGCGCCAGGCTGTGCGTTCTTACCGATTCGCACCACGGGCTTTATCGATGACGCCTCCATCGAGCAGCTGTTCAACGAGGCGGTGCGACGGGGGGCCGATGTGATTGTCTGTAGCTGGTCGCCCGCTGCTAACTACTTTCCCCTCACCCTGCGGCAGACCAACGCCCTGACGCAGGCAGCGACCACCGGGCGCGACGGCAAGGGCTGTGTGATCGTGTTCTCGGCCGGCAACGCCAATCGTCCTGTCAGCGGCACCGTCAATGAAACCCAGTGGCCCCAAAATGCCCTGAGTGGCCCGACTAAGTGGCTGAGCGGGTTTGCCATTCACCCCGACGTGCTGGCCGTGTCGGCCTCCACCAGTCTGGCCACCAAGGCCGCCTACAGCAACTGGGGCGAGCACATTGCCGTGGCGGCTCCCAGCAACAATGCTCCGCCCAGTATGGCCCTTCCCCAAGTGGGTAGCGTGCCGACCGGGCCACCGCTGAACCAGTACCTGCCGGGGTTGGGGATGGTCACCAGCGATCGCACCCAGGGGGCGGGCTACAGCGGCGATGACTACACCAATACCTTTGGCGGCACCTCCAGCTCATGCCCGGTGGTGGCGGGGGTGGCGGCGCTGATCCTGTCGGTGAACCCCAACCTGACCGCCCAGCAGGTGCGCGAAATTCTGCAGACCACCGCCGACAAAATTGTCGATCGCACCGCTGACCCCCAGCTGGGTCTGCAGTACGGCACCTACAACGCCAGCGGTCACTCCCAGTGGTTTGGCTATGGCAAGGTGAATGCGGCGGCGGCGGTGCGAGAAGCCCAGCGACGGGCCTTTGCCGGTCGACGGGTAGATCGGGTGGTGGCCCAGCAAAACTCGACGGCCCAGGCGATCCCCGACAATCGACCGGGGGGGATAGAGAGCAGCGTTGCGATCGCAGCCACCGGAACTGTCACCGACCTGCAGGTGGATGTCACCCTTGACCACGAGTTTTTAGGGGATGTGAGTCTTAGCCTGATCGCCCCCAGCGGCGGCACCGTCACCATTCAAGGGCGTACCCTGGGCCGCCGCACCGAGCTGCGCCAAACCTATAGTCTGGCCACAACCCCAGTACTCATGCGGCTGATCGGGCACCCGGCCCAGGGCACCTGGCGACTACGGGTGGTGGACAGCGCCCCTGGCGCTACCGGTACCCTGGTGAGCTGGGGCCTAACCCTGGGGGTGAGTTGAGGGCGTAGGGGCAAACGGTGTTTGCCCAGCCCAACCGGGGGTAGCTAAGGCGGATTCAGGATTAGAAGACGCTGTTGCTGAGGAAATCGATCCCAGTTTTTACGGCTTCATAGCCAAAGGTTAAAATCAGCGTGGTGAGAATGCCCCCCATCAGGCACACCACCAGGCCGCCCAGGCTAATGACCCCATCGTCGTCGAGCAGGCCAAACCCTGTGACAAAGATGCCCATGGCCGGGAGGGTATTGGTGCCCGGAATGGGGATCATCATGGAAAGGGACATCAGGGCGATCGCAA
>JBGSNT010000310.1:0-17809 GCA_041739575.1 Nodosilinea sp. | reverse complement strand
TGCTCGACACAGCCGCTGATTCGAACTGGTATTTGGGCCAAGATAAATACCGAACCGATTGGTACGCCCAAACCCTAACCAGTGGCGAGCAGATTTGGGTGCAGGTTAGACATGGCGAAATTCGTAACGCAGGGATAAACTCAACCCCCAGACCTTGGCACCCCAATACCGGCTTCGCCAGATTGCCATAATATAACTAGAAATAAAGGTCTAACCCATGGAAAAACTCACAGAACGTCAGGCTTTTGAAGCCATGGTCATGTTTCTAGAGCAGTTCTATGAACGCACTGACTCTGATGATGTGGGCGGGTTGCTCTCAGACCTGATGATTAACGCCAACAACCAAACCGCTGACCCTGCGGCCTGGCCAGACTGGCTGACCTGCATTCGGCAAGTCACTTCGTCAACGTTTCTTGAGCCAGCAGAGGGTAAACGGTAAAAGGGTTCTGCGTATGGAGCATCCTGAATCTCTGGACATTGTGCAAGAAACCCGGTTTCTTCGTTGGCTAGCCCATGAGCTGTACCCGTGCGATGGGCAAAGGGCACCACGCGGGCACATCACACGACGGTGCGCTCAACCGCTGGTTATTGCAGCAGTTTAGGTAAGTGCTTACAGCCAGGGAAGAAGTGGGGCGATAGAGACCTGGTTTTGAGTTGTCCCTAACCTCCCCCCTGCTGGATATATTGCAGAATGCCTCGGGCGATCGCCTGGGCCATGGTCTCGCGCCAGGCCGGGTCGGCCAGCTTGGGGTAATCTTGAGCCCCGGTGACAAACCCCACTTCGACCAGGGCGGCGGGCATGGTGGTCTGCCGCAGCACGTAGAAGCGGGCCTGCTTGACGCCGCGATCGCGCATCCCCGTCGCCGCCAGCATGCTGGCCTGGAGGGCCGCCGCCAGCCGCCGTCCGCTCTCGGAGGCGTAATAGGTCTCAATGCCGTTGACGTCAGGACGGCTGAGGCTAATGGCATTGGCGTGGATGCTGACAAATAAATTGGCCTGGGCACGGTTGGCGATGTCGGCTCGGGCCTGTAAATCGACGGTAACATTCTCGCGTCGGGTCATGACCACCATCACCCCCTGGGCTTCGAGCAGCTCAGCCACCCGTTGCGAAATGGGAAAAATCACCTGGATCTCTTGCAGGCTGTTGATGCCTACCGCGCCGGGGTCGCGCCCGCCGTGGCCGGGGTCAATGGCAACGACCACTCGACCGCTGGGCACCGTGGGCAGAGGTTCCACCGATCGCGTGGGCGGTGGAGTGGGGCTGGGCACCTGGGCCTGGGGTATCTGGGGCTGGGGCGTTTGGGCCTGGGGCGTTTGGGCCTGGGGCGGGGCCGCCGGGGCGGCCGCCAGGGGTGCCGGTTCATCAGAAATGCTGCTGATCCGCACGCCGCTGGGGGGCAGCACAATCACCCCGCTGCTGTTGCGCAAGGCGCGCCAGTCGGGGCTGGTGGGGCCGAGCTTGAGAGTAATGCGGGTGGAGGGAGGGCTGGTGGTCTGCTGGGCCACGTCCCAGGCGATGATGCTGTAGCGGTAGTTGGGCAGGTCCTCGGGGCCCAGATCAGCGGCTACGGCGGTGTTGGGCAGGTCGATAATGGCGTAGCGATTATCGGCCTCGTCATTGGTAAATCGCACCGTCGGGGTGGGGGCCTCACCGCTGAGGCGCACCAGGAAACCATCCCCCGTGGTGACCACGCCGGTCAGGGTGGCCGCGGCCCCGGCCCCCGTATTGCCCCCTACCCGGTTAGCCGTTGCGCTCGGAGCGGGAATCGCGCCAGTGGGCGGGGTCGCCGCCTGGCTGAGGGAGGGCAACTGTACCGCCCACTGGTTGGGCCGCAGGCCCTGCACCCGCACATCCTGGGGGTTGAGGCCGTAGCCAGAAGCCAGTTCGATCACCAGACGAGCGGTTTGGTGATCGAACTGGCCAGCCCGCACCTCGCGGATAGCCCCGCCTACGGCCTGGCTGGTGCCGGTGCTGCCCAGTTGGGTATTGGGCAGGTCAATCACAATGCGGGTAGGGTTTAGCAGCAGCTGCGCCTGGGGCTGCACCTGGCTATCGGTGGTGAACACCAGCTGATTGGTTTGGGCATCGAACCCCCAATACTGGAGGGTGGCAGCCCTGACCGGAGCTGCCATCACCAGGGCACCGAGGGTGCCCATCGCCCCTGGGATGAGCCCAAACCTGAGCCATTTTGACTCCATAAGCACGACCAATACAAAATCTGAACACGACCAATACATCAAGACAAACGACAGTATAACGATGGGGCGCAGTGTGGCATCCGTAGGCGACAGATTCTCAGAAAAAATTCGAGGAAAATGCTAGTATGGATGTATCAAATTGACCCCGCCATGCTCGACCTGATCAAGCTGGCCCGGCAGATGCAGGGCATTAGCCAGCACCTCAGCCATGAGGCCGCCGCTGCCCAGGAGCGGATTGTTGCCGCCCGTAAGCTGCTGGCGATCGCCGCCACCCGCCAGGTGGAGCTGGTGGACCAGGCAAACACCTGGGGCCAGCGCGCCCCCTTTACCGCCGCCCAGCCGACGGAAGCCCTCACGGTGCGGGTCGCCGTCGCCCCGGCCCCTGAGGCCCACACGGTCATCGCTACGGACGGATCGCAGATTTCCCCCAGCCACCACGAGATTGCCTACTGCTATCTGCTCAATGTGGGACGGGTGGTGCTCCACTACGGCCAGGGGCGCTTTCCGCTGCTGGATAGCCTGCCGGAGGTAGTGTACCGGGCCGAAGATCTCTACCTGTCTCGCCAGTGGGGCATTAGCACCGAAGAATGGATGGGCCACCGCCGCACCGTCGCTGAGGCGGTGGTGCTGGCGGAACTGGGGGAGTCGATCGCCGAGGGTTGGACGGCGGCCCCTCGGGATCAGGGAAGCGGACCGGTGCTGGCCCTGGTGGATGGATCGCTGATCTACTGGTTTTTAGAGGCGCTGCCGGGGGAAGCCCGCGATCGCATTCTGCCGCCCATTCTAGCCGCCTGGGATCGGCTGCGGCACCAGCGCATTCCCCTGGTCGGGTACCTCAGTGCCAGCCGCAGTGGCGAAGCCATGAACTTTTTGCGGTGGGCGGCCTGCCCCTTTCCCCAGCCCGACTGCCAGACCCACTGTAGTCACGACGGGGCCAGTGAAGTCGGTAGTCGGGCTGACCGAGCCCCCTGCGGGCGCTTTTTTCCCCTGCGAGACGCCACCTTCTGGGCGACGGAGCTAGCGGTGGGAGAGCGCAGCCCCTTCTGGCGCAGCACCGCCAGCATTCTGGAGCTATACGGCGATCACCGGGTGTCTTTTTGTTACCTCAACGTCGGCCCTGAGGTGGCGCGGGTAGAGGTGCCCCAGTGGGTGATAGCGGATGAAGATCTGTGCCAAAGCGCCCTGAGGATGGTTCTGACCCAGGTGCAGAAGGGCTATGGCTACCCAGTGGCCCTGGCGGAAGCCCACAACCAGGCGGTGGTGCGGGGGGGCGATCGCACTCGATTTTTTGCCCTGCTGGAACAGGAGATGATTCGCGCCGGGCTGAAAAACGTCGGCACGTCCTACAAGGAGGCCCGGAAGCGGGGGAGTATTGCTTAGGGGACGGGACGTGCAGGGGATTAGGGGATATAAGGGAGCTGCAAACCAATAAAGTCCCGGAGTCATTGCCCTGTAAATAGCCCAGGGCTGAGCGGAGTCGCAAAAGCAACCGAGGGCTGAGCGGAGTCGTTCGCTTGCGTCTCCCAAAGGGAGAAAGCCCACGCCACGAAGCCTCTCATTTTCATCGTTTAGAGTGGCCCTGGCTCCTATGGCTGGTATCTTATTTCAGCACGAACCACTAAGCCAGGGTTCCGCTTAGCCCTGCTAGGACAGATCGGTGCTTTGGGTTGATGGCCTTGGGTTGATGGCGTTGGGGCTTAGGCTTTAGGAGCGATCTGGCGCTGCTGTCGGGCCATCTGTCGCGATCGCATGCGCCGAATCAGGGGCAGCCCGCCAAAGTAGCCGATCACCCCGGCGATCAGGCCGACTATCGCGCTGCCCAGCATCAGCCGCACCGAAACCTCGGTGCCCATTTCCGACCAGCCCCTGAGGGTATCGAGGTCCTGAAAATTTTTGGCGGGGCCACCCCCCAGTAGCCAGAGCCCCACCTGGTAGTTGAAGGCAAAAATAGGCACGTAGGTGAGTGGATTACTCACCCAGGTGGCGGCTGCCGCCATGATCCGGTTGCCCCGCAGCACCGTGGCCACGGCTACCCCGATGAGGGTCTGAAAGCCAAACAGCGGAAAACTGCCCGCAAACACCCCCGCCGCCATGCCTCGGGCCAGCTGCTCTGGGGTACCCTGGAGGCGTAAAAAGCGCAGATAGAAATAGCGCAGCTGGCGTCGCCACTTGGGCTGGGTCATTTTGCGTGCAGAGGAGGAGCTGGAAACGGCGGTGGTGGGGACAGTCATAGACAGCGGTATACCAGAGATGAGTTCCCTCGGTGGCCGGTGGGAAGGAGCATTTTGCCGATTAGCCAGGTCCGATGCCAACGCCACGGGATCGAGAGTCCGGTGCGACGGGGGAGAAGCCCGGCGGTAAACTGAGACAGGTGTAAAGATTCTTTTCTATTCTACCCAGGAAGTTGGTCTTTGCAGGCATTCCCCCCGGGCTTCAACATCCCTTCACCATGCAGGATAAATGCCATGGATGGCACCCATGCCACCCCTCAATCGATACCAGGTTCGTCGGTGCAAACCCCGGTTCAGGGGGAGACCATTGCGGCGATCGCCACGGCCATTGCCCCCCAGCAGGGCAGCGTGGGCATTGTGCGGCTGTCGGGGGCCGAGGCGGTGGCGATCGCCCACACGCTGTTCTACGCGCCAGGGAAGCAGCCCTGGGAGAGCCACCGGATTCTCTACGGTCAGGTGCGCGATCCCCAGAACCAGCAGCCCGTGGACGAAGCCCTGCTGTTGCTGATGCTGGCCCCCCGCTCCTACACCCGTGAAGATGTGGTGGAGTTTCACTGCCACGGCGGCCTCATGGCGGTGCAGCAGGTGCTGCAGCTGTGCCTCAGCCAGGGGGCGCGGCTGGCCGAGCCGGGGGAGTTTACCCTGCGGGCGTTTTTGAACGGGCGGCTCGATCTGACCCAGGCGGAGGGGGTGGCGGATCTGGTGGCGGCCCAGTCGACCCTGGCGGCCCGGACCGCCCTGGCCGGGGTACAGGGCAAGCTGACGGCGTCCATTCGTCAGCTGCGCTCCGCCTGCCTGGACGTGCTGGCGGAGGTGGAGGCGCGGATTGACTTTGAGGACGACCTGCCGCCGCTAGACGAAGCGATGGTGCGCCAGCAGATAGCGGCGGCGCTGGCGACGGTGGAGCACCTGCTGGCGACGGCGGCGGCGGGGGAACTGCTGCGCACGGGGCTGAAAGTGGCGATTGTGGGTCGCCCCAATGTGGGTAAGTCAAGCCTGCTCAACGCCTGGAGCCGCTGCGATCGCGCCATTGTCACCGACCTGCCCGGCACCACCCGCGACGTGGTGGAGTCACAGCTGGTGGTGGGGGGGATTCCCATTCAGGTGCTGGATACAGCGGGCATTCGCGATGCCAGCGACCCGGTGGAACAGCTGGGGATTGCGCGATCGCGGCAGGTGGCCCAGGGGGCAGACCTGGTGCTGCTGACGGTGGATGCCGCCGCTGGGTGGACGGCGGCGGACCAGCACCTCTATCGCTCGGTGGCGGATCGCTCGGTGATTTTGGTGGTCAACAAGGTCGATCTGGTGGCGGCGGCGGCGATCTCCCAGCTTCAGCTGCCGCCGGATCTGCCCGTTGTGCACACCGCCGCCGCCCGGCAGCAGGGCATTGACGCCCTGGAACAGGCCATTCTCAAGGCGATCCACGCCGATCGCCTCAGCCCCGGCAATCTGGAGTTCACCGTTAACCAGCGCCAGGGGGCGGCCCTGACCCAGGCGCGCAATGCCCTGCACCAGGTGCAGCAGACCATCGCTGACCAGCTGCCGCTGGATTTTTGGACGATCGATCTGCGGGCTGCGATCGCGGCCCTGGGTCAGATTACCGGTGACGACATCACCGAGTCGGTGCTGGATGAGATCTTCAGTCGCTTCTGCATCGGCAAATAGATCCCCGGCTGACCTGGATAGTCAGGGGCGAGATAGGAGGGGCACCCCAGGCTGGGGCCGCCCGTTTGGCCTGTGCCCGGCACCGTCTTGGGTGGTTGAGCGGGGGCTGGCCCTGTAGGATGACAGAGTAACCCGCTGTGCCGTACCCGCCCCCATGCCTGCCGATCCTGCCCCCCAAGACCAGCCCCCCAAGGGCATGAGTGCTGAAAAATATGCTCGCCTCAGGGCCGAGGCCCAGGCCCCCTACAAGGGCCTACGCAAGTTTATCTACGGGGCGGTGGGGGCTTCGGGGGCGATCGGGGCGTTTGTTTTCTTTACCCAACTGCTGGCCGGGCGAGACGTCAGCAGTGCGCTACCCAATCTGGCGGTGCAGCTGGGGGTGGTTGCGATCGTGGTGATTCTGTTTCGCCTGGAGAAGAAGGATTAGCGTGGCGTTGATCACCGTGCAGCCGGAGGGGCTGTACTGCGAACGAGGGAATTTTTACATCGATCCGTGGCGCGGGGTGGAGACGGCCCTGATTACCCACGCCCACAGCGACCATGCCCGATCGGGTTCAGCCCAGTACGTCGCTACGGCCCAGTCTGAGGGTATTCTGCGGCGGCGACTGGGCTCAGACATTCAATTGCAGGGGGTGACCTACGGGGAAAAGCTCAGGCTGGGCGATACCTGGGTCTCGTTTCACTCGGCGGGGCACGTGCTGGGGTCGGCCCAAATTCGGGTGGAGCACAGAGATGAGGTGTGGGTGGTATCCGGCGACTACAAACGCTGCGCCGATCCCTCCTGTGCCCCCTTTGAGGTGGTGCCCTGCGACACGTTCATCACCGAAGCTACCTTTGGCCTACCCATCTACCGGTGGGACAGCGGTGCTGAGACGGCCCGCCGCATCTACGACTGGTGGCAGAGCAACCCAGAGCGTCCATCGATTCTGTTCTGCTATGCCTTTGGCAAAGCCCAGCGGGTGCTGAGCGAGCTCACCCAGTTCACGGATGCCACGGTCTACGTCCACGGCGCCATCCACGCGCTGACGGAAATCTACCGGGAACAGGGGGTGGCGATGGTGCCGACGATCTGCACCTCGGAGATGCCCAAGGGTCACAAGTACACAGGCGATCTAGTGCTGGCTCCACCTTCCGGCCACCGCTCTAGCTGGATGAAGCGCTTCAAACATCCCCAGACGGCCTTTGCTTCGGGATGGATGGCGGTGCGAGGGGCACGACGACGGCGGGGCTACGAGCGCGGCTTCGTGCTATCGGATCACGCTGACTGGCCAGGGCTAATTCAAACGGTGAAGGACACTAGAGCTAAAACCATATACGTTACCCACGGCCAATCGGATGTGGTGTCCCGCTATCTGCAAGAATCGTTGAATCTAGAGGCAATGCCCCTAGAGACTTTGTTTGAGGGAGAGGGCGATATCTAATGGACACAACCCCCTGGCTAGACGGATTGATGGGTGGGCTGGCCCTGCTAATTTTATTGGGGGGTCTGTGGATGCTCTTGAGCGGCGTGGGCGACATGGATCGCTGAGGACTGCTGTCCTAGGGCTTTGGCGTAGGTGATCAGTTTGCTGGTGCCGTAGAGCAGGGTAATGGCAAACATGCCCCCGGCTACCACCCCCTGATAGCGCTGGGCAATCCACAGTAGGGCCAGGCCGAGGGCGATCGCATCTAGGGTCAGCACGGCGAGGCGCGATCGCCAGTCGGCGGCCTGAATAGGCTGGGTGCCAGTGGCCTCAAGGCGAATGGTCGCCGCCAGGTTAAAGCCAATTATGCTGAGCAGAATCACCGCCATTCCCCCGCCTAGATAGCCCGCTGCGGCACCATAAAACCCCGCCAGCTGACCGGCAATGGTCCAGTTGACCGCCTGGCCAAACTGCTTCAGCCGAGGATCGTCTACCCGCTGACCCACGATCTCGATATGCCGCAGATCGACCCTGGCCATGTGGGCCTGCTCAAAAATCCCGATCCAAAGCGCCAGGGCTAATAGGTGGTGGGGCCAGGGGTTTGGCTGTGCCGCCTGGTAGAGCAGCCCCAGGGCGGCGGGCACAAAGAGGAGGGCGACTAGGGGCGGGGAAATGCGCATAGATGCATGGAGGCGGCTTGATTAAACGGATTAAGCATACCGCCAGAGCAGGCGCCTAAACCTTGCCCTTAGGCCGATTTTTCAACAGACCCTGACCTGGGCGAATTTTATAGCGCTGGCCACTGCGCTTAGGATACGGGTCACAACCACTGGCAGACAATAGGCAGCGCCCTGATGATCTATGGGCGTATTCCATCTCAATCGCTGATACCAAATCCTGTTTGGTTACCCCCGATTGGGCAGGGCAAACGCCGTTTGCCCTGCTACAAAGCTGACTGTTTTTGAAAAGGGGGTATTGAACTCGGACTTGGGATGAAACACTCTGGGACGCATTTCGACTTCGCTCAATGCTCGGTCTTGGTCTAGGCAGAGGGTTGATTTGACTGCCATTCTACTTCCTTGGCTCCCTGGCGCCCCTGCTCCCTGGCGGTTGACAATGGTGGTTGGTAAGCTTACGCCGCAGTCGACTAGCCACCGCTCGATTAAAGGATGGTTACAACTGTGGTTTGCCCCCGCAACTAGCCCCTAAGCTAAGAAGGTCTATTCGGTATTTGCCATGACTCAGCCCGCCGCCGATATTGCCACCGCTGCGGATCTATTGGGTGCTTACGCGATCGGGCAGCGCAGCTTTGCCAGCATTTTGCTTGCCGAGGCTGACCTGGCCGGGGCCGACCTCAAAGGGGCTGACCTCAGCTACGCTGACCTGAATAATAGCGACCTCAGCGGGGCCAACCTGCGGGGGAGCGACCTGAGCTACGCCAACCTAGCCGAAGCCAACCTCAGCGGGGCCGACCTGCGGGGGGCAATGTTGATTGGCACCAACCTAAAAACGGCCAACCTCAGCGGGGCAACCCTGGCCGCTGCCGACTACGACCCCCAGGAGACCCACTTCCCGACCGGATTTGACCCGGTGCAGCAGGGGTTAAAGAGCGATCGCTAATTCCCGCTCTCACAAAAATCGGTAGACCGTGCCTGCTGGCGACCCTGGCTCGCTAAAATTCTTTATGGCTTTTTCCGTAGAATTTATCCCGCCATTTGTTGAGTTGTAGGAATTACGGGTGAACTCTGAGGGCAAGCCATCGCCACTTGATGTAAGCCAACCTAATCTTGGCCTCCAACCCCCAGGGTGCAGCATCGTGAATCAGTCCATTAAAAGCTCAGATTGTAGCCAGGGCCAGTTGCCGAGTGGCCCCCTAAGTGCTGATTCTCCGTTTTATATTTTGCGCCCGCCGCTCGAAGAGCAGGCACTAGCCGAAATAACCCGGCCCGGCAGCCTACTGCGGCTAAGGGCCCCTCGTTACACGGGCAAAAGCTCATTACTGTTGCGGCTGGCAGAGGCAGCCCAACTCTCAGACTATGCCACTTGCACCGTTGATTTTTTACAGGCCGATCGCAACTGTTTCAGCGATCTAAGCAGCTTTTTGCGCTGGTTTTGCCGACTCTGTGCCCTCCAACTGGGCGTGCCCGCCAACCTAGACGACTGGTGGGATGAGGAAATCGGCAGCAAAGTCAGCTGCACGATCTATTTTGAGCAATACCTGCTTCGCCAGCGGCCTCAACCTCTGGTGCTGTTTCTCAAGGAGGTTGATCGGGTCTTTGAGCATGGCTCTGTGGCAGAAGATTTTTTGTCGCTGCTGCGCTTTTGGTACGAGCAGGGCAAGCGATCGCCCCAGTGGCAGGCTCTGCGCCTGGTTATGGGTTACTCCACTGAGGTATACGCGCCGCTCAAGCTAGAGCAGTCGCCATTCAATGTGGGGGTGCAGCTCAATCTATCGGAGTTTACTCCTGATCAGGTACATGACCTGGCCCAGCGATATGGGCTACCTGAGCGGTTAGGCGTTGACTACGCCCCTGTGATCGCACAGTTAATTGATTTGGTGGGGGGGCAGCCTTACCTGGTACATTTGGCGATCGCCCAGCTTCAGAATCCAGAGCAGTCATCCCAGGCGCTCATAGACCAGGCAACTGACCCTTCCGGTCTCTATGGCAGTTATTTACAGCGATGCCTGGCCATCGTACGTCCCCAGCCCCATCTGGTCGATGCCCTAAAAGCGCTGTTGATTGCCCCTGAAGGCATCGCGCTACCGTCTCGCCAGGCCTACCCCCTCAACGGTCTGGGCATTGTCAAACTAGACGGTCGGCGGTGCCAATTTTCCTGCGAGCTGTATCGGCGCTACTTTGCCCTAGAATTTTCTCTCTCCTCGAAGTTCGGCGCGCTCAGCGCTGATCCTGGCCTGCTACATGAAGAAAATATTCTCTTGCATACCCTGGCCTACACCGATGCGCTCACCCAAATTTCCAACCGTCGAGCCTTCGATCGCCACCTCGAACAGACCTGGCAGGAGATGACGGCCATGGGTGCCCCGATCACTCTAATGATGTGCGACATTGACCACTTTAAGCGCTACAACGATACCTATGGCCATCTGGTCGGAGACGCCTGCCTGACCTGGGTGGCACAGGTGCTCCATCGGGGCTGTGGCAATCCCACCGATTTTGTCGCCCGCTACGGTGGTGAAGAGTTTGCCATTGTGCTCTGTGATATCTGCCCAGAAGCCGCCTATCAGCAGGCCGAACAGCTGCGATCGCAGATCTCCACCCCAGCGCCAACCTCCACTCTGCCCCAGATAACCGTGAGCATTGGAGTGGCTAGTATTGTGCCCGACCCAGGCGATCGTCCGACTCGATTGATTGCCGCTGCCGACCGGGTGCTGTACGAATCGAAACGACTGGGACGCAACCGAGTCACGCTCATTACCAAGCTATAGACTGTGGGGCCGCTTTACCAATGATTACGCCTACCACGTCTTCTTTTTCAGACCCATCGCCCTACCAGGTGGGGGGTAGCCTTAGCCCATCCCTCTCCTCCTACGTGCATCGCCAAGCCGATCGCCAGCTCTACCAGGCCCTCACGGCGGGAGAGTTTTGCTACGTGCTCAACAGTCGCCAAATGGGTAAGTCATCCCTGCTGGTGCATACTCTCCAGCGCCTCGAGCTAGCGGGCTATCGCTGTGCCACCCTCGACATTACCAGCCTGGGCAGCCAGCAGGTAACCTCGACTCAGTGGTACCGAGGCGTGGTGGCCGACCTCTGGCGCGGGCTAGGGCTGGTGGGGCAGATCAACTATAAAACCTGGTGGCAAGACCAGGGCGATGGGCCACCGGTGCAAAAGCTGCTGAGGTTTTTACAGGAGGCGCTGCTAGAGCGCTTTCCCCAAGACAATTTTGTGATTTTCATCGACGAGATCGACAGCATCCTCAGCCTAGACTTTTCGCTGGATGACTTTTTTGCCCTGATTCGGTTTTGCTATAACCAGCGTGCCATTGACCCCAGCTACCGACGGCTAACCTTTGCCATTTTTGGGGTAGCCACCCCGACCGACCTAATCCAAGACCACCAGCGGACTCCCTTTAATATTGGCCGCGCCATCGCCCTAGAGGGATTTGGGCTAGAGGACTGTGCCCCGCTATTGCTGGGTCTAGAAACGGCCATTAACAACGCCCCGGTGATTTTGCAAGAAATTGTGTACTGGACGGGGGGGCAACCCTTTCTCACCCACAAGCTCTGCGCATTGATCTGGCAACAGTGCTGCGATCAGGGCTCGCTACTGCTGGTGCCCAAGGGCAGCGAAGCTGACTGGGTGCGGCAGTTTGTGGGCGATCGCATTTTGCACCACTGGGAATCTCAGGATGAACCTGAACACCTGCGCACCATTCAAGATCGCCTGCTGCGCCATCCCGACCGCATGGGGCGACTGCTGGGGCTGTACCAGCAGCTGTTGCACGAGGGTCAGCTACCCGTAGACCAATCCGCCGAGACGACCCAGCTGATGCTCTCGGGCTTGGTGGTGAAAACCGAGGGCTGCCTGCGGGTCAAAAACCCCATCTACCAAGCGGTTTTTGATCAGCGCTGGGTGACCCACCATCTGGCTCACCTGCGACCCTATTCCCAGACCTTTGATGCCTGGGTCGCGTCTCAGCGGCAGGATACCTCCCGTCTGCTGCGGGGGCAGGCCCTGCAAGACGCCCAGACCTGGGCCGAGGGTAAGCGTCTCAGCGATAACGACTATCAGTTTTTGGCGGCCTCGGTCGCCAACGACCACCAGGAAACGGAGCGCATTTGGGCGGCGGAACGGAGCCAGGCGATTGCCACGCAACTAGAGCAATCCCAGCGCAATGCCCGTCTGCAACGATGGCTATTGGGAATTACTGGCTTCGGCTTTTTGCTGTCTACCAGCCTGGGGGTAGTGGCGGCACTAGAATCGCGGCGGGCCAGCACCAGTGAGCAGCTGGCCCGCCGCAGCGAAGTCACGGCCCTGACGGCCTCAGCCCAGGGCTGGTTTGACTCTAAAAAACGCTTAGATGCTCTGCTGCAGGCCATTCGCGCCCAGCAACAGCTCAACCAGTTGCACACCCCTGCCCCGGAGCTAGCGCAGACCGTCGATGCCGTGCTGCACAAAATTCTCTTCGGCATCAACGAGGTGAATCGGTTTTCGGGCCATACCGGCGATATTAACGATGTGGCCTACAGCCCCAGGGGAGATCTCATTGCCTCGGCCAGCGCCGACGGGACGATCAAACTCTGGCAGCCCGATGGCCAATTGCGCCACACCTTGGAGAGCGACCCTCGCGGCGTTAGCCACGTGCGCTTCAGTCCCGATGGCGAGGTGTTAGCTGCCGGGGGCACTAGCGGCACGATCGCCCTCTGGCATCCCCAAACCGGAGAAAGCCTGGCCACCCTGACCATGAAAGACCGCATCACCAGCCTGGCCTTTAGCCCCGATGGGCATTGGTTGGCCGCTGGCAGCATCGACGGCACCATCCAGCTGTGGCAGATCGACGGCGCGTCTTCCCAGGCAATCGGCACCCCCAGACTCACCCTTAGACACACCCTGACGGGCCACCGGGCCATGGTGCGATCGCTGGCCTTTAGCCCCGATGGCCAAACCCTGGCCTCCGCCAGTGCCGACACCACCCTTAAGCTCTGGAGTTTGACCACAGGCCAGCTTACCCGCACCCTGGAGGGGCACACCGCCACCGTCACCGAGGTGGTGTTTAGCCTCGACGGGGAGACTCTGGCGTCTTCTAGCTCTGACAAGACCCTGAAGATCTGGAGCAGCGCCGGAGATCTACGCCAGACCTTCATCGGCCACCGCGCCCCGGTAACCAGCCTGCGGTTTAGCCCCCAGGGCGATCGGCTGGTGTCTACCAGCGAAGACCATGAGCTGCGGTTTTGGCGCTTAAGCGGGGAACCTATCCTCGCCTACGCTGACCTGGCGGGGGCCGGCAAAGCCATCGACTTTAGCCCCGATGGTCGCTACCTGGTGTCGTCGGGGCCAATGGAAAGCCGAGAGGTAATGCTGTGGCAGCTGGAGTCGCCGTTTTACCGCGTCATCGGTGAGCACGATGCCGGAGTGATTGCCCTCGCCATCAGCCCCGATGGCCAAACCCTGGCCTCTGCTGGCAGCGATCGCACCCTCAAGCTCTGGCAACCCCATCAAGACTCAACTTCAGAGGAGAACGGCACTCTGCTCAAGAGCATCCCCAACGCCCACCGGGCACCGATCATTCACTTAGCCTTCAGCCCCGATGGCCAGGTGCTATCGTCCTCCAGTTTTGATAACACCGTGCGCCTATGGCAGCAGAATGGTACTCCCCTACTCACCTATAGGGACCCAAACAATATCGCCGGGCAGGTGGCCTTTAATCCCCACAATTCAATGGTTGCCTCGGGAGGGGCCGCCGGTACGGTCAACCTCTGGCAGCGAGATGGGCAGATGATCCGGACCCTGACGGTTGAAACTCAGGGTTTGATTAACAGATTGGCCTGGAATCCGGCGGGCACCCAGCTTGCTCTGGGCGGTACCGATTCCGCCATTCACCTGATCAACGCCGAGACCTGGGCTGTAGAGCAGACCCTGGCGGAGCACACCGGCAGCATCTACGATCTGGCCTATAGCGCCGATGGTCTTTTGCTGGCCTCTGCCAGCGATGACCACACGGTCAAACTCTGGAATGCTCAAACGGGGCAGCTTATCCGCACCCTGGTCGGCCACAGCGATGCCGTGTGGACTGTTGCCTTTGCCCCGGCCACCGCGCCCCAGCCCATTGCCCTGGCCTCCGCCGGAGCCGATAAAACCATTAAACTATGGGATGCAGAAGGCAAACTGATCACCACCCTCAGTCGCCACAGGGCTCTGGTCCATGGGCTGGCGTTTAGCCCCGATGGGCAGTCGCTATTTTCTGCTGGCAGGGACAACATTATCTTGCAGTGGAATCTAGCCGCGATCGCCCAGCTCCAACCCCTGGAAAGCGCCTGCGCCTTAATCAAAGACTATCTAACCACTAACACGACTCTCAGCCCGGAAGACAGGCAGTTGTGTGACCAGTTGTGAAGAACGTTCGCCACCCACCCGGCCCTAGCACCCCTCGGATCTCAAGCGCAGCATTCTCAATAACAGTACGAGCCCCAAAAACTGCGTTCAGATTGCCCCGAACCATTCTGGATTCTGCCTAACAGCGTGGTGATGTAGACACATCGTTGTAGGCCTGAATTCTGCTGGCTAGTCAGTGTAATAATGCTGCGGGCATCGGCTTCGCCCCGAAAGTTAAAAGCTATGGCGGCCACCCCAGCCCCGTTACTGGTAAAAGTATTGGCGGCATCGAGCTGAATCGTCGGATCAAAGGTACTCCAGCTCTCCACATTGGCCAGGGCAGTAGTCCGAGGATGGATGGCCCACTGTACCCGCCCATCTTTTTCCCGCAGGCTCAGCTGCCAGTCTTGGCCCTGGGCGATCGCCTTTGCCTGGGCCAGCTGTAGAGCCTGGCGCAGTTCCCCACGGGCCGCAGTCACCTGCTGGGTAGCCCAAAACTGGGTCCAGGCGGGGGCTGCGATCGCCCCCAGGATCCCGACCATGAGCGTGACAATCAACATCTCTAGCAGCGTGAAACCGGCCTCAGCGTTCTGCCCAGGCCGCAGTGTCGTCTTCAAACATCGATTGGTACGCATCGCAGGGATTAAGGGCCGAAGCTTAGCGAGACTCTAGGCAGAGCAACATCTCACAAATGCGTACAGCGCCAGAACGTTTTGAGCTAGGATTTTGCCGCAAAGGTGTCCTACCCCGACAAGATATTGCATCACCTTAAACTAATTAAGCCCAGCTCTAGTACAACACTAAGCAGCGGCGATCGCCGCTGCATCAAAAAAAGGGGCGCGGCCTATGGCTACGCCCCTGGTTGCTGGTCAAGTCAACGGTTGATGCCCTAGACCGCTGTCAACTGTCCATTTTTGCGATCGGCCAACTCAGGGAACGCCTCTCGCACTGCAGGATGTACCAATTCGCCATGGGCGACATTCAAGCCCTGACGCAGGGAGGTGTCAGTCACCAGCGCATCCATACCATCTCGGGCCAGTTTGGCGACGTAGGGCAGGGTGGCGTTGTTGAGGGCCTGGGTGGCCGTCCAGGGGGCGGCACCGGGCATGTTGGGCACCCCAAAGTGCACCACACCCGACTCAACATAGGTGGGCTGGCTGTGGGAAGTGGGCCGCAGGGTTTCGATGCAGCCGCCCTGGTCGACGGCCACGTCAACGATGACAGCACCGGGCTTCATCTTGGCGACCAGCGCTTTATTCACCAGGGTGGGCGCTTTACGTCCGGGCACTAGCACCGCCCCAATCAGCAGGTCTGCTTCAAGTACGGCGGCCTCAACCTGGGCTGGGGTGCTGTAGAGCAGCTCCACTCGAGAGCCAAATAGGGTCTCTAGATAGGCCAGACGCTCGACGCTGATGTCGAGGATTTTCACCTTGGCCCCCAGACCGACGGCCATTTTGGCGGATTCGGTGCCGACTACGCCGCCGCCCAGAATCACCACCGTACCGGCAGGCACGCCGGGGATGCCGCCCAGCAGCACGCCGCGGCCACCCTGCTGCTTTTCGAGGTAGCGAGCCCCAAACTGCACCGACAGACGGCCCGCAATAATGCTCATGGGAGTCAGCAGGGGCAGTTTGCCGTCGGCGGTGGTGACGGTTTCGTAGGCGATCGCATTTACCCCACTTTCAACCAGCGCCTTGGTCAGCTGGGGTTCAGCCGCCAAGTGCAGGTAGGTAAACAGAATCAGGTCCGGGCGGAAGAAGCGATATTCCGAAGGCTGGGGCTCTTTGACCTTAACCACCATGGTTTGAGCCCAGACAATGGCCGGGTCAGACACCAGGGTCGCCCCAGCCTGCACGTAGTCATCATTGGCAAAGCCAGAGCCCAGGCCAGCCCCGTTCTCAACTACCACCTGATGGCCCTGCTGGCAAAGACTGTGGACAGCGGCGGGGGTTAGGCCAACTCGAAACTCTTGATCTTTAATTTCTTTGGGCAGTCCGATTTGCATGGTCACACCTGTAGTGATTGACGGTCTTGGCTGGCGATGAAATTTAGGCGCTGGGCTAAACCCGATTCATTGACCTAACTGTAGGCATTGCAGCCCCTGGCTTCAAATCACAGTGATAATGTCAACCCATGAGTACTGTTGATGTATCGCGGATTAAGTTATTCCAACTGCGGGCCTTTGTGGCGGTGGTCGACAGCGGCAGCTTTGGCAAGGCCGCCCTCGATCTGGAGATGACCCAATCGGCCATCAGCTACGCCATTGCTGGGCTCGAGGAGGAGCTGGGGGTGGTGCTGTTTTCGCGGGGCCGCAGGGGTGCCGCCCTCACCTCCGTCGGCCAGGAGATGATCGACAGCGCCCGACAGGTTTTGCAGCACCTTGACCAGTTGGGTCAGGTCGCAGAGCGATCGCGCGGCCTGGAGACAGGGCGCGTGCGGGTGGCCGCCATTCGCAGTTTGGCTACCCACTGGCTGCCCCAGGCGATCGCGGTCTTTAAGCAGCGGCACCCCAACATCGCGGTGACCATTACCCGCTGCGTCAACCACGGCACCGTCCAGGAACTGCTGGAGGACGGGGGGGCGGATATCGGGTTAATCGACCTCTACAAAGCTTCAGGACTGGAGATCTACGACCTGTTTGCCGACCCCTACCTGGTCTTTCTCCCCCCCGGCACAGAGATTGCCTCAGAGGCTCCAACCTGGGCAGATTTGCAGCGCTATCCGCTGATTTTGCCCGTGCCCCAGGACAACAGCTATACCCTGCTGCGGGAGTATCTGGCCCGTCTGCCCCTCCGGCTAGAGGTGGCCTACGAACTCAACGAAGACTCCACCATTCTCAGCATGGTGGCCCAGGGGCTGGGCATGACGATTTTGCCCCACCTGGCCGCTATTCCGGTGCCCCCGGGGGTGATTACCTGCCCCCTGCCCCAACCCCTGCAGCGATCTCTGGCGGCGGCGGTGCTGGAAAAAGGGCTCCACAGTCCGGCGGTCTATGCCTTTCTGGAAACGCTGCCCAAGGTGCCAGCCCCCCCGGGCACGACGGTAAGCGCAGCCGGGAGCGGAATAGCCGGGAACGACCTCACAACACCCTCCTGAGGTCTTCTTCTAGGGGTACAGCACTACCCCTGTTAAGGTGAGCATTAGTACTAGCGCGGTCGATTGGATACGCTAAAGACGTTACCCCTGGCCTGTTGGAATCGATGGAGTTAGCGTCCCATGATCAACGCGCTATTCGAGCAATTTGTTGAAGCTAGCCCG
>JBGSNT010000278.1:0-18987 GCA_041739575.1 Nodosilinea sp. | reverse complement strand
GCCCCCACCACAATCACCGTTGGGCGATCGAAGGTGGTGCGATGCACCGGCTGACTGGCCTCAGACGCCAGACCGTAAATCCAAAATCCCTTCTCTTTAAGGGTGTCGAGGGCCCGTTTAAGGTTAACCACTCGAGCTACGGGCAACTGCTCTAGGGCACCGGCTGCCACCTTGGCAACCGTAGCCGTTACCCCCACTGCCCGCCGCTGAGGAATCACCATGCCCTGGGCCCCTAGGGCCTCTGCGGTGCGAATAATTGCCCCTAAATTATGGGGATCGGTGATACCATCGGCAGCAATGATTACGGGTACCTTAACCGCCCCCAGGGCGACCTCAATCATCTCGTCCAGGTCGTGGTAGGCATGGGATGCCGACTGGGCCGCAATGCCCTGGTGGTTGGCTCCAGAGGTAATCTGGTTCAGCCGCAGGGTGTCGACCTCATCGATCACCGCACCGCTGGCCTTAGCCTCATCGATCAACGACAAAAATCGGGGATCGTAGCGAATACGGGCGTTGACCCACACCCGATTGAGGGGGCGCTGGGCCTGCAGGGCAGCCTCTACGGCATGGCGACCATAGAGTAGATCGGTTTCATCCTGAACGTCATCACCATCCCCCTGCCCCTGATCGCCCATCGCCAGCTTACGAGCCGGAGCAGAGGAGACGAAATCACTGCCCTGGGAACGGGGTTTACCCTCGCTGTAGCGGGGTTTATCGCCCTGGTAGCGAGGCTTACTGCCCTCGTAGCGCTTACCCTCCCTAGACGGGGGACGATCGCCCCCATGGCGAGGTTTGCCACCCTCATAGCGGGGTTTGTCGTCCCTGGAGCGAGGTTTATCGCCACCGTAGCGGGGCTTTTCCTCGCCATAGCGGGCCTTGCCGCCCTCGTAGCGGGGGGCATCACCCTTCGGGCGCGGCTTGTCGCCACCGTAGCGCGGCTTTTCCTCGCCATAGCGCGGTTTATCGTCCCTATAGCGCGGCTTACCCCCGTCATAGCGGGTTTTGCCATCACTCCGCTGGGGCTTGCCCCCTCGATACCCCTCAGAGGAGGGGCGAGACTCCGCCCCAGAGGAGCGATTAGGGTTACGAGAAGGCTTAGGGGACGACATGGCCACACTTAATACGGGGTAGAAACCAACGAACAGTTGAAGAGAAGTCCTAGGCTAGCACGCCTTCTCCCCTAACCTAGCATTCTTATTTTTGAGGACTTATTTTTGAGGACTAGGGTTTCAGGCGGCATCACCTCGCCCCAAGTCACGACCGCCCCCCAGACCGATCATTTTTCTCAAGGGACCGGGAGTCGACTAAAACCTCGGGATATCTACAGCAGGCAAGCCTGGTTTAATCCCTAACGATCACCACTCAAATCATTGAGCTTTGTAAAGATCTTAAAAGAAACTTAAATTTTCGGCATTCAGCACCAAAATAACCACATCCCAGGAATAATCCTTCACAATGGAAAATGACATCCCCATACCGGAGAGATGCCAATGCCTCACCCATCCAACGGTTCGAAGCTCGACTGTCCGGTTCATTTGGTGTTGTCTTACATTGGCAGCAAGTGGGCTATTCTCATCCTGCAAGAGCTATTTCAGGGCAGTCGCCGCACGAACGAGTTTTTGTCAGCCCTGCCGGGCATCAGCACTAAGACCTTGACGGCCCGCCTGCGCGAACTGGAAAGTTACGGACTAGTCAAGCGCACCGTTTTCCCCGAAGTGCCGCCTCGGGTTGAATATTCTTTAACCCCTAAGGGGCAAGAAGTGCAGCCCATCATGGCTGCGCTCAACCAGGTAGGCCAGCAGTGGCTAGTACAAAGCCCCGGCAATCGCCCCTCGACCATCTACGGGCCAAGACGAAGGTAGAGGAGAGCCAGATTGGCCTGGCCGCTGGTGACAAGACCCGCTGGCCGGCCTTTGGGAATTTACGGCAGCAGCACTGCCGGCGGCTCGACAGAGGGCTGTGGCTTGGGGGCGGCGGCCTCTAGTCCTAGGTAATGGGTGAGCCAAAACACGGCCAGATAAAACGGCCCTGTATCGAGCAGAGCAGCCACTAATTTAAACAGATAGCCATAGCCAATAAAGCGCATCAGCTGGGGCCATAGCGCTTGCTCGGTTTCAACCGGCAGCGCCCCGACCAGGAAATGGGTAATCAGCACCACGGCGATGGTATCCACTAGCTGACTGACCAGCGTCGAGCCGTTATTGCGCAGCCACAGATGCTTCCCCTGGGTGAGCTCTTTCCAAAAGTGAAAAAGGTACACGTCGACAAACTGGGCGGTCAGGTAGGCCATCATTGAGGCGGTTACCGCCCCAAAGGTGAGGTTACGAATTTCAAAAAACACCGGCAGCCGACCGGCGACGTCTCTCACCAGGGCCCCACTGACTGGATCGGTGGCCTCAACACCAGGCAGTACGCCTCCCAGCCACACCACAAACAAGACCCAAAGATTGAGCAGCAACCCTACCCACACCACCTGGTTGGCCCGCTGCTTGCCGTAGAGCTCCGAAATCAGGTCGGTACAGAGAAACGTGAGGGGGTAGGGCAGCACTCCTACGGCGACGGTAACGGCGAAATCCCCCCAGGTAAAGACGTTGACAAACCGGCTAATGCCGAGAATGTTGAGCATGCCTAGGGTGCCAAGAAATAGCCCTGACAGCACCAGGAACACCACGTCGCGACGGGCTTGAAAATACTCTGGAACAGGGCCGTAGAGCGCTGTAGGGGCTACAGATTTTGTTTCCATCGGAGGCATTTATCCCTGGGGAGCGTGACTAAATTACCCAGCTTTTTCAGTGGTTTCGAGTCGTTGCAGCTCAGCTCAGGCATTCGCCGGTCTGGAGGCGGCTGCCGTTGACAAAGTCAGCCCCAGCCTGGATCTGCTTACCGCTAGGCTTGACCTGGCGCAGCAGCAGCAGTCCCGCCCCGGTTTGGACCAGGGGGCCGTGGCCCTTGAGGAGCGCCACGACGGTACCAGGGGTTGGATGGGCCGATCCCAATTCAGCAGTAACGGCATCCACAGCCTCTCGCAGAGCCCCTAGTTCTGAGGGGAGTTCTGCCCAGTAGGGCGTCCCCAGAGGGACTGTGGCTACGACCTTGAGGGGCTGCCCCCGCAGTGCGGTCACACAGTTAGGATAAAAGCCGCGCACTTGATTGTGAAGGGCGATCGCCGGTTTGCGCCAGTCCAACCCATAATCTTCCTTCTGAATCAGCGGTGCATAGGTGGCTAACGCCTCGTCCTGGGGTTCTGGGCTCAGGGTACCCGCGGCCAGGCCGACCAGGGTTTCCACCAGCAGATCGGCGCACTGCTGGGCCAGGGCAGCGGCCACCTCCTCAGCACTATCCAATAGCCCAATCGCCAAGGATGACTTGAGCAGCATGGGGCCGGTATCCATACCTAGGTTCATCAGCATCGTGGTCATGCCGGTGAGCTTTTCCCCATTGACGATGCACCACTGAATCGGGGCTGCCCCCCGGTAGGCGGGCAGCAGCGACCCGTGGCCATTGATGCAGCCCAGCCGTGGCATGTCCAGAATCGCCTGGGAGAGCAGCTGCCCGTAGGCCACTACAACGAAGGCGTCGGCCTGGAGATGGCCGAGGTGGGCCAGGGTAGCCGCGTCTTTTTTGATCCGCTGGGGTTGCAACACCGTGCAGCCAGCCTGCGTCGCCGCCTGTTTGACCGGCGATGCATCGACCTGACTGCCCCGACCCCGACGGCGATCGGGCTGGGTAACCACGGCGGCGATCTCAAAACCAGGCTCGGCCAGCAGCCGCTGAAGGCTGGGTACAGCAAACTGAGGGGTGCCAAAAAATACTATTCGCATAGGTTAACTACCAGGCACAACACCAATTTCGACCCGCTGATTACGCTGCTGGTCAGCGGGAGTAGCGCCAGTGGTGCGGGGGCGCGTGTAGCCATAGCCCACGGGGACCCAGCGCACTCCGGCTATGTCCACCTGAGGGGCGAGGTACTGCTGCACTGCTAGGGACTGTTGCAGGGTGAGCTGGCTAGCCTGAGTGGGGGCAACGGTGGGGTCAGTGTGGCTACCTATCAGCAGGGTGACCGGGCCGTAGCGGCGCAGGTCGGGGGCAATGCTGTCTAGCAGCTGTTGGCCGGGGGCGGTCAGAACACTGCTACCCGGTTCAAACAGCAGAGCGCTGGGGAGGACGACGCGATCGCTCACCAGCGGAAAGCGCGGCTCCGCAGGGGACACCAGGGGCAAGGTCTCAGCGACAGGAGCAGGAGCAGCGGGCCCGGGCGCTGGGTCAGCGGCGGCGGGCGAAACCTCGGCATCCAGACGCTGATCAAGGCGCTGCAAACGCTCTTCGAAGGTGCCCAGGGGAGGGGTGCCCAGGGTCGTTTCTAGAGTCTGTAGACGGGCGTCGACACTGGCCACATCCTGCTGGAGCCGGGTCAGTTCAGTCTGCAGGCGATCGCGATTCACAGCCTCCCCAGGCACCGACTCGATCGGGGTAGCCGCCCCGGCATCGGCGGGGAGAATGGCAGCCGGGATGGGGGTTGCCTCGGGATCGTCAGAGGTAGAGGGGGACGGCGCCGGGTCTGCGGCCGGGTCGGCTACCCCATCCTTCCCCTGCCACCAGCGCGGCAGTTGCCGCAGCTTTCGCAGAGTCTGGCCGCTGTGGCGCAGAGCCACCTCCAGCGGGGGTGGCTCTGGGGTGCGGGCGGGCCACACTTGGGCTACCGCCATCCCAGCTAGCCCGCCCAGGCTGACCCCCGCCCCTAAAATGACCAGTCGGACCAGCAGCGTCCACAGCGAGCCCAGGGCCGACCGCCGCCGGGGGGGCGCCGCCGGACTAGAGGAAATAGGGCTGACAGGCCCCTCGGTTGGGGCAGGGTCAGCGGGAAGCGGCGGCAGGTCGGGGAAATCAGCCATGACGCGAGGGGGCATGAAACATCGGGTCAGCGGGGCTAGAACAAGGATGAGACAGGCCTACCCTCACTGGGGCCAGCCATCCCAGGGGCTCACCTCAAGTACCCCACGATCGGTAAACACTACCTGAAAATCGACCTGGGCCGCGGTGCTGTTGGAGGCTTTGACTAGACCCGGCAGCGGTGTTTCCGCCGCCAGCAGACCAGCGGCAGCGTTGACGGGCTCGTACCCGATCACCTCACCGGACTCATTCAGGCGCACTCGGAAGCGCAGGGCCTCATTCGCCGACAGGGGCTCTAGATCGGCCAGAAGATTGTCGTAGAGGGTACTGTTGAGGGCGCGGATGCGATCGCCGTCGGAGAGTTTATTTTCCAGGGGAGGCAACTCTGTGGTGCCCCCACCAACCGCTGTGTTAGACGCGGCACCAGGCATTTCAGAGGGCTCGAGTACCACCTCCCCAGCAGGGGTAAAGGTGGCATCAAACTGAGCCACCCGCTCACCGACCGGCCCGGCCCCCTCCACAGGGACAAAGGTCAGGCTTGGCAGCGGCGTATTATCGACCTCCGCCAGAGCTAGGTCGTTTTCGTACTTGTAGCCCAGGATATCGCCATCCTCAGAGACCACTATGCGGTAGGCCAGGTCACTGCTGGGGCGGGGGGACTGGCCCCAGGCTTCCTGTAGGCGCCGGGCCACGTCGGACTGCAACAGCGCGATCGTGGCGGCATCGGTAATCGCCGGGGCATTCCCTAGCCGTTCCAGATCCCCCGCCGCCGCGCCAGAGGGCGAGGAGGGAGGAACGGCCCCCGTGCCATCCGCTGGGGATGAGGGGGTTGTCGCCGGAGCGGTGTCAGAGGGCTCGGCGGGAGCAGCGGATTCGGACCCAGAGCGAGTGGGCTCAAACTGCGGCGGCGGTACAAAGAACAGAGCCAGACCGGCCGCAGCCAGGGCCGCAGCGCCCAGGGCAGCGGGGGCCGCTCGCTTGGCCACGGGTTCATTGGGCTGCACCAGCCGCCGCGACACCGCCTGGAACTGTGCGACCAAATCGGGCAGGGTCTGGGTGTCGGCCAACAGCTGATCGACCACTTCCATTAGGTCATAGAACTGTACCGTACTGAGCTTGATGTCCAGCGGCGGCTGGGCGTTGATATCGCTGACCGGTTCGCCCAGGGGCTGCTGCTGCATGATCAGGTGGTGGTAGGAGCCCTCACCGGGTTTCAAGTCGACCAGGGGGGGAGAAGCCCCTGACCCAGCGGGATAAGATACTCCGCTGAGCAATTGCTGACCGTAGCGACTGACAGCGGCCACCAGGCTATCTAGGAACTCTCGCCCACCGGCCAAGCTGGCATCGGTGGCACCCGGTAGCCGACACTCGGCATTCAACAACACCGTCAGGGGAGCTAGGGGGTCATTGGCATCGTTGCCTAACCCCTCCAGGATCAAGTTGCAGTGGGGCAGGGTGTATTGACGCTGAATGGTCATGACACTTCTCCATCAAACAAACTGCTCCACAACCGCTGGGGACCCAACACCCCAGAACATAACAACAGCTGCTGCAACAGCTGTACCGCTAGCTCGTCCAGCTTATCGTCAGTGCTGTAGGCAATCACCCCAGCCCGACGCGGATTCATCCGGGCGCGAAAGTGGCTGCGAAAGCGGTCCAGGTAGTCGGCTAGGCGAAAGTGATGATTAAGGGAGAGCTGCTTATCCACCAGCTGCTGCTGGCCGATCAGGAGCTGACGGATCAGCACCGTTAGGCGTCGGGCCAAGGTGCAAATAATCACCACCAGGGCCTTGGCCTCGTCAAGCTGTAGGGGGCGACGCTGGCTATAGCGCCGCATGGGATTGGTACCCCGCAGCAGCCATAGGTGCACCCGCCCCTTCACTAAACTATCTAGGTCAAGGTCTTGGGCCGCCGATAGCATAGCCTCGCCGCCCCCCAAGTCCAGGGCTTCGATCGCAAGCAGCAGCAGATCGAGCTGAATGCGCGCCCGGCGGGGGCACTCATCGGTAGTCAGCCCAGGATTAGTCAGGGTGTCAAGCATCAGGGGCGACGGAGAAACGGTTGGGCTATCTACTGGCATTCAGCTCTGGGGTTAGTACGAACAGCATTCTATCAAAACACAGTTTGAGCCTACCCGTCCGGAGAAATTGCCGAACCCCGGCAGCTCAGGCCCGCCTTCAGCGGTCAAACCATTTCCCCATCGGCCCCACCGTCCTGGTCAGTCTCCTCAGCCAGGGTAGATGGCGTTCGGGTCTAGTTCACATCCGCCAGCTTGGTCATGCCCTGGATGTACCACTTACCATCCTGACGCACCAGGTCATACTGCATCTTAAGCACGTCGTCGTAGGAGGCGCTGGTATTTTCCACATCGAACTCAAACAGTCGAGCCTTTTCGGAGACAATGGCGATCGCCTGCAGTCGATCGGCGGTGGGATCGTTGGGGGTGACCGATTCCATCTCTACATTGTGCTCATATTCCCAGTGCCAGCTCTCCTGGGCAGCGGCATCGGCTCGCCGCCGCCACTGGGTCAGTACCGGCTCCAGCAGAATATCGCTGAGCCGGTCTGATTGGTAATCTTTGCCAAGGGCTTCCTGTTTGATCTCCAGCCATTCATTGATGACTCGGCTGGCCATATCATTGACGCCAATCTCGGTGGGGGCCGCCGTCGCCTCGGGAATTTCAAAGGCAGGCTGGTCAAGGCGAATCGCCAGGGGTTGGCCATGGATGCGGGGACCATTCAGGGCAGCGACAACCCAGCCTAGGGCGCGCATGGTGGCAAAGCCCACAATCCCAACCCCCAGCAGCCCGGCGGCCCCGACCAAGACCAACCGTCCCCAGCGGGGGGAGGATCGATCGCGCCCTGGTTGGGCTATCGCGGGTGGAAACCCCTGCCCTGGGGCCAGGCCCATGTCTGGGGTGGCAGCAGCGGCGAGGCGATCGCCCTTGGCCATCCGGCCGAGGGCACCGCGCTGCCTGGGGGCATGTCCCCCATCGGAGGACACCATTCTCCCCTCCGGCGAAAGCTGAGCCACCCGCTCAGCCATGTGGAGATCGCTGTCGTCGAGACCATTGGGAGACTGGATAAACCGACCGTTGCCGTTGGAGGCAGGGTCTCGGGGAAGGTCGTAACCGTTGCCCCCGAGGGGATCTTTCCGGGGAACACCCGCCGGGTCATCAGTGCGGCGGGGGGCGGTCATGGGGTGGGGTAGATTGGTCGCACCGATGGGTAACGACCCTTCAATGGTCGGAAATTGCGCGATCGGGTCCTGCGCCTCGGCGGCAACCGAAGCCTGGGGAACCCCGGCTCCAGGCGGAGACCATCGGGGCGCCACCGTCTCTCCAGAGGGGACGGTCATGGTTTCGAGATAGGCCTGCACCTGGGCGTCAGCAAAGTAGTCTTTGAGGGTGGCCTCTTGGTCTTTGAAGTCGCGAAAGTGAGGAAACAGCTCACCCTTCAGCCAGCGCTCGGCGTAGAGGCACAACCCCGGCAGCAGATCGGGCGACTGGCGCGAATGCTCGCGGATATAGGCCAGGGGCTCGTACTCCTGACTGAGCTCCAGGGCCCGGTTAGCCTCCTCGGTTTGCCCCAGCAGCAAGGCGCACACCGCCTGTTCTAGATGCACGTCCTGCTGGGCTCCCAGGCGCAGTAACAGCTGCTTGGCCCGCCGCACCAGGGCCGGCTGATGGCGAGCAAACCCCCGCGCCAGCAGCGCGTACACCGTCAGGTAGGTGGCTACGGGGGAGGGTCGGCGGGCCTCGTGCTCAAACAGCTCCTGCTGCTCGGAGGCGGTCAGGTAATCGCGCAGTTGTTGAATGAACCGCAAGAAATCGTCAATAGCAAGCCCGGAGAGGTCATCGTCGCTGCCCTCAATGCCGCCCCGGTCTTCCAGCATGGTTTTAAGCAGCTTGAGCCCCTGACGACGCTCCCGGGTCTGATCGAGGGGACGGGCCAGCAGCTCGAGAATGCGGTAGGGGCGTAGCTTGTAAAGCTCGGTGTGAATTTCGGCCCGAATCGGCGGAAAGTGGTTGCCCCGGGCCAGCAGATCGTGGCCCGTTTGCAGGGACTCGGCGGCGATCTCGTACTGACGCTGCTGCCATTGCTCACGCCCCAGCTCCAGACAGGCCAGGGCCAGGATCAACACCATATCCTCCTGGCCCAGATCCGCCGGGCTGGGGCCACCAGCCGCATAGGGGTTGCCAATCTGGGGCTGGCCGAGCTGGAGCACCTGCTCGTACTCCCCCAGTTCCAGCAGCAGCAGTAGTGCCCCCACCAGCTGCTCAGGGTCAATGTCAATTTTCGAGCTGTGGGCTTCGCTGCCGCCAGGTTCGGTGGCCAGGGAGCGCAGGGCGGCTTCCCCCAGGTCAGCGCTGACCTCTAGACCGGTGGCGCGGCTGGGATCCATCAGGGGGGAGGCCGGATCTAGCGCGGCATCGGTGTAGGCACTGGCTAAAAACTTGCCGTCGTAATCACGGCGGCGGGCGGGGTCAGACAGTACCCCGAAGGCTTCGTCAATGAGCTGCTTGCGCGCCTCAATGGCGGCAGGGGAGAACTCGCGGCGGGGGAGCTGCAGGCCGCGATCGCGATGGGCCTGCTGAAGTTGAGCTGCAGTTGCTTGAATGGGTAACCCCAAAATTCGGTAGTAGTCTAGCGGAATTTGCACAGCTCACGTCCCCAACGGCGAATTCACTCGAAATGGTATCCAAAAAGATTTGTTGCGGACTGCCCTAGCCGTTGAATTGCTCGCGTCCTGCCGTCGAACCCAGAGGCAATTAACCCACGGTCGCGGGTTTTCCCTGCACCAGAGGTTCCCACGGACAATGCTCAACCCCGCCATCAAACCTTCAGCTGCGGTCAACACTTGTACCGGAGTTTTAGTACCAGGGCGCTAACCAGTGTTCTAAATAGTTACACCCTATCGTGTTTGGCCAAAAACCAGACCAGATCAAAGGTGAAGTTTATAACACAGGACCACCGCTGTTGTCAGGGGCCGCCCCTTGCCTTGCCGTTACACTACGCCCAGGCAAGGGATGGGGTGGCCCAGCCTGGCTAGCTTTAAAGGTTCTGGACTAGCAGACCAGCCGCCGACCAGTCCCCTAAACTGAGCGCTAACCTAGAGCCCAAATTTTTAAGAGTTTGAAGAGTCCGTAAAATTCCCCACCCATTGCCAGGGAACATCGCCAGGCGATGGGTAGGCCTCTAGGTATGATTAAGGGGCCTATCTCGACCCGTCCCTGCCCAGGGGGATGACTTTTCGGTATAGTCAAATGTTGGACATCGCGGCGTAGGACCCAGCAAACCCATGGTTCAAGAACGGACGTTACCCCAGTTCCAGGCCCCAGCAGCCCAAATCTCCGCCGAGGAGGGACTGGTGCTCTACGAGGACATGATTTTAGGGCGCTTTTTTGAGGACAAATGCGCCGAAATGTACTATCGGGGCAAAATGTTCGGCTTTGTGCACCTCTACAACGGTCAGGAAGCGGTTTCCAGCGGGGTAATCAAGTCCCTACGGTCCGATGACTACGTGTGCAGCACCTATCGCGACCACGTCCATGCCCTCAGCGCCGGGGTGCCCGCCAAAAATGTCATGGCCGAGCTCTTTGGTAAGGAAACCGGCTGTAGCCGGGGCCGGGGTGGGTCTATGCACCTATTTTCCAGTGAACACAATCTGCTGGGGGGGTTCGCGTTTATTGGAGAAGGTATTCCGGTGGCGCTAGGGGCGGCGTTTCAGTCGCGCTACCGTCGCGATGCCCTGGGCGACCCCAGCGCCGACCAGGTCACCGCCTGCTTCTTTGGCGATGGCACCAGCAACAACGGTCAGTTTTTTGAGTGTTTGAACATGGCCGCGCTGTGGAAGCTGCCGATCTTATTTGTGGTGGAAAACAATAAGTGGGCGATTGGCATGGCCCATGAGCGGGCCACCTCCCAACCCGAGATCTACAAAAAAGCCTCGGTGTTTGGCATGCCCGGCATCGAAGTCGACGGCATGGACGTGATGGCGGTGCGCAGCGTCGCCCAGGAGGCGGTGGCCCGCGCCCGCGCCGGCGAAGGCCCCACCTTAATCGAAGCCCTCACCTACCGATTTCGGGGCCACTCCCTGGCCGATCCCGACGAGCTGCGCTCAAAGGCCGAGAAAGAGGCCTGGCTGGCCCGTGACCCGATCAAGCGGTTTGAGGCCTACCTGCTCAAACACAACCTGGTGACGGGGGAGGCCCTGAAGGCAGTGCGCGATCGCATCCAGACCACCATCGACGACGCCCTCACCTTCGCCGAAGACAGCCCCGAACCCAGCCCAGAGGACCTCTACAAGTACATCTTTGCCGAGGACTAGTCCGTTCTGCTCAGCAGAGGAGCCCGCCGCCCTCGTCTCACCAATCCATCCATCAGGGCTCAATCCTTGACCCGCAGGGGGCCTAGCAGGCTGCCCAAGCCATTCCGGGGCCACCGCTACCGGGCTGTCCACACCATTATTTAATTAGCAATCCAAAGCCATGGCAGAGACTCTCTTATTTAACGCCCTGCGGGAAGCCATCGACGAAGAGATGGGCCGCGACGACACCGTGTTTGTGCTGGGGGAGGATGTCGGGGTCTACGGCGGCTCCTACAAAGTCACCAAGGACCTCTACGAGAAGTATGGCGAGCTGCGCGTGCTCGACACCCCGATCGCCGAAAACAGCTTTACCGGCATGGCCGTAGGGGCGGCGATGACGGGCCTGCGGCCCATCATCGAAGGCATGAACATGGGCTTTTTGCTGCTGGCCTTTAACCAAATTGCCAACAATGCCGGCATGTTGCGCTATACCTCCGGCGGCAACTTTAAAATTCCCATGGTCATCCGCGGCCCAGGGGGGGTCGGTCGTCAGCTCGGGGCCGAGCACTCCCAGCGGCTAGAGGCCTACTTCCAGGCGGTGCCAGGGCTTAAAATCGTGGCTTGCTCCACCCCCTACAATGCCAAGGGATTGCTCAAGGCCGCCATTCGCGACGACAACCCGGTGCTTTTCTTTGAGCACGTGCTGCTCTACAACCTCAAAGAAGACCTGCCCAACCACGAGTACGTGGTACCGCTGGACAAGGCTGAAATAGTGCGCCCGGGCAAAGACGTCACCATCCTCACCTACTCCCGCATGCGCCACCACGTCACCCAGGCGGTCAAGGGCCTAGAGAAAAAGGGCATTGACCCCGAGGTCATCGACCTGATTTCCCTCAAGCCGCTCGACTTTGAGACCATCGGCGCCTCCATTAAGAAGACCCACCGGGTCATTATTGTGGAGGAATGCATGCGCACCGGTGGCATTGGTGCCGAAATCATTGCCTCCATTAACGACCGCTACTTCGACGAACTAGACGCCCCAGTAGTACGCCTGTCCTCCCAGGACATCCCTACCCCCTACAACGGTAAGCTAGAGACATTGACCATTGTTCAGCCCAAACAAATTGAGGCCGCCGTCGAGAACATGGTCGCACTCAAGGTCTGAGGCGACTAGCTTCAGCTAGGGCCGTGCCCGCTCCCGTTCCCAGGGATTTTCCTGCCTGTCTTCACCTACACCGCAGCGATACGCAACAGCAATGGCAAAATATCGAGCTTGGCTAGGGGTTATTTTGGTTCTCACCATCGCCGCCGTGGTGGTCATTACCCAGATTCCCACGCGACTGGGGCTAGACCTGCGAGGGGGCTCTCAGCTCACCATTCAGGTACAGCCCACCAAGGAGATCCCCACCATCACCGATCGCGAAATGGAGGCGGTGCAAACCGTAGTTGAGGGGCGGGTCAACGGCCTGGGGGTTTCTGAGGCGGTGGTGCAGCAGCTGGGCAACAATCAGCTGCTGGTGCAGCTGCCCGGCGTCAGCGACCCCCAGCAGGCCGAGCGAGTCCTGGGGGGCACTGCCCAGCTGGAGTTTCGCGCCCAGCGGCCGGGCACCGATCAGCAGTTACAGGTGGAAAATCAGGTGCTCCAGGGTCACCTGGGTGAACTCGCGGCCCTCCAGGCCAACCTACCGACTGGTCCCAACAACGACAGCGATAGCGTCGCCCGCATCGAGAAACTCCAGGCCGATATCGCCGCCAGCAACGAGGCCATCGCGGCCCTATTTGAGCCCAGCACCCTGAAGGGCGATAAGCTCACCGATGCCATTGCCGGTACCGACAGCGCCGGGCGTTGGGTTGTTTCTCTGCGGTTTAACTCCGAAGGCGGCAACGAGTTTGCTGAAATTACCAAGGCGATCGCCGGCACAGGCCGAGGCATTGGCATTTTTCTAGACAACCGCCTGCTAAGTTCTCCTCGGGTGGATGTACAGTATGCCGAGACCGGCATTACCGGCGGCGGGGCGGAGATCTCGGGCAGCTTTAACGCCCAGTCGGCCAGCGAATTGGCCATTCAGCTGAAGGGGGGTTCCCTCCCTCTCCCCGTCGAGGTGGTCGAAAACCGCACCGTGGGGCCTACCCTGGGTCGAGACAGCATTCAGCGCAGCCTCTACGCTGGCATTGCCGGCCTGGTTCTGGTGTTGATTTTCATGGCTGTCTACTACCGGCTGCCGGGCATATTGGCCGATATTTCTCTGATCATCTACGCCCTGCTCACCTGGGCCGCCTTTAATCTACTGGGGGTCACCCTGACCCTGCCGGGAATTGCCGGCTTTATTCTTAGCATCGGCATGGCGGTGGACGCCAATGTGCTGATTTTTGAGCGCACCAGGGAAGAACTAAAGGCAGAAAAAACCCTCTATCGGTCGGTGGAATCAGGATTTTTTCGCGCCTTTTCGAGCATCCTAGACGGCAACGTCACCACCCTGATTTCCTGCGCCGCGCTGTTTTACTTCGGGGCCGGGCTGGTGAAAGGGTTTGCCCTCACCTTGGCCATTGGCGTCGCCATCAGCATGTTTACGGCCCTGACCTGCACCCGGACCCTGATGTTCTTGGCCATCAGCCTGCCTCAATTCCGGCGGCCCAGCCTGTTTTGCCCCGGCCTCACCGCCACTCGCCCCGACACCGTTCGCCCCTAGGAGTGCCAATGAAGCTCAACATTATTCAGCAGCGCGGTCTATGGTGGGCCATTTCCGGGGCTTTAGTGCTGGCTAGTCTGGTAGCCATGGCAATTTCCTGGCAGCAGTTTGGGGCTCCCCTAAAGCCGGGCCTCGACTTTGCTGGTGGCACCCGACTTCAGCTCACCCGAGCCTGCGTAACCACCAATAGCTGCACCGAAGGAATTGATCTAGCCGAGGTCAGACAGATCCTGGGGCAGCAGGGGCTAGACTCCAGCAGCATTCAAATTTTGGGCGACGACCAGCAGGGGCTGTCTATTCGCACCCGCAACCTCGATGTCGAAGAGCGCACCACCCTGCAAAGTGCCCTAGACCAGGCCCTTGGCCCCTTTGACTCCGGGTCTGCCCAGATCGACTCGGTGGGGCCGGTGATTGGACAACAGCTGCTGGTTTCGGGGTTGCTAGCCCTGATGGTTTCCTTTGCGGGCATTGTGATCTACCTCAGCCTGCGGTTTAAACTCGACTACGCCCTGTTGGCGATTCTCGCCTTGGCTCACGATGTGACCATCACCGCCGGGGTGTTTGCCGTTTTGGGGTTAGTGCTGGGAATAGAAGTCGACAGCCTATTTATCGTGGCGCTGCTGACCATCGTGGGGTTCTCGGTCAACGACACGGTAGTGATTTACGATCGCATTCGAGAGAACATTAAGCTCAACCCCAGCACCCACATCAACGACATTGTCGACAGCGCCGTGAACCAAACCCTGGGGCGATCGATCAACACATCCCTGACGACGATCTTGCCCCTGGTGACGATCGTCATATTTGGCGGTCAAACCCTTAAGTATTTTGCCCTGGCCCTGATTGTGGGCTTTATCGCAGGGGCCTACTCCAGTATTTTTGTGGCCAGCTCGCTGCTGGCCCTCTGGCGCGATCGCAGTGGTCAGGCCTACAGCGGCAGCCCCGACGAACTTGACCCCCAACCCGAAACTCAACCCTAAAGACTTTAGCCATGGGTGCCCCTAGCTATCCTGTACACCTCCAGCGCCTGCGCTCAATCATGCTGCGCCGCTGGTGGGTGATAACCGGTCTGCTGTGGCTGACGGTGGGTAGCCTGAGCCTGTGGAGCCTGCGGGCTGAAATTGCCCATCTTCAAGAGTTTTTCACCTGGGCAGCCATGCGCTACGGGCTGGCCTACAACCGCCTTGCCGCCGTAGGGCTGGGGCTCTGCGTAGGGCTAACCGTAGCCCTGCTGGTGGCCGAAAGCCGCTATATTCTCTTTGGCCTGACCCCAGCCGAGCACCAGCGCCTGCAACAACTCGCCGATCGCATTCAGGCCCAGGGGGCTTCCCACCCCCTGTGGCATCGTCTCCATAGGGACTAGCGGGACGGCGAGCCGGCGGGATGGTCGGGACCAAGGCAATCTGGAAAATGTTCCGAGCCATAGCTAGACCGGCAACAGAAACCCAGGCCGCCCTTGGGTGTAAGACACCATGGGAGCCGAGTGAGGCCATAGGCTGCCACGGACAAGCTCCGTCCGACAAAATTTACTGCTATCAGCAGATCGATTAAGACAATCTGGAACACTTTCTGTCGCACTGGCCATACACCATTGCGCCGCCTCAGCTTTTGCCAATGATAGTGACCCGTACCCTAGCCACAGTGACCAGCGCCATACCTTCAATCCAATTGAATTTGAAGTCTACCTGAAGCCAATGTAATTTATAGTGGCATTGAACCCAGTATGTAACTTCAATAGAAGACAGCGATATTTCGATGACCCTACCCAAAGACGGCATTGCGCCCCACGGCGGCACCTTAATCAATCGCCTAGTTCCCCCTGAGAAAAAATCCTTTTATTTGGATCAAGCCGACATCCTGCCCAGGGTCAGTCTGGACGAGCGGGCCTATTCTGACCTGGTGATGATCGCCATCGGCGGCTTCAGCCCCCTAAATGGTTTTATGGGAAAAGCTGACTACGACCCGGTCGTCACCGATATGCGCCTGGCCAATGGCTTGCCCTGGGCTATTCCGGTGACCCTTTCAGTAGATGAAGCCGTGGCCGCGCCGCTTCAGGAGGGCACCCTGGTGCGCCTAGATGACCCCGCTGGGCGGTTTGTCGGCGTCCTAGAACTGCAAGAAAAATACACCTACGACAAGGCCCACGAGGCCCTCAATGTCTACCGCACCGAGGAGGAGCAGCACCCCGGCGTCAAGGTGGTCTACGAGCAGGGGGCAGTGAACCTGGCTGGGCCAGTATGGCTGATGCAGCGCGATCCCCATCCCCTGTTCCCCAAGTACCAGATTGACCCAGCGGCATCGCGGGCTCTGTTCCGCGATCGCAACTGGAAAACCGTCGTTGGCTTTCAAACCCGCAACCCCATTCACCGGGCCCACGAATACATTCAAAAGTGTGCCCTCGAAACCGTCGATGGCCTGTTTTTGCATCCCCTTGTGGGGGCGACCAAGTCCGACGACATCTCCGCCGACGTGCGGATGCGCTGCTACGAAATTATGATGGAACACTACTTCCCCCAGGACCGCGTAATCCTTGCGATCAATCCCTCCGCAATGCGCTACGCTGGGCCTAGGGAAGCCATTTTCCACGCGCTAATCCGCAAAAACTACGGCTGTACCCACTTCATTGTGGGGCGCGACCACGCTGGGGTCGGCGATTACTACGGCACCTACGATGCTCAGTACATCTTTGATGAGTTTGAGCCTGGGGAACTGGGTATTGTACCCATGAAGTTTGAGCACGCCTTCTACTGCACCCGCACCGGGGGCATGGCCACCTCAAAAACCAGCCCCAGCACCAAGGAAGAGCGGATTCACCTGTCGGGCACCAAAGTGCGAGAAATGCTGCGTCGGGGTGAGCTACCGCCCCCTGAGTTTTCTCGGCCTGAGGTGGCAGCAGAACTGGCTAAGGCCATGCGGGTTCCCGAAACCGTCAGCTAAATAGGATGCAATCAACTCGGTGAGACTGAATCGACGGGCGTTTCTACAGCAGGCGACTCTGGCCCTAGGGGCGCTAGGCGTGGGGGGCACTGTCCTGTTGGGGGGTACCGACCTGTACCAGCAGGCCCTGGCTAAGCCCGCCCGTCGCAAACTCGCTCTGCTGATTGGCATTAACGCCTACCCCGACCGTGCCCTCGACCCCGGGGTATCCCAAGATATTGCCCTCAAGGGCTGCCTGACCGATGTGGAGCTGCAGCGTCAGCTGTTGGTGAATCGCTTTGGCTTTGAACCCGCCAATGTGGTTGTGCTGACCAATCAGGATGCCACCCGCGCCGGGATTCTACAGGCCATTGACGAGCACCTGGTGCAGCAGGCCCAGGCTGAGGATGCCGTGGTTCTCCATTTCAGCGGCTACGGTAGCCAGGTGCGGGTCAGCGACGGGGCGAGCGGGGCCGAGGCTGTTCACGCTGCCTGGGTAACCGTGGACAGTCGTCTGCCCAGTGAAGCGGCCCCCCGGCTGGGCGACCTGCTAGAGGCGGAGGTGATCGCAAGCCTGAGCGCGCTGCCCACGGCAAATCTCACCACCGTTATTGATGCCGGCGGACAGGACACCGGCTATCTGCGCTGGGGCAACTCCCGGGTCAGGTCGCGGCCCACGGTGCCGGTGGGCCGACTGCCCCTACCGATTGGGGCCGAGCCTGGGACTAGCTTGGTCAATTTAGATGCCCCCTGGCCAGGTCTGCTACTGCGCGCCGCCGAGGTAGGGCGGCTGGTGCTGGAGAGCCCTTGGGATGGGTTTAGCGCCGGGGTGTTTACCTACGCCCTCACCCAGAGCCTGTGGGAAAACGCCTCCCCCGACTCCAGCCCCCAAGTAATGATGCAGCGCACTAATCAGCGCCTCAAGCGCTGGGTCGGGGCCGACCAGCAGCCAACGATCAGCGATCGCCGCCTTCCCCGCACCGGCCCAACGGCCTACAGCTCTCTCATGGCCATCCCTCCAGCCGAGGGAGCGGTTTTACCTCTACCCAGCGATGACCGATCACCCTCCCTGTGGCTGGGCGGGGTGCCGCCCCTGGTACTGCGGTATCTGCAACCGGGCTCTACCCTGGTAGCCGCCACCGCAGCGGGCGACTTGGCGCTGCGCCTAGAGTCCCGCACGGGCCTTAGGGCGGTAGTTAAACCTGTGGATGCGACTGGTGCCCCTGCCACCACCATGGGGTTAGGGCGGCAGACTGTGTACGAACAGGTGCGGTTGCTGCCCCAGACCATCGACCTGGTGGTGGCCCTGGACAGCCAGCTAAAGCGAGTCGAGCGGGTTGACGCCACCAGCGCCCTGGCCGGTATCCCTTTCGTGGCCTCCGCGTCCGCTGGTGAGAGAGCCGCCGACTGCCTGTTTGGGCGATTGCCCACCGGGCCCATGCCCATGCTTACGGCGGCCCTGCCCGGAGCAGCCGGCAATTTGCCAGAGCCCAAGGGCGACCCCGAGAGTAGCTACGGGCTATTTGCCCCCAACCGCACGCTGCTGCCGGGCACTATGCTGGCCAAGGAAGAGGCCGTAAAAACAGCGGTCAACCGATTGACCCCCCACCTCGAGGGACTACTGGCCCTTAAGCTAGTCCGGCTCACCGAAAATCACACTGCATCCCAGCTGGAAACGGCGGTGGTGCTTGAGACTGTGCAGCCCAACTCCACACCCCTCTGGGTTCAAACCACGGGGCGAAAGTCTACCTCGGTCTGGCCCATCGCCATCCGCAAGGCCCAGAAGGCGCTGATCGATCCCGCCCCGCTTTTCCTGTCGCGGGATAGCCGCATTGCCTATCGTCTCGCCAACGGCTCTGGCCAGGCTCTGCATTTGTTGTGGATCAGCTTTGACAGCCGCGGCGGGTGCAGTGCCCTCTTGATGGCGCCGCCGCTGCCCGCATCGCCAGAGACTGAATCCGAGGAAGTTGCCGAGGTTCCCCAAGGCGATGCGCTCCAGGCGGGAGAGACGGTCACCTTTCCCGGCGACGGTACCAGTTGGGCCATGCCGGGAACCGCCAGTTGGGTAGAGTCCCACATTATTTTCAACACCCGCCCCTTCGATCGCTGTCGAGCGGTGCTGAGCAAAAATCCCCCGTCCCTAGCCACGGGCTTTCGGCCAGTGGCCCAACCGCTTAAACTG
>JBGSNT010000245.1:0-20053 GCA_041739575.1 Nodosilinea sp. | reverse complement strand
TCGTCTATTTAAGTCGATTGAAGAGTTAGAAGCCCTTATCAATAACCTGTTGAATGAGGGTGATCTTGTAATAAATTGGGGGCGTAATCTCAAAAATAAAGGAAATGCTGTGGATGCAATTTAAATGCGCAACAGCTTACGGTAAATGACGCGGTTGCGCATTGACAGTTCACGGTCTTATCTGGGGAGATCTGCCCTGCTGCTGATTAAGGAATGAGGATTATATAAATTCCACTCTTTCAGGAATTCGATAAGTAGGTGGCTCTAAATAAACGTAGTCCTGCTAGGTTATGAGAAATTTAGGATTTGCTTGACAACCCGAGGCAAAATTAAAGCGTTTGAGGACATAGCCTGCCTGAATCCCTCGACGGTTCAATCCAGCGATCACGCCCCTTGCCAGGTCATAGGTATCCTCAAACATCTCGCCTCGAATCTCATGGGCTTTAAGTTGATGCCATTCGGTCTCAATTGGATTCATCTCCGAACAGTACGGGGGCAGTTGAAAGAAATCCAGGCCTTGAGCCTGCCAGATGGGAAGCCGCTCTTGCACCGCCTTACTGGTATGGAACGAGGCATTATCCTGGACGATTACGGTAGCGATACCGGTGCGCTGAAACAGGCGTTGGGCGCGGGTAGCTTGCCAATTTATAAACCGGATGTAAGTGGCACTGGTGAGACTACCGACGACTAAGCCATAGCTCATCTCCCGTCCCGGTTCCCAGAGTCCTAGAATACTGAGCCGCCGACTGCGCTTCATCGTCTGCTCTTGACACTTTTGAGTGCCCATCAATGACCAACTGTAGCTGACGGGACTCCAGCTATCAAAGCCTGACTCATCGAGGTACTTCAACCGAATATAGCCGTCTTGAGCAGCCTGTTGTAGAAGGTCTAAGTCATCCTGTTTCCGGGCTCGCAGCACGGGGTCTTGGCGGCGGCGATGGCTGTGGCGGGTGCGTTTCCATCGATATCTTTTTTTTGAGTAATCGCCTCAGGTGGCCTCGGCTGAAGCTGATGCCGTGAACCTCGGCCAGATGCTCCATCAACTGACGACTATTGACGGTGCGCTCCTCCGTCGATAGGTACTGCTCCAATCCGGCCATCACCGCCGATGTACACTGCGGCGGACGCCCTGGGCGAGGACTATCCCACAGCCCATACAGACCCTCTTGCTGCCACCGATGAATTGCTGTGCGGGCCGTGGCCACTCGCCAACCCAGATACTCAGCAATGTGGTGAGGCGTCCAGCCTCGATGGCTGAATCTCAGTGCTTCAGCCCGGTCTTTAGTGCGTTGAGGTACTCCAGACGCCCCTCGCAAGTCTTGCAGGGTGCGATCTTCCTCTACACTCAGTTCAACTCGTAACGGGGGCGTTGGCATGGCTGGAACAACCTTAATGGGCGGCACTTCAGCTTACTTCCATCGCTACGTTTAATTCCGTTCACCCACTTATGATTGATGGTGGGCGGTGCCCACCCTACGAAAAAAAAAGAGATTCAAGAGTTCGGATTATGGATTAATTAGAAACAGTCAAGTCTGTGGAATCTTCTGATTTTGGGCGGCTAAAACGGCTGTTTTCTCGATTCGTTTGGCGCGGGTCTCGGGCGTTTTTGCAAGTTTGATCCAGCGGAGAATGTTGCGTTGGGTGGACTTAGCAAAGGCGTCAAAGTATTCGCTGGCGGGCGGGTGTGATTCTAATGCTGAGACCAAATCGTCTGGCTTGATCAGAGCATCCACGTCATCCATGAAGTTCCACAGACCGTTGCGCTTTGACTCGGCGATGGCGGCTAGGCCAGCGGGGTGCATGCGGCCTGCGTCGATCAGCTTTGCGGCCCGGTCTTTGTAGGTCTTGGCCCAGTGCTGAGCCTGGCGAGGCGAGATCATCTGCATAGTGCGATCGTCATCTAGCTTGCGACGAATGCCATCGATCCAGCCAAAGCAGAGCACTTCATCGAGAATATTTTGGACAGAAACATACTTATCACCGATGTGTTTTTTATAGGTGACCAGCCAAATGCTTTCAGTTTGCGATTGGTTTGTCTCTAGCCACTCGCGTAATTCTTGGGCGGATGTCACTTCGACTTTCTCAAAATTTTCAGTCTTGATCATGGGCCTAATTCTCTTTTGCGTCTCGGCCAAATTCCAGCAAAGAGGCGCAGTTTTTAGCGTATTCAACCATGCAATCGACAATATCGGCATCTAGCCAGGCACCTTTGCCAAGCTGAACCGATGCGACGAAGCTTTTTAGTTTCAAATAGTCGGCATAGTCATGGTCGCTGTGGGCCTCGTAGCCGCGCGGCATAGCGGTCAGCTTATCCTCATCGCTGAGCGACAGACCCGCCGCACCGAGATCTTTGAGCACCTGAGCAAACTCCTCGGGCTCTTCGATAATGCGATCGCGGATGGGTGCCAGCTCCGCTGGCTTTAGCTGGTAGAATCCGCAGGCGATTAAGCCCCCTGAGCTTTCCAGCTGGAGGTAGAGCAGGCCTTCCTTCTCGGCTTTGGTGCCTGAGGGTGTCAGCACGCCGCTGACGTGGGTGCTGTAGGGCGACTTGTCCTTAGAAAACCGAACGTCGCGGTTTTGGCGAAACATGGTCTTCGGCCCGCCCGCCAGGGGCACGTTGGTTCCTTCCAGCCGTTCAGTAACCAGTTCTAAGACCATGGCGAAGGGCGTTCTGACATAGGTATCGAACTCCTCTCGGTGTTCGTCGTACCAGGCTTTTTCGTTATTGGCTGCCAGACCCTCTAGCAAGTCAAATGTTTTATGGGTGAAGCCAAGTTCCGTCATAGATGCCTCTTAGGAATAGTTGGTGGGCTGCCAGCCAAGGCGAGAAGTCCGAGATTCGCAGGTGCGATCAGCAATGCCAATACCGGCATTAGAACTAAGCTCATTAATAATTAACACGACATCAATTGCAAAACAAATATAAAATAGTGATTGATTCATATCTATTTTGGTATCAATGAATTTAAAAACCCTTAGTGCCTTTATCGTCCTAGCCGAGGAGCTGCACTTCGGTCGCGCCGCCCACCAGTGCGGTATCTCGCAACCGGCCATGAGCCGTTTGGTCAGCGAGCTAGAAGCCGATCTGGGAGTGAAGCTGCTCAATCGCACCTCCCGCGATGTCTCCTTGACCAATGCCGGCAGGGGGTTCCTCGAATCGGCGAGAAAAGCCGTTTCCTATGCTGACATGGCCGTTCGGGCCGCCAAGGCGGGTGCCGTTGACGGCATTGATTCGCTCACGGTAGGGATGGGGATTGGCACGGCCCAGCCCCTCGTCGGAAAGCTAATCGCTAACTTCAAATGCGACCATCCCGAAACACGGGTATCGCTATGTCAGCTCGACGAACGCTCAATCGGTTCAGCCCTAGCGAATGGCATGGTGAATGTGGCGATTGTCTGGGATGTCTCAATTCCTACAGGCATCCATCGTCAGCATCTAGGCGTGGTACCGATGTCGGTGCTCGTTCAATCGGGTCACGAACTCGAAAAAGAAGAGCCGGTGAGTTTGGCCGACCTGGCGGGTTATCCCATCATTTTACCTGACCGCGATCGCCAGCCAATTATTTACGATACCTATCGCCGCTACACCTCCGAAGCGGGCTTTGAGCCTACGATCGCAATCGACGTTTCTACAATGGCTGATACTTTGGCAATGGTCGCTGGCGGCGTGGGGGTGGGGAATGCTCCCATGGTGGCCGGTTTATCCTATCCGGGTGTTTCTGTTCTAAAACAAAGCCCACGCTTCGAGTTGAGCTATGAACTTGCCTGGGCCCATGCATCACCTGCGGTAGAGAGTCTGCTAGAAATACTGCAGTCAAGCCCATAGTGGCGGATGGTTTGCTGAGCAGCTGTAAGCTGTTGGTGAATTGCTTCCGAGGACAAAAACACTAATTAGACGGAACATCCATCTGCCGCCACAGGGGATAGCCCTCGGCGTCGCGCAGCGGTAGGACGCGATCGCCCTGTCTGATCTCAGTGGCCATCAATACAGACTGCCCATTCCAGGAGCTGCGAAAGCCCGTTACCTGAATAGGGCTGTTGAGGACGATGTCAAACCCCTGATTTTGCAGGTACCAGGCCGGGCCGAGGTGAACCTCCAGGGTTTCTTGCGGGGTCGTTAGGGTCATAAATGTGCCCTGGTGGCCACCGTAGCGATTGACTTGAGTCGCTGTGCCCTGGAGGATTTCTAGGCTGTCGGGGGCAAACACGCCGTCGCGAAGACAGGGCATGTCGTCATCGTCTAGCCCCATCGGCTGGCCCGGCTGGCCGGGGCCATGCATGAGGGGCATCCACCCCGTATGGGCCCGCAGGGGAGTGATGGTAAACACCAGGGTTACTACCCCGGCCCCGGCCAGGGCAGCGATCGCAAGTTGCACAAATTTAGTTGTCATGGGATGACCCTCCTCAAGGGAGATCGGCCCCGGACAGAGCAATCCTCTGGCATTGAATGGAGGAGGGGGGAATCGGGCCCTTTGCAGCCCAGATGCCTACCCTCTCAGGCCCCATCAAGCCGGGCGAATCGCCATTTACAGCATTTGTCCAGTCAGCTTAAGGTTGGATTGATTGCCCAACTGCTTAGGTTGGCTGACCGCTTTGCAACAGCCCCGAGGCGTTAGGCCGTTGCCATGTCTCTAGCTTAAAAGCTGTGCCTAGCGGGGGAGTCAATCCGCAACAAAATAGAGAATAACGATACAAATACCCCCTTGACTCTCCAGTGCACTGGAGCCTCCAAGATAGGACTATCGAGTTATGCAAAGGGGTTTCTATGGCCGTTGAACTCAACGTTCCCGATTTGGCCTGTTCTGCCTGTGTCAAAACAGTCACCGAGGCGATTCATGCGATCGATGCCACCGCCCAGGTGAGCGCCGACCCTAAGACTAAGCAGGTCATCGTTGACGCCGCTGTCCCCGAGGCCGCGATCAAAACCGCCATTGTTGCGGCTGGCTACACCATTGCCTAGGCAAGACAAAATGGAACATCAAACCTTCAAGCTGCGGGGCATGAGCTGTGCCGCCTGCGCCAGCACTATTGAATCGGCCATTCAGGCGGTGCCTGGAGTAGTCGACTGCACCGTCAATTTTGGTGTTGAACAGGCGGCGGTCACCTATGACCCCCAGCGCACCGGCCTGGCCACTATTCAGGCGGCGGTGGACCAGGCGGGCTACGGTGCCCAGCCCCTCAGCGACGATGTGCTGGCCCCCGAAGACGATGCCGAGCGGCGAGCGAGCGCGGCCGAAACCCGCCAGCTGACCCGCAAAGCCGGGTTCGCTCTAGCGATCGGTGGCTTCTTGATGATCGGCTCACTACCGATGATGACGGGCCTGCCAATCCCGTTTATACCGATGTGGCTGCACAACCCCTGGCTCCAGCTGGTGCTGACTACGCCGGTGCTGGTTTGGGCGGGCCGCTCGTTTTACATCAACGCCTGGAAAGCCCTCCAGCGCCACACCGCCAGCATGGATACCCTGGTGGCGGTGGGCACCGGAACGGCCTTTCTCTACTCGCTGTTTCCCACCTTTTATCCCCAGTGGTTTATCGAGCAGGGCCTCAAGCCCGACGTATATTTTGAGGCAGCAACGATGATTGTCGCCCTGATTTTGCTGGGCCGCCTGTTCGAGAATCGGGCTAAGGGCCAGACCTCCGAGGCCATTCGCAAGCTGATCGGGCTGCAGGCCAAAACTGCGCGGGTGATCCGTCACGGCCAGGAGGTGGATATTCCCATCGCCGCCGTGGCGGTGGGGGACGTGATTTTGGTACGCCCGGGGGAGAAAATTCCGGTCGATGGCGAGATTGTCGATGGAGCCTCCACCCTGGATGAGGCGATGGTGACCGGGGAGAGCGTGCCGGTGCAGAAAAAGGTGGGGGATGAGGTGATTGGGGCCACCCTGAACAAAACCGGCAGCTTTAAGTTTCGCGCCACTCGGGTCGGCAAGGACACCTTCCTGGCCCAGATCGTTAAGCTGGTGCAGCAGGCCCAGGGGTCTAAGGCCCCGATTCAAAAATTGGCCGACCAGGTAACGGCCTGGTTTGTGCCGGTGGTGATGGCGATCGCCCTGCTCACCTTCATCGTTTGGTACAACCTGATGGGCAACGTCACCATGGCGTTGATTCCCACCGTGGGGGTGTTAATTATTGCCTGTCCCTGTGCCCTGGGGCTGGCGACGCCCACCTCGATTATGGTGGGCACCGGCAAAGGGGCGGAGCACGGCATTCTGATCAAAGGGGCCGACAGCCTGGAGCTGGCCCATAAAATTCAGACCATTGTGCTCGATAAGACCGGCACCATTACCCAGGGCCAGCCCACCGTGACCGACTACGTGACGGTGAACGGCACCGCCACCGAACTGCATCTGCTGAAGCTGGCCGGTTCCCTGGAGCGCAACTCTGAGCACCCCCTGGCGGAGGCGGTGGTGCAGTATGCCCGAGCCCAGGGGGTGACGCTGGTGGATGCCCTGGAGTTTGAGGCGGTGGCCGGCAGCGGCGTGCAGGGCCTCGTTCTGGGGCAGCGCGTCCACATCGGCACCCATCGGTGGATGCAGGAGCTGGCCATTGATACGGAGCCGCTGCAAAGCCAGGGGGAGCGGATCGAATCCCTGGGGCGCACGGTGGTATGGCTGGCGGTGGAGGGTCAGGTGGAGGCCCTTCTGGGGATTGCCGATGCGGTGAAGCCCTCCTCGGCTAGGGCCATTGCCAAGCTGCAACGCATGGGCCTGGAGGTGGTCATGCTCACCGGCGACAACCGTCGCACCGCCGCAGTGATCGCCCGCGAAGTGGGCATTTCCCGCGTGTTTGCCGAGGTGCGCCCCGACCAAAAATCGGCCCAGATCGAGCTTCTACAGCGGGAGGGCAGGGTGGTCGCCATGGTGGGCGACGGCATCAACGACGCCCCCGCCCTGGCCCAGGCCGATGTGGGCATGGCGATTGGCACGGGCACCGATGTGGCGATCGCCGCCAGCGACATTACCCTGATCTCCGGCGATCTGAACGGCATTGTCACCGCCATTCAGCTCTCCCGCGCCACCATGCAAAACATTCGCCAAAACCTGTTCTTTGCCTTTATCTACAACACGGCGGGCATCCCGATCGCGGCGGGCATTTTGTACCCCCTGTTTGGCTGGCTGCTCAGCCCAATTATCGCCGGGGCCGCCATGGCCTTTAGCTCGGTGTCGGTGGTGACCAACGCGCTCAGGTTGCGGAACTTTCGCCCCAGGCTGGAGGGGTGAAGGGGTAGAGGGGTTTGGATTAAATGCGATGGCCGAGGAGCACTCCTATGAAACTCAGATACTTCATCTTTAGTGGTCTGGCCGGCTTGGGTCTGCTGCTCGCCCTGGCCAGCAGCACCCCAGCCCAAATGGGCCACGGCGCGATGGGCAATTCTTCTCCAGAGCGAACTGGGCAATTTCAGCGCATTGAGCAACCCCTCTGGACTAAGGTGGCCGTTACCGGAGTAGGTTTGAGCCTAATTGGCCTCGAACTCTGGTGGTTTTTGCTCAGTCAGCCCAAGTCTCGCCGGGCCACTACGACGGGCGGCGTGCAAGAGATCACCGTCACCGTCGATGGCGGCTATGAGCCCAGCCAGATTGTGGTGCAGGCGGGGCAGCCGGTGCGGCTCAACTTTTACCGCAAAGATCCCAGCAGTTGCCTAGAGGAGGTGCGCTTCCCTGAGTTTCGCATTGCCCAGGGGCTGCCCGTGAACCAGACTACGGCGATCGAGTTTACCCCCACCCGGCCCGGTCGCTACGAATTTACCTGCGGCATGAACATGTTTCGCGGCACAGTGGAGGTAGTGGCTGCGGATGGGGCTGCGGTTGCCCCCATAGCCACGACCACGACCAGGCTAGAACCAGCCAGCCAGCGTCATTCCCCGAAGGGTTAAGCACGCTCTGCGGGCGGAGACGCCCCTGCCCCGGCCCCCGATCTCTATGGACTATTGTTAACTCGACACCAAAAAGGAAAAAACGGGCAGTCTTTTAGGGAATTCTACGGATAGCCGGACTAGATTTGGAGAGATAATCGTTACTACTACGGCTATTTGGCGATTGGTGAACGGCCCCATGGAGATCTGTTTATGGCCCAAAGTAACAGTGCAACAGAGTCTCGCTACGGTCAGCTCGCCAAATGTCCGACGGGCATTCAGGGCCTAGATGAGATTACCGAAGGAGGGTTGCCCCTAGGACGCCCTACCCTGGTGTGCGGTTCGGCGGGCTGCGGCAAGACCCTACTGGGGATGGAGTTTTTGGTGCGAGGCGCAACTCAGTATGGCGAACCGGGGGTGTTTATTTCCTTTGAAGAAACCCGTGAGGAGCTGGCTCAAAATGTGACCTCTCTCGGCTGGGATCTCAACCAGCTGATGGCCGAAAAAAAGATCGGCATTGACTGCTTTTATATTGACCCGGCGGAGATTGAAGAAACCGGTGACTACGATCTAGAGGGCATCTTTGTGCGGCTGGGGATGGCGATTGACAGCATTGGGGCCAAGCGCGTTGTCTTAGACACCATCGAGGTGCTGTTTTCGGGGTTATCTAATGCGACGATTGTGCGGGCCGAGCTGCGCCGTCTGTTTCGCTGGCTGAAGACCAAAGGGGTGACGGCGATCGTCACGGGCGAACGGGGCGACCAGAGCCTGACCCGTCAGGGGCTAGAGGAGTATGTCTCTGACTGCGTGATTCGCCTGGACCAGCGCACCCACGAGGAACTCTCGACCCGGCGGCTGCAAATTGTGAAATATCGCGGCTCCCACCACGGTAGTAATGAATATCCCTTTCTGATCGATCAGGACGGTATTTCGGTGCTGCCCTTAACGTCGCTGGGGCTAGACCATGCGGTGTCTAGCGATCGCATTCCCAGCGGCATTCCCCGGCTCGACACCATGCTGGGCGGGCAGGGGTTTTTTCGCGGCAGCAGCATCTTAATCACGGGGATGGCGGGCACGGGCAAGAGCACGATCGCCGCCCATTTTGCCGCCGCCACCTGCCAGCGGGCCGAGCGCTGTCTCTACATCGCCTTTGAAGAAGCGCCCCAGCAAATTTTGCGCAATATGCGATCGGTCGGGCTAGATTTAGCCCCCTATATTGAGCAAGACCTGCTGCAAATTCAGGCCCTCCGGCCCACGACCTATAGCCTAGAGCTGCATCTGGTGCAGATTCATCGCTGGCTCAGTGCGTTGCACCCCGCTACCGTCGTGATCGATCCAATCAGCAACCTGACGTCAACCGGCAGTTTGGCACAGACAAAGTCGTTTTTTATGCGCCTGATTGACTCCCTCAAGGCGCAGCAGGTTACCGTGCTGATGACCAACCTGATTGCGGCGGGCATGCCCCTAGAGCACACCGAGATCGGCGTCTCTTCGCTGATGGATACCTGGCTGGAGGTGCGATCTCTGGAGCACAACGGCGAGCGCAATCGGCTGCTACAGGTGATCAAATCGCGCGGCATGGGCCATTCTAACCAGGTGCGAGAATTTCGTCTTACCGATCAGGGCATTGATCTGGTGGATATCTATCTGGGTCGCAATCAGGTGCTGGCGGGCACGGCGCGGGCGATGCAGGAGGCAGCCGATGAGAAGAAGCGTTTACAGCGGCAGCAGCAGGCGGCCAGTCGTCGGCGACAGCTCGATCAGCAGCGACAGATGACCCAGGCGCAGCTAGCCACACTCCAGATGCAGCTAGAGGCAGAAAATGCCGAATTTGATCACCTGCTGCAGGAGGAGCACCGGTACGAAGCCGGACTGATGGAAGACCAAGCGGCGATCGCCCAGCTGCGTCACGCCGACTAGCCTGTATTCCTTTAGTTTATCTATTTAGCCTCCTACCTAACCGATCGAACCTAAGAGCCCCCATCATGCATCAACTCAATGAATCAGACCAAGGGAAACACAAAACATGGGAACTGTGCCTGTATGTCGCCGGACAGACCCCTAAATCGGTAGCCGCCTTTGCGAATCTCAAAAGCCTGTGTGAGGAAAATATGCACGGTCTTTATCACATTGAAATCGTTGATCTATTACAACACCCAGAGCTAGCCAATCAAGATCAAATCTTGGCGATTCCAACTCTGGTGCGACGGCTACCCCCTCCCATTCGACAGATTATCGGCGATTTGTCGAACCAAGAAAAGGTGCTGGTGCGGCTTGATGTCAAACAAACAGATGGGTAGGGAAAACGTTTATACCGACAGTTTGGGGGAGAGATTGGGATGGTAAATGAAATGCCCGAGGAAGAGATCTATGAATTGCTGCCAGAAGAACCTGACGATCTGACGACCAGCTTTGAGCAGGCGATCGCCGATGCTGAGCAGCAGCACTATTGCCTACGGTTGTATGTGGCTGGGGCTACCCCGCGATCCATTCGAGCCCTAGAGCGGCTCAAATTGCTGTGTGAAACCCATTTGCAGGGGCGGTATGATCTAGAGGTGATTGACATTTACCAATGCACTGATCAGCTGCTGACTGAGAATGTTGTGGCAATTCCCACCCTGGTCAAAAAACTGCCGCTGCCGCTGCGGCGGATTGTGGGCGATTTGTCTGACACTGAAAAGGTTTTGAAGGGTTTAGATATTGTGCTGAGGTGATTTCCTGGCAAGAAACTCCCCTGAGCATAGGATGGGAAAAGGTCTTTGCCCGTGCCCATAGTTAGGCAACATAGCTAGTTTTGATGGGCACGCAAGCTTTGCCCATCCTGCCAGGGATATTTCGGTTTCCAGAAAATAACTTAAGGATCAAGGTTTGAGTAATTTGGTTTGAGTAATTTATAAATTCCTGCAACCGCAATGAAATAGTTCTATGGGTTAGCTCATGAACCATGTCGACGATGCTGATAAAACAAACACTGAGCTGTTGGCAGAAGTTCAAGCCCTCCGCGATCGCCTGGCCACCAGTGAAGAAACCCTGCGCGCCATCCACAGTGGTGAAGTGGATGCGCTGGTCGTTTCTACCCCCAGCGGCCCCCGCATTTTTACCCTGCAAACGGCGGACGACTCCTATCGCCAGCTGGTGGAAGACATGCAGCAGGGGGCGGCTATTCTCTCGACCGACGGGTTGATTTTATACGGCAACCAAAGTCTGGCCACCCTGTTGCAGTGTCCCCTAGAGCAGCTGGTGGGGGCTTCGCTGCAGCAGTTTCTATCGCGCCACGATGCCCTCCTGTTTCAATCGCAGATCGGGGCGACGGCCCTGGGGCAGCGCCGTGCCATGGAGTTCTCGCTGACGCCCCCCCAGGGGGCTGAAATTCCGATTTACATGAGCATCAGCTCGCTCAAGGTTGACGATACCTGGATGGCCTGTGTGGTGATTACAGACTTGACCCAGCAAAAACGCCACGAGGAAACCCTGGCGGCGGAACGGCTGACCCGGTTGATGCTGGAGCAGGCGGGCGAAGCCATTCTGGTCTGTGACCCCCAGGGCACCATTATTCGCGCCAGTCAGGTGGCCTGTGAACTATGGGGGCCAACGCTGTTCTCGCAGAAATTTGATGCCCTGGGCATTGGGGCGATCGCACCGCCATCGGTCGCACCGCAAGATCCCCAAGCAGCATCCTTAGACCCCGCCCTTGGTAAGGCTCCCTTTGCGATCGCCCCCATTCTCAAGGGTGAGAGCATTCAGGGGCTAGAGGTCGAGCTGGAGGACTGCCGAGGGCAGCACCTCAGTCTGATGCTCAGCGCTCGGCCCCTGGCGGATGTGGATAACCAGACGCTTGGCGCTGTGGTCCTGTTGACCGATATTAGCGATCGCAAACGTATCGAAGCCCGTCTACAAGCCCAGCAGATTCAGCTACAGCAGCAGCTGGCTGAGATCGAAACCATCTATCAGTCGGCCCCCATTGGGCTGAATGTGCTGGATCGCGATCTGCGCTTTGTGCGGGTAAATGAGCACATGGCGGAAATGAATGGGTTGCCCATTGCCGCCCACCTGGGGCGATCGGTGCGGGAGCTGCTGCCCAAGTTAGCCGATCAGGCCGAAGCGATGCTGCGCCCCATTCTCACCACCGGGGAGCCGCTGCTGAATGTGGAGATTAGCGGTGAAACCCCTGCTCAGCCGGGGGTGCAGCGCACCTGGGTCGAAAGCTTTTGGCCGCTCAAAGATGGCGATCGCATCATCGGCATCAGCACCATCTGCGAAGAAATCACCGATCGCAAGCGCATCGAGGCCGAACGCCAGCAGGCGCTGACTGACCTGCACCAAGCCAAAGCCGAACTGGAGCAGCGGGTAGCCGAACGCACTGTCGATCTGCAACACATTAACGCTGACCTACGCGAGCGGAAATCGATTCTGCGCAGCCTTTTTAACAGTGCTGCGATGCCCATGGGGGTTGTCGAGCTCCGCAATAGCGATATATTGCATATCTCAGCTAACTGGGCCGCTGCCGAATTTTTTAGCGCTGCCGCCGCCGCGATGGAAAATCGGTTGGCCAGCGAGGTGGGCGCATCCCTCGATACTATGCGGTGCTGGATCCCCTACTATCGCGAGGCTGAGCGCACCCAGGCCCCGGTGCGGTTTGAATACTGCCATAGCGATCCGGCGGGCGATCGCTGGCTGTCGGGTAGCGTCTGTCCGATTGCCAATAGCCCCAGCGGCTATCCCCGCTTTTCGTACATTGTCGAAGACATTAGCGATCGCAAGCGGGCCGAGGCCACCCTGGCCCGCCAGGAAGAGCAGCTGCGGCTGACCCTCGAATTTACCCACATCGGCACCTGGGACTGGGACTTGCAACAGAACACGGCGATCTGGAATGACAATCACTTTAGACTGCTGGGACTAGATCCTGACACGACAGACGATCCGTACCAGCGCTGGCGCAGGGCCATTCACCCCGATGATCTGGCGCGAGTCGAGCAGGCCTTGCAGGACGCTCTGCACCAGCACACCGACTACGAAACAGAGTATCGAGTGTTGTACCCTGATGGCACTCTGCGCTGGATAGTGGGTCGAGGTCGGGGGCTATACGATGCAGATCAGCAGCCCGTGCGCATGCTGGGGGTGATTATTGACATCAGCGAACGCAAGCGGGGCGAAGCAGAACGCAAGCAGGCTGAGCAAAATCAGGAATTTCAGGCGGTGATTACTCGCAACATGGCCGAGGGCATCTGCGTAGTGAGGGCCGACAATGGGGTAATTTGCTACGCCAATCGCAAGTTTGAGCAGATGTTTGGCTACGCCCCTGGGGAGCTAGACGGCCAGCACGTGTCGATCGTTAACTATGCCACCGAGGCCGTGAGTGCTGAAGACGTTAACCAGGCTATTCGCCAGGCGGTGCTGGCCAATCGGGAGTCTACCTACGAAGTCCACAACGTTAAAAAAGACGGCACGCCGTTTTGGTGCAGTGCCACGACCTCGGTGTTTGAGCACCCAGAGTATGGCATGGTGCTGGTGGCGGTGCAGCAGGATATCAGCGATCGCAAAGAATCCCAGGCAAAGCTCCAGGCCTCATTAAAGGAAAAAGAGCTGCTGCTTAAGGAGATCTATCACCGGGTCAAAAATAACCTCCAGGTGATCTATAGCCTGCTTAACCTCCAGGCGCGCAATGTGCCCGACCCAGCCGCCCTATCGGTGCTGCGCGACAGCCAAAGCCGGGTGCGGGCCATGGCCCTGGTGCACGAAAAGCTCTACAAATCTAAAGACCTCGCCCGCATTGACCTGGCCGACTACATTCACAGCCTGGCCTACGGTCTGCTCGACACCTACCGAGCCCTCGACAACCAGGTTTCCCTGCGGCTGGCTATCGAGCCCTGTGATTTAGACATTGAAACGGCCCTGCCCTGCGGCCTCATGCTCACCGAGCTGATCTCCAACTCCCTCAAGTATGCCTTTGCCGACGGCAGGCCCGGAGAAATTGCGATCGCCGCCACCCTCGCCCCCCACCATCGGGTTTCCCTAACGATTCAAGACAATGGGGTGGGCCTGCCCAGGGATCTCAATCTCCAACGGGTATCCTCTCTAGGACTAAGGCTGGTGCAAAATTTGGCCAGGCAAATTAAGGGCGATGTTGCCATTCTGCCCCAGCCGGTTGGTACCGCCTTTCAAATTACATTTTCGGCCTAGGAACCCATGGAAAACAAGACAATTTTGGTGGTGGAAGACGAAATCGTGATCGCCATGGACCTACAGGCGACGCTGATTGACCTGGGCCACGCGGTGCCCGAGATTGTCACCTCCGGCGAGGCCGCCATTCAAGCGGCCCTGAGGCTGCACCCCGACCTGGTGCTCATGGATATTCACCTCAGCGAATCCCTTGACGGCATCGATGCCGCCGCCGAAATCATCCGGCGGCTAGATATCCCAGTCATTTTCTTAACCGCCTACGCCGATGATGAAACCCTCCAGCGGGCCAGCCAAACCGCTCCCTACGGCTATATTCTCAAACCCTTTGAGGCCCGAGAATTGCGCGCCAATATTGAAATTGCTATTTACAAACACCAGCTCGAAAAAACCATTAAAGAGCACCGCCAGTGGCTGCTGGCGGTGCTCAACAGCATTGGCGAGGGGGTTGCCGCCAGTGATGCCAGCGGCCTGATCAAGTTTATGAACCCGGTGGCCGAGGTCCTGACCGGCTGGTCTCAGGCCGAGGCCATTGGGCGATCGCCCGCCGAAGTATTTCACCTCATAGACGAGGCCACCCGCAACCTGATCGAAAACCCGCTGCTGAAATCCCTAAATGAAGATGGCACCGTCTACCTGCCCGAAAACGCGCTGCTACTCACCCGGGCAGGCCACGAAATCCCCGTCTCCGACAGTGCTGCCCCCATTTATAACGACCGAGGCGCAACCGAAGGAGCGGTGATGGTGTTGCGCGACAGCACCGAACAGCGCCGCATGGAGGCTAAACTTGAGCACAACGCCCTGCACGATACCCTGACCCAGCTGCCCAACCGGGCTCTGTTTTTAGACCGACTGCAGCAGTCGGTTGATCGATCCCAGCGATCGCCGGAGTATGGCTTTGCCGTTATGCTGCTCGACCTCGATCGATTTAAGAGCATCAACGACAGCCTCGGGCACCTGATCGGCGATCGGCTGCTGGTGGCGGTGGCCCCCCGCCTGCAGGCCCACCTGCGGACTGTCGATACCGTAGCCCGTTTTGGCGGTGACGAATTTGCCGTGCTGTTAGAGTATGTGACCGATGTAGCCGTCGCCTGCCGCACCGCCGAACGCATTTTAGCCGAGCTCAAAATTCCCTTTATGATCGGCAACCATGAGCTGTTGATCACCGCCAGCATTGGCATTGTGCTGAGTTCGATTCCCTACGAGCAGACCACCGATCTGCTGCGCGATGCCGATATCGCCATGTACCGGGCCAAGGCGCGGGGGCACGGCGACTATGAACTGTTTGATCTGGTAATGCACAGCCAGGCGCGCAAGCTGATGCAACAAGAGCGGGATCTGCGCCATGCGATCGCCCGAGAAGAACTCCGGGTGCACTACCAGCCCATTATCTCCCTAGCCACCCAGGCGGTGGTCAGCCTAGAAGCCCTGGTGCGGTGGCAAAAGCCCGGCGGCGAGCTGATTTATCCCGACCAGTTCATCACCCTAGCCGAAGAGATTGGGGTGATTAGCACCATCGATCAGTGGGTGCTCAAGCAGGCTTGCCAGCAGCTGCAGGCCTGGCAGCAGATGGGCGCAGGGGCCTGGGTGATGGCCGATGGCGGCATCGCCAGGCTTGCCAACGGCGCTGATATCTCCCCCACCATGGCGATCAACGTCAACCTATCCAGTAACCACTTCGCTCACAAAAATCTGGTCGATATCTTTGCCAATATTCTGCAAGACACCGGGCTAGACGGTCGCTATCTCAAGCTAGAAATTACTGAAAGCGCCTTTATTCAAAACGCCAAAGAAGTAGTCGCTATGCTTTCCCGGCTCAAGCAGCTGAACGTTCAAATCTGTCTAGATGACTTTGGCACGGGCTATTCATCCCTCAGCTATCTGCATCAGTTTCCCATCGACATCGTCAAAATCGATCGCTCCTTCATTCAGGGCATAGACACCGATACCGACAAGCTGGAGATCGTGCGGGCCATTGTTGGCCTCTACCGTACCCTAGGCATGACGGTCACCGCCGAGGGCATCGAAACCCCTCAGCAGCTCGAGATTCTGCGTGACCTGGGCTGTGAGTATGGCCAGGGCTATCTCTTCTCAAAGGCCATCGATGGTGGTGTCATTACCCAACGGCTACAGTCAGTCCCTGAGATTAGCTACTCCGCCTCGGCTGACAGCGGCGGCCCCTAATCGGCCCCCAGCTGCAAACTGTAGAGATTGGCATAGATGCCCGATTGGGCCATCAGCTCCGCGTGGGTGCCCTGCTCCACAATGTCGCCCTGCTGAATCACCAGCACCTGGTCGGCCTGGGTAACGGTGCTGAGGCGGTGGGCAATCACAAAGCTGGTGCGGTTTTGCAGCAGGGTTGCGATCGCATCCTGCACCAGCCCCTCGGTGCGGGTGTCAATGCTGCTGGTGGCCTCATCCAGCAGCAAAATGCGCGGATTGATCAACACCGCTCGGGCAATACTGACCAGCTGCCGCTGGCCCTGGCTCAGGGGGGTGCCCCGTTCCCCCAGGCGGGTGCTGTAGCCCTGGGGCAGCGAGGTGATGAACTCGTGGGCGTTGGCCGTCTGGGCGGCCACCTCAATCTCGGCCTGGCTGGCCTGGGGTGCGCCAAAGGCAATGTTTTCGGCCACGGTGCCGGTAAACAGCAAATTATCCTGCAAGACAATGCCGATCTGGCGGCGCAGGCTGGCCTGGGTGACCTCGCGCAGGTCAACGCCGTCGATCTTGACCGCCCCCTCCGACACATCGTAGAACCGCATGATCAGGTTGATGATCGTGCTTTTGCCCGCCCCCGTTGGCCCCACCAGGGCAATCATCTGCCCCGGCTGTGCCCAGAGATTCACGTTCTTCAGCACCCGTTGGGTGGGGGTGTAGCCAAACCCAACTTGCTCAAACCGCACCTCGCCGCGAATCGGCGGCATCTCCGCAGCGTTGGGGGCATCTTGCAGGGTGACGGGTTCATCGAGCAGCAGGAAAATGCGATCGAGCCCCGCCAGGGCCGACTGGGCCTGGGTATAAAACTGACTGAGAATCTGGATGGGGCGAAAGAACTGCTGCACGTAGAGCAAAAACGCCGTCACCGTGCCCACCGTCATCACCCCCGTCACCGCCAGGTAGCCGCCGTAGGCCATCACCCCGGCGGTGGCCAGGGTATTGAGAAAGTCAATGGAGGGCAAAAACGCCGCCGTCACCGCCACCGCCTGCACGTTGGCCTTGCGATTGGCGGCGTTGAGACTGTCAAATTCTTCAATATTGAGCTGGGTGCGGTTGAAGGCCTGGGCCTCTTTCACACTGCCAATGTCTTCTTCGAGCTTGGCTGACAGGTCGCCGATGGTCTGGCGGGTAACCTGAAACCGCCCCCTGGCCCAGCGGGAGAAAAACCCGGTGGTAAAAATCATCAGCGGCACCACCAGATTGCTCAGCAAGCCCAGCTGCAAATTGATCGACAGCATGGCGATGATGATGGCCACCAGGCTGAGACTCTGGCCCAGCACCTGGGGAATGGTCAGGCCAAAGGCCTGGTTTACCGTATTCACGTCGTTGAGCAAGCGGCTCATCAGGTCCCCCGCTTCGCTGCGATCGAAGAAGCTCACCGGCAGGCTCTGGATCTTGTCGAAGATATCCTGCCGCAGCTGCCCCAGCAGCCGCTGCACAATCGAGCCCATCCGCAAAATCTGGCCCCGAATGGCCCAGACGCCCACGAAATAAATTGCCGTTAGGGCTGCCAGCATTCTCGCCAGGCCCGGCAGGTTGCCTGCCAGAATCAAATTGTCGATCGACCAGCCAATCAGCAGCGGCCCGATCGCCTGGGTGGTCGCGCCGATCGCCACCAGCAGCAAGGCGATCGGCAGCTCCTGGCGGTAGGGGGCAAAGTACTGCAAAAACCGCCCCACGGTCGAAAGCTTAGGCTTGGGTTCTAACGAGCTATTGACGACATTTGTAGTCATTATTTAGGCTCAATCAGATTTCCATTCTGCTGCTGGAATATCAGCACTGGTCATGATGCTGCGTAACGTTCCTGATGGCAATGTTTTGCCTTTGTGGAAAGGAACAATGACCTGTAGTTTTCTCTGAAAATTGCGCCATTTACGGTGGCTACCCTTTTGCGACACTAATTCAAACCCGTAGCGTTTAAGAATCTTTTCTGCGTCCTGAGCGGTCAACCGACCCACTAAACTAAAACCTCACGTAACACCGATCCGGGCTCTAAATCAATGGGCTCGGCTTCAAGGTAAAGTTCAATCGCCTCTCGAATATTGTCTAGAGCCTCCTGCTCGGTTTCACCGGCAGAAACGCAGCCCGGCAACTCTGGACACCAGATAGCCCAGTCCCCCGTTTCTACGTCAGGTTCGAGCACCACACGCCATTTCATTTCATCACCTGCTCAGAAGGACTTAAATGCTGGCATCATGCTATCAGACTAGGCCAATAGAGCCCTAGGCAACATGACCCTACAGGATATTTTGCCCTAGAGGATATTGTAGTAGTACAGCGAAGAACGCTGGTCCCTGCCAGAGCGATCAGAAATACCCTATACTCTGGCTCTATGCGCCCCAGTTCCCCCTTTCTAGCTATCGGCCTTGCGTTAACAGCCTGGACAAGCTTTCCCACAGCCGTTGTCGGCAAACCTGAGTTTGAGCCTGTCGGGGAGTTTGGATCACCCCTCGAAGTTAGCCAAACCTGGAAGTTTAAGACCGCTAACGACCTTGACGAGGTCGTAATGGGTGAGGTTACGGCAGAAAATTTCCAGGGATTTTCTGTCCCCTTTGCCCAGACTTTTCCTAGCTCAAATGAGGATACCCCGCTCTATCTGCAGCCCGGCCCCCGGGGACGACTGCAGATTCCGCTGCGGTCTGATCGCACCTTTACCTATGGGTTTGGGTCTCTGACCCAGGAACCGAACGCCCTGCTAGGCCCCATGCGAGACAGAACCTCTACAGCCGAAATCAATCGGGTTGGCAATATCTTCATTCCCTTTCACGTGGGCGCTCGCCTGGGAGAACGCCAGGCCCTGGCGGCGGAGATGGTGGTGGGGCTGTCGTCCTTTGACCTGGATCTGACCTACTTCTATGCCCCAGAGGCGCTGCCGGGCATTTTTTCAGCCAACCTGATCAGTCAGCGAGACCAAAACCCCGCCTTTAGCACCGGTTTTTTTGGCCCCGAGGTGAATCTACCCAGTGGCAATGTGCCGTCGGTGCATCGGCTGGGGGGCGGGGTGCAATATGCCCAATCCTTTACCGATAGCCTGGATCTGGCGATCGGGGTCAACTATCAGCGGGTTTCGGTGCGTAACGGGTTATTTAGTACCCAGGTGACCCCCACCGATAGCGAAGGCAACCCCCTCACCGCCAGCCCCACCGGCCAGGATGATGTGCTCACCCTGAATGCGGCGCTGCTGTTCGACCAGGTAGAGGGTCAGGCCTTTTCTTTAGAGGGCACCCGACTGCGGCTGGGGCTAGAGCAGGCTATCCCCATCGGGCAGGCGAGGATTGGCTACACTCGGGCGATCGCCAACGGTACGCAGTTTATTCCCCTCAATCTAGTGCGCAACGGCGATTACACCGATACTCTGGTCCTGAACCTGCAGGGGGGAGTGACCTTTGGCGAAGTGCCTCCCTATGCACCGTTTAATCTGGGCGGAGTTAATACGGTTAGGGGTTACCAGATTGGTGCTGTGGCCGCCGGGCGCAATTTTTTGATGGCCACGGCGGAATATCGTGTGCCGATTACGACCCTCACGCTGTTTAACTATGACCTGCCCATAGCCGGGCTGGTGTTCATAGACTATGGAACGGCCTTTGGTACAGACGATACTATATTTGGCACCCCCGGCCCGGTCAGAGGCAAGCCCGCAGACGGTCTGGGCTATGGCCTGGGGGTAGGGTGTTGATTATGCTGGGATAGTCGGGACTATTTTTCCTGCTACTTCTGTGTCGCCTGTTTGGGGATTCAAAACGGCCCGCCGCTGGGCAAACATGGATTGTCCCAAGGTCTGCTGTGCCCAAGTTTCAACATCAA
>JBGSNT010000244.1:0-1750 GCA_041739575.1 Nodosilinea sp. | reverse complement strand
GAAAAGTCAGCATCACCTTCGGGCAAGATCCAAATGCTGTGGATGTGGTCGGTCAGGATGACAATGGCTTCAATGGTGAAGGGGATGACGCCCATCGACCATCTCAAACGGCAGCGATTACAGGGGGTGCGGCGATCGCTGAAACAGGCCAATCTGCAACCTGCATCAGTTACAGAAATTACCCATCGATGGGGGTTTTGGAGCCTCAATCACTTTGCCAAAGACATAAGGCCCAGTTTGGCGAGCTACCCTCAGAGACATTGAAGCAAGCTCTTCCTAGTACTCTGCGTCAGAATACTTGAATTTGTATATCGCCCTTGGTGTCAGTCGGCGCACATTGTTCTACGGCTTCGAGAGCGTGTTTGGGGTCACCCCGATGGAGTATTTGAAGGTTCAGCGGCTACAGGGGGTGCGGCGATCGCTACCTCGTTGGTGTGGGTTGGTATGGACGGTACAAAGGTTGCCGGTGAGCGTTCAAGGTTATCTGCCACGGCACAACTTCACCGTTATATGGCTGGGGTTATCCATGGGAAGGTATTGTAACGCTATCTGCACTGGCAAAAGCTTTGCGGCCATGCGCCCTGGATTCTAAGGGCCATCTCTGGAAGGTTACAGCATCTTTTTCTGAATTCAGCCAATGGATATCCTCGACCAAATTCGCCTCGACTACCAGCGGTTTCCTGATCACCAGAGCTACCATCTGTACGCCGAAGACGTGTACTTTAAAGACCCCCTCAACCAGTTTCGCGGCGTCGATCGCTACCGACGCATGATTGGCTTCATCAGCCGCTGGTTTAAGGATATTGACCTGCAACTGCACGAGATCAGCTACGTCAGCCCCAGCCAAATCAACACCCGCTGGACCCTGAACTGGGTTGCCCCAGTGCCCTGGCAGCCGTCCATGAGCATTCCCGGTCGCAGTGAGCTAGGTCTGGGGGAAGACGGCAAAGTCATTTCCCACATCGACTACTGGGATTGCTCTCGGCTGGCGGTATTAGGGCAATTATTCTCACAACAGGGCTAAATTTGGTCGGGGTCAACGCCGGGTTCCTCCGGGAACTCGCTGGGGAGGTCGTACATAGTAGGCAGAGTTTCGCGCGGCGACCTGGGCGGATCGCTCTGCCCTATGGAGTACCCGGTGGGATAAATCATGGCTGGCCAGAGGAACTGGGTTGCTTCTCATTATAGAGAGCCGCAAGGGACTAAACTTTGGTGGGTACGCTAGACCGTTGATGGGCAAGATTGCTGCCACAATCGGTGTAGATCTGTAGGGAATGGCGTATGCGGCTATTACAAAAGGCGTTCACTGGGTTTTGCCTGCTGATTGGGCTGCCGATTATGATCATGGCAACGGTTGAGATACTCAACCCCGCCACTGACGCCGAAGACCGATCGGGGGCTGCGGCTGCTCTGGTGCTGTTTGGGCTACCGGCTACTGGCCTAGGCGGCTGGTTAATTTTGAATTTGCGCCAGCAGTACCAGCGATCGCTCGAAGATCTAGCTGACCAGCAAGAGCAGCGGTTTCTAGCGCTCCTTCAAGACCAAAAGGGCGACCTGACCGTGATCCAGTTCGCTACGGCGAACCAGCTGTCTCTAGAAGAGGCCAAAGCCTAGGGTGTTGATTATGCTGGGATAGTCGGGACTATTTTTCCTGCTACTTCTGTGTCGCCTGTTTGGGGATTCAAAACGGCCCGCCGCTGGGCAAACATGGATTGTCCCAAGGTCTGCTGTGCCCAAGTTTCAACATCAA
>JBGSNT010000240.1:0-66272 GCA_041739575.1 Nodosilinea sp. | reverse complement strand
TCGTCTATTTAAGTCGATTGAAGAGTTAGAAGCCCTTATCAATAACCTGTTGAATGAGGGTGATCTTGTAATAAATTGGGGGCGTAATCTCAAAAATAAAGGAAATGCTGTGGATGCAATTTAAATGCGCAACAGCTTAATCAGCTTAAGGCTGAACGGCAAGGCTACATTGGGCTAACCCCAGAAGGCAAACTACCAGCCTTTGCGACCGTCAAAACTGGAATTGAAACTCACAACATTATTCAGGATGAGGTTCAGTGCCCCACTCGCGATGTCGGTGGTATTTACAGCTATGAAGCTATTTTGCCTGGAACAGTCTTTCAGGCAGAGTTCCGCCTGCCCACATTGCTAGCTAACCAATTAACTGAACAGGATCGCCAGTGGTTTAATAAATTAGAGGGAAAAGATCGCTTGGGACAATCTAAAAAAGATAACTATGGACGAGTAGAAATTAAGGTTATTTCCCCTGTCCCTATCCCCCAAACTTCTAGTCTAAAAAATTCGCAATTGACTATCTGGCTGTTGTCAGATCTGCTCTTGCGAGACGAGCGCTTAAGGCCCACAGCCGATCTACAAGTGCTGACGCAACAGTTGCAAACCCAATTGGGCGTATCGTTAACACTACGCCGCCAGTTGGAGGGAGATACGGATGGTCTGCTGTCTCTGATGGCTCGACAAAACCGATTGGAATCCTGGCAAGTTCGGTGGGGATTACCGCGCCCTTCTTTAGCAGGTCTTGCTGCCGGTAGCTGCTTTGTCTTTGAGGTTAGCGGCAATCTGGATGACTTAAAACTGGCTCAGCTAGAAATCATTGGCCTCGGCGAACGTCGAGCTGAAGGTTATGGTCAGATCTGTTTCAACGATCCATTGCTAACAAGTCCTACTTCTGGTCGCACGACCAGCACTCCCCCCGACAAACAAACAGACTCATCTCCCAAGCCCTTAAAACCAGGATCAAATAAAGATCTTCTAGCCTATGCTCGGGTGATTGAACAAGCCGCTGCTCGACAAGTAATTCGACGAACAGCTTTAAGGATTGCTGCTAACGAAGATGACCATAAGCAAGTACTAGAACTGAGCAAAGGCAAGCCAACCATGAGCCAACTGGGGGCACTGCGATCAATCATCAATCGACTGCAAGAGCCTGAGCGCCCAAATCAAACTAGTGGTGTCATGGGCTGGCTCCAGCATCTTAAACAAACACCTAATCGCAAGGATAAATGGACATGCAGGAGCTTGCAGCAAATTGAAAACCTTGTTTGCGACCAGGAAACTGTTTGGCAACTTTTGACGGACTCTGGCAAGGATGTAGGTCTGTCTAACCTAATTCTGATTAAGGGAAGTGAGCCAGACCTTAAACGTCAACTTTGGGCCGAAGCCGTGAAAACGTTAATCGATGCCTGCATTCACGCTCACAAACGAGATTCAGAAAAAAACAGCGACGAGGAGCAATAGACATGGCTAGGAGGATCCGATCACGCCTGAAGATCACAGGCTCTTTAGTGGCTAATGCTCCCCTGCACATTGGCGGCAACGATGGCAGTGCCCTGGTTGACTTGGCCCTAGCGGTGGACGGTCGGGGAGACTACTACATTCCTGGCACCAGCCTAGCCGGAGCGCTGCGGGCTTGGATGGCAGGAAGCGGTGGTTTAGAAGACCTGGTGAATGAGATATGGGGCAACCAAAAGAAAACTGGTAACGGCCAGTTGGGCCATGCCAGCTACGTTCTCATAGAAGATGCGCCAATTAAGGGTGTTAACGCCGAAACTCGAGATGGTGTTGGCATTGATCGTTACTATGGCACAGCCGCAGAACGAGTGAAATTTGACCGGGCCATCTTACCCAAGGGGAGCAAAATTCCACTGGTGATGACCATCGAACATGCAGACAAGTCGCCAATAGATTGGGAAACTTGCAAAGGTGCCGTCGCTGCCCTACTCAAGGCATTACAGGGGCAGGAGATTCGCTTGGGGGCTGCCAAAACTCGGGGTTTGGGGCGGGTGCAACTCAAAGACCTTGCCATTGTAGAACAAGACCTTTGCTCCACTGAAGGCATGCTAGCTACCCTTCGCGGTCAGAGAACCGGTCTGAGTTTGGATACTTTGGCTGAGAACAGCACCTTTTCAGATCAACACTCCAAAGCTCAACACTCCAAATTGAGCATTGACATTGACTGGGAACCCGTAGGCCCGATTATGGTCAAAGCAGAGGCCGATGGCATAGCCGTAGATACGCTACCCCTAGTCAGCGCAGTCGGCGATCACCTGACATTTGTGCTACCTGGTAGCTCAATTAAGGGGGCATTACGCAGCCATGCCGAACGAATCATTCGCACCTTGCAAGCAGTTGCCCCAGAAGCCAACCAAGCGTTTAGCGATCAACTACAAGCCGTCCCGTTAATTCAGGGAGTCTTCGGCTCAGCGGCGCGACTCAAACTAGAGCCTGGTACTAAGGAAAAAAAGCAGCAAGGTCGATTGGGTGCATTGGCAATAGACGACTGTTACGCCCAGTTAGCCATTCAGCTAGAGCAGTGGAATCAGATTGAGGCTGCTACCAATGAGCGAGAGTTGAGGCAAAAGCTAGATGCAGCCCAGCTTCAGCAGACTCAACAGGCTTTCCATGTCGCCATTGACCGATGGACAGGCGGCGCAGCCGATGGTTTTCTTTACAGCACTCTGGAACCCATGGGGTTTGCCTGGGAGCCGATACGGCTAACGCTTGATCTCGGTTGGCTCAGCCACAAAGCCGTAGATCCATCTCTTGCCATGGCAGGAACAGCCCTGTTGCTACTGCTGCTACGCGATTTAGCCGCTGGACGGATTCCCCTAGGCTACGGCGTAAATCGCGGTATGGGTGCCATTCAGATCAACCGTATTCAGATTCAGGGGTACGGTCTAGTTGAAAGCCTGAATCTGCTGGAACAACAGACCCTGACCGCCGGACAGCTAAGCGCCCTACCTGAAGCATTTTTACAAACCCTGAACCAACACTGGCAAACCTGGGTAAACCAACATCTGCAAGGAGGAAAAGCCGCATGACACTATACGGACGCACCAACCTTTCTACCACCCTGGCAGATGCTTTGCAGGCATGTAGTCATCCCTTGGCAGGGGCTATTGCCTTAGTGTACTCTCCCACTGCCTGCCAATTTGCTAAATTGCAGACCGATGGGCATCTAGTCGATAGTGACGGCAGCCCGATTAATTTGAGTGCAGTCTTTGAAGCCAGAGTCTTTAACTCAGACTGTGAATTACGTTGGTTGAACAATAGCAATGGTCAGGGGCCAGCCGTATTACTCTCAGAAAACCCCATTACAGACTATTTAGAATCCAATTTGGAGCCCCTAGAACCCTTAAGCACTCATTCGCAGCAGTATCTAATCTGGGGGAAAAGCACTGATCGTTCCGCTTCTGCCGGTTGGAGCATCCTTGCTGCCGCCCGAATTGGTAAGCTGCCTGTTCCAATAAGCGATATTACGACAGATCAGCGGGCTTATTTAAAAGCCTGTGAATATCTAGTCACTGGTGAATACGGCAATGTCGCAGTCGTTGAAGAACGTTTAATTGGGCTAGAGGTGAAGTAATGGCCATCGGAAAACTATCGCTAGTCGGCAAAAAGAAAAGCCTGCAAGTCGCATTTACCAATAAAAAGGGTAATTCAGTGTCGATGCAGGCAACCGATCTCGCTGCATCCCTGGCAAACTTGAAGGCAACTAGGCTCGATGAACTAGACGGTCTTGAAGTTGAACTTGATGAAGTGCAAGGACAGCCCAAAAGGATACGAAAACCAGGAGAAACCTGGGAAATGCCTGCTTCAAGTGAGAAGAACAATCAGACTATGCAAAGCTCCAACCAGAAACAACAAAATGGGAATTCCCCCGCCAAAAAAGGAGACTTTCACAATCCCTACAACTTCATACCAGCATTGCCACGTCGAACTGATCATCCCGACCTAGGCGATCATCATCCAGCAGGGCATGGTATCTACCACGCGGATCGCTGGAGCGGGCGTATAGCTGTCAATCTCACCACCGTTACGCCTCTACTGATTCCCGATGCTGCAAATGCAACTGGAGATGAGCATAAAACCTATCCTTTGCGAGTCGATGCAGCCGGGAACCCATATCTACCGCCAACTTCCATCAAAGGCATGTTGCGATCTGCTTATGAGGCAATAACCAACTCACGGTTATCCGTTTTTGAAAAGCATGATGATCGGCTTGCTTATCGAATGCCTGCCCAAGTTGGGCCAATTCCTGCACGAGTCGAGCAGACTGAGCATGGTTTAGCACTTAGAATCATGGAAACCAATCTTCTGGGGCATGCCGCTAAGTTACCTCGCTATGAAAAGAATGGCCAATCCCCGGACAAAGGCGAAAGGAGAGCCGCCTTAAAGTACGAAGGATTGAATCAACTTCCTCAACACAGAGACCCTGTATGGGTACAAGTGAGTGCGAAAGGGACTGTAACTGCAATCAGAGAGAGGAAATCTGTAAGCTCTCCCGGGATTGATTGGGAAAAGGGATGGATTTGTATTACTGGAGCTAATATTAGTGGCAAGAAAAACGAACGTGTTTTTCTAGAGAACCCATCTAATAGGCTGATACTAGTAACCACAGAAATTCGTGGTTTATGGGAGCAACTAATTAAGAATTATCAGGAAACTCATGAGAAAGATTTGGAAAAAAGGCGTAAACAAGGCCAAAGACCAGATGCTTATCTGGGTAGAGAGCCAGGAAAAACCAGTTGGTCTCGACATGTTTACGACGAACAAGAACTCAGTCTTCAAGAAGGGACCTTATGTTATGTTGAGCTAGATGGCAAGCAGGTCAAGGCGTTAATTCCCGTTTCTATATCGCGCCGACTTTACGATTTGCCTCCTGAACGGCTTCTGGAGGATTCTCTTAAGCCAGCAATTTCTATGGATCAACTCTCACCATCTGATCGTATATTTGGCTGGGTTAAGCAAGCTAAGGGCAACAAGCAACAATCTAGATTTGCCTATAAAGGGAACTTACGTATCAGTCCTGTCAAGTGTCTCTCCACTCAATCCATCGAAGACTTTAGCGGAGCAGGATTACCTTTAGCTATCTTGGGACAACCTAAACCTGAGCAGGCCCAATTCTACATAGCGAGCGATAAACAGGGTGTTCCACTGCCGACTGGCTCTAACAAGAAAACAGTGTATCAAAACCAGAATCAGGGAATTAGGGGGCGGAAAGTCTATCCTCATCATGCTAATCTTCCACCTCAACATTGGACTAATCCACTTGAAGATAGAACCCAAGGAAATCAAGATGGCTATTTTCAGGAGTATCATCGTCCTGGAGATCAACGAGATGACCAAAACCGCTCAATTCAAGCATGGGTTAAACCTAATGTTACCTTTAACTTTGATATCGATGTGACTAATATCTCTAGTGTTGAACTAGGCGCACTTCTTTGGTTGTTGAACCTACCTCTAGAACACTATCATCGCCTCGGTGGAGGCAAACCCTTCGGCTTTGGTAGCATAAGGTTAGATATAGATTGGAATAGTAGCGATCTTCGCAAAGGAATAGATTGGCAGGAGTATTATAGATCTCTGATTCCACCATCAAACTCAAATCCTAGAGAAGCAGAAACAACGATTGCTTTATTCCAAAAGACTTTTGAGGAAGTCTATGGTGGCGGAAAAGCGTTCAAGGATATCCTGTTGATTCAAGCTTTTTGTCGCTCTGCTCAAGGCTTTGATGATAAGCTTCCAGTCCATTATCCAAGGGCAAGACAACGAGGGCAAGATGGAGCAGTACCTCCTCATCCCGAAGGCAAAGCTTTTGAATGGTTTGTCGCCAATGAGCGCACAGGTGGCCCTAAATGTTCTCTGCCTCCTCTTTGGGATGAGACTGGTTTGCCTATTCTAAATAATCGCTCATAAATTACCTTTGGGAATTTTCCTATGCAGACAATCATCATGACTGTGGGTACGTCCCTACGCACTAACGCTGATCGTGACATCCCGAAAGATAAAAAGCGTACCTGGGTCAATCATCAGAATCAGTTTGAAGACTGTAGGATTTTTCCAGATTTACAGGAACCTCTGAAATGGATGTCATCTGCTGAAATAGAGATAATTAGTGCTGAAACCAACACCCTGTGGCGGATTGATCCATCTCCAGACGATCACATCCTTCTCTTACACTCAGCTACCGAATCTGGGCAAGAATGTGCTGAGGTTTTGCAAGCCTACTTTCAGCAAAATTGGGGTCAGAAACGGGTTGATTTAGAAGCCTTGCCAGAGATTAACTATGATCTAGATGAATATGGTTCACCATTAGATCAAATGGCTCAACTTCTACGACAGCGCATTGAAAAAGCCCAGGAGAGTAGCCTGGTAACCCTAGCGGCAACGGGGGGATTCAAAGCTCAAACTATGGTGATGGGGCTAGTTGGCAATGCGTTGGGAGTACCCGTTTGCTACATTCATGAAGCATACAAAACCCTGGTGTACTTGCCCTATATCAACACTAGTGGACAACCTGAACCCAAATCCTTTACAGCAAAACTACCGGAATCGGGGCGATCGCGCCATCAAGTCATTCAAGTCCAGGCAGACAAACAAGGACACCATCGTCCTAAAAGCTGGAAAAAGGTTGAAAAAGTTTTACAAGGTTTACCTTGGGTTGATCTGGTTCGCTTTGACAGTCAGGCATTCGCTGCCCCAAAAAATGGTGTGAAAGGAGTGCCAAGGGATCTCCCTGATGGACGTAAAGCAATTTGGCTACATCTCCATGACAGTGATCAATCCCATATGGCTGTAGTAGTTGAGACCACAGGGCATACCTCTGAGCAAATGCATGCTGCTACTGCAGAATTGCGAGAAAAGCTAGGACGTATTTTCTAAATTAAGCCAATTGCATTCTCACCCACTGGCGAAACGCCCGCATGGCTTTATTCCGTCCTTCTACCAAGCTCTGCTCCACATAGGTCGGAATTGCCGCTTGCAGCGACCAATCTGGGAACGTTGGGCTTCTATCGACCTCTACATACTCCCCCGCCTGTAGCTGGTAGATCCGAATGGTTTGCCCCACCCGTCGCCACAGCTCAGGCACCCCCAGCGCCGCATAGGTCTCTGGGTGAGTGCGGGAAGTAATGTCCACCTCCAGGGCCAGATCGGGCGGTGGGTCTACGGCCAAATCCAGACGCCTTTTACCGCGCACCGCCGCCTCATGCTGGATATAAAAACACTGGTCAGGCTCAATGCTCTTCAGCATGGCTACATTTTTAAACGTCGTCGAACCCAGGGTTAAAAACTCTATGTCTAATTCTTCGAGTAGCGCCTTCAGCAGATCGCCAATGATTTCCTTGTCCGACTCATGTTCTGGTAAGGGGGCCATAATTTCCAGCAAGCCATTGTCGTAGGCGACCCGAGTGCTGCGATGTTCGCCCAGTTCCGCCAAAATCGCCTCAAACTCAGCCCAGCTCACATCGTGGAGCAATAGCCGCTGACCGGGCGGCACGTCAAGCTGTCGTAGCTGAATCATCACCATGGGGCAGGCCCACCAAATAAGCGATTAGAAGCCGAGGCTGATATCCAAAATGATACGCCTTCTCCCCTAGTGCATCACGAGCAAAGCCCAGATATCAAACCGCTAACTCCTATGGTCACTACTCTATTTATCACCGTCGGCGGCTCCCCCGCCCCCATTATTACCGCCATCCAGAGCCTAAGGCCCGATCGCACTATCTTTATCTGCTCTAGCGGCCCACGGGGCAGCCTGTCACAGATTGTCGGCGAAGGCACCCCCTGCGAGATTCGGCGCGGGGCCGAGATTGTCGATCGTCAGCCCAACATTCCCACCCAGTTAGGCCTGGGAGATCGCTTTAACCCCGACACTGACTTGGTGCTGCTCGAAAACCCAGACGACCTAGCCGAGTGCTATCGATTGATCAGTGCCAAGATCAAAGAAATCAATCAGGCTACAGAGATTGATGGCTATGCCGACTATACTGGCGGCACCAAGACCATGTCCCTCTCTCTGGCCATGGCTGCCCTAGACTACGGCCTTGCCCTCTACCTCACCACCAACGCCACCCGCGAAAATCTATTTCGGGTCGAACGGGGCCAATCGACCGAGCGAGCACCCACCACCCTGCTGACGGTGGAACGCACCCTCAACCAGGAGCTACCCCGGTTTTTGCAGGCGTTTAACTATGGGGGCGCGATCGCCACCCTGCAAGCCCTCCTGCAATCCCTCGAACTCCCCACCGACCAAAAACGCCAGATTCGCCAGCTGCGCGATATCTACGCTGGGTTCGACGCCTGGGACCGCTTCGATCACCTGACCGCGTGGGATCTAATTTCTTTGCACATGGGCCAGGTGCAGCCCCACGGCCTCGCCCTCAAGCGAGTGTTAGGCAGCCGTCAGGCCATCGATGCCGATTTCACTGCCCCAGAGTCTATCCCCGGCCACGGCTACGAACTGGTCGAAGACCTGGTGCTCAATGCCCAGCGCCGCGCCCAGCAGCAGCGCTACGACGATGCCGTAGGCCGCCTCTACCGAGCCCTAGAGCTGCTAGCCCAAATTCGCCTCCGGCAGAGATACAGCCTAGAAACCGGCGATCTAGATCTCACTAAACTCCCAGAGCCCCTGCGCGATACCTACGCTGCCGAACGCAATCCTCGCACCGGCAAAGTCCAAATTCCGCTGTGGAAGAGCTACAGTTTGCTCAGCCAGCTCCCCGATGACCCCCTAGGCCATCAGTTTCAAACCCAGGCAGGCTCCCTGCAAAATGCCCTCCAGGTGCGCAACTATTCCCTCTTTGCCCACGGCTTTAAACCCACCACGGCTAGCGACTACCAAAACTCGGGCCAGGTCATCCAAACCTTCATTGAAACCGCCCTCGATGCTCTAATCTCCGCCAAAAAGCGCCAGCCCCTGCCCCAGTTTCCAGTCGATATAGTCAGTAGAGCGTAGTTACATCCCTCCACCCCTCACTCTCTCCATGCCTCGTCCCAACCCCGTCCTCGACGCACTCACCAACCCGGCCAAGAACTTTCTGGCCTTCTTCGTGGTCGGCGTGCTGCTGTTCAACGTGTTCTCAGACGGGCTATCAGCGCTATTTTGGGAAAGTTTTGGCGGCTGGCTAAAAGGGGCTACCGGCATTCAAAACCCGGTAGCCCTGCGGGGCCTGGTGCTGCTGGCGCTGAGCGGGATCCTGCTGCTGGTGATCTACGCCACCAACCTCACCGATGGCCTGCGCTGGCTACTAACCAAACTGCGCCTGGTCGATGCCGTGGTGCCTCGCGATGCCAGGGTCGTACCGCTAACCGATACCTGTCGGGGGCTAGTAGCGATTATGAGCACTAGCGATAATTCTCCAGCGGAAGTGGCCATTCGCCACCACTGGAACAGCGGTCAACCCCCCAACTTAGAATTCTGCTGGCTGATTACCACCCCCGATGCCCTGCCCTATGCCCGCAAACTGCACCAGCGGCTGGTGGATGAGGGCATGGCCGAGCGACTCAACCTGTTCTATGGCGACTATGCCATTCCCGATGTGGCCAATCCCCAGCAGCAGCTGACGCTGAATGTGAGTCAGACCGCCGCCAACGACCCCGACTCGATCTTGCACCTAGTCAACAGCATCTATGCCCATTCCCAACGTCTGGGGCTGGCAGAGACCGATGTCATCGTAGACTTTACCGGCGGTACCAAACCTCTAGGGGTAGGGGCATTTTTGGCCTGTATCAGCCCTGGGCGACGGCTAGAGTACATCGCCTCCCGCGAGCAGCCAGAATTGCTAGAAATTAAGGTTGACTATCAGCTGAAATCGCTGAAGTAGTTGAATCGGAACATCCAGCTTGCTGAATGCCAAGAGACTTTCAGTGGCTCAAGACAATCCCCAAAGGGCCAAGCCCTCCTAGATCTCCCGTTATCCAGTAGGGCAAAGGGCGGGGGGAAGGCGATCGCTGATGCCCTACAGGCGGGCGTCTTCCTGCGGCCATCTCACATCAGCACTAGCGTTTGGTCATCCTGCACCCTTTCTACAGCCCAATATTCGGTCTGCTGCTCGGCAAAGCGCTGGGTTTCTCCTCCCCGAAACATATCGCTCACCCCGCAGCCCGTAAGACTACTGAGAGCAACGGCCAAGACGGGCAGCAAATTCACAGTTTTCATCGCTGCAATCCCATAGTGTGCCGGACGTAAGCAATCGTCCTGAAAAAGTACCGTTATACCAGTGTTCCCTTTAGTCCCTTCGACGTAGATTACTCGGCTGGTTGACATGAAAAAACGTAGATTTCTTGCTATCGCTGGTATTGGTTTAGCAGCAGCCGTTGCTGTTTCTCCCTTTGCCTCAGCCCAAACCTATAACGGAAATACCGTTTACAAGTTCACTCGCTCCAATGGCTCTCCCCAGGTCATTGTGGCGAACCGTAGCCCTGGTGAACGCCTGACCATGACCTATCCCAATGCCACATCTACCCGGCGCGTAACCTCTAATGAATGTGGCATGTTGGTACTGCGAGATAGTTCTGCTAACCTGCTTGCCAATCTGATTTCCGTTGATGGCGCAGCGATTGACCAGGCGGCTCTCCCGACCCAGCTTTTGCCCCGCTGTGTGAACGGCAACCTGGAGGAAGCACGGGCCGCTAACTTCAAAACCGGGGCCGGGGAGGTGGTGATCGTCAAAACTCCCAACACGGTCTATCAGGCTGTTTACGCGGGTGGTCGCTCCCGGAACGTGACCGCTAATGCCTGTGGCTTTGTGGCGATCAACGGCACCAGCACAATCCCCTGGGAGGATGCGGCCAACCAAACCTTTGAGATTGATGGTATGACCTACGACATTTCTACATTGCCAGAGGCCAGTCCAGAACCTCTATGCCGCAGTGGGCAGCTCTATACCCCCGCCGCCTGGCCCTAACGTTTGTCTCCTCACATTTACTCCGGTATCAGCCTCTCTACGGAGAGGCTTTTTTAGTATGAAACTATCTCTCTCCATTCCTCTCCTACTGCTGCTAGCGGCCCCGCTGATGGCCGCTCAGGGCCATGTCTATCGAGATGGCGACGGGGGCATTTCCGTCTATAAGCTTGAACCCAATGCCCAGGTACGGATCGGCATCGACACGGCCCCCAGCCGCAACCTCACCTCGAACCGCTGTGGCCTGCTGGTGGTGACCAGCTCCGCCAACTATCCCAGCGGTATCGTCCAGGTCGATGGGGCCGTGATCAACCCGGCTACCCTCCCCCAACAGATTCGGCCCAACTGTCGGGCTAAGGGGGATGGGTCCTATGCCCTCGATGAAGAACGGCCCAACCACTTCACGACATCGGGCGGCGACCTGGTGATTGTCGGCAAGCTGCCCAATACTCGCTACACCGTCAGCTATCCTGGCCAGCTCCGCATGTTGACCCGGCGAGTGAATAGCTGTGGCTTCTTGAGAGTCCGCGAGACAAGCAGCATCAACTTTAACCAAAGTATTCTGCTACCCACCACCTCAGCCTCGACCTATGCTGAATTTCAGATTGACCAAATCCCTCAGACCACGCCATTGGAGTGCTACCGGGGGAATTTGTACCTGCCTCAGCCCTGGACAGATATCTTTGCCGAGGCGATCGCGGGCAGTGAGGTAGCGGCGGCTGTTGTGGAATCGGCCCGAGTGCTTCCGAGTGCGATCGCCTGGGCAGGTGGCGGTGGGTCTAGCGGTGGTTCTGGCAGTGGCGGCGGTTCAGGCGGTGATGGGTCTCCGGGGGGTGGCGGTTCCGGCGGCTCTGGTGGGTCTAGTGGCTCTGGTGGGTCCAGTGACGCTGGCGGTTCAGGCAGTTCTGGGGATAGCGGTTCAGGCGGTAGTTCTGGCGGCTCTGGCGGCTCTGGCAACCCAGGCGATACCGGGGGGGATGGCGGCTCTAGTGACCCCAGCCTCTATGACTTTACCCTGGCTACCTATAACCCTTCGATCCACGACTTCAACAGCGATGGCCTGGTGGATGACTCTACCGGCGATGGTATTCCTGATGACCGAGACAGCGATGGTTTCCCCGATGGGCCTTGGGAGCCAAATGCCTTGCCTGGCTCAGCGGGGCCGGGGTTCACTATCCCGGTGAATTTTGACTTTTGCTATGGCTATAACGGCAACCTGGTGACGCGCTCCTGGAGCTATATCCGAGGGCGAACATATTACGTATCGGCTGATGATGGTTTAGGTAGAGCTGCACAACAAGATCCTATGCCGGGGATAGCTGAGGGGGCTACATCTGGGCCTCCTACCATTCGCTTTGATGGTGACTACCGGGCCAGCAACTTTAGCCATAGCTTTGAAGATAGTTCTCGCGGCGGCTATATCGCTCAGGATGAGGGATTTGAAAACATGGTGGCTTACTTCCTTTGGTCAGATGTGCCCTCCTGCCTGGTGCCGCCCTGGATGTTGAATCCGCCCAATGGGATTACGTTTTAGCCCTTACTCACTCCCCAAAACCATCATCTGAATCCGCGCCAGCCGGGTTTTCAGCCTCGCCCACGCTCTGTAGGTCGAGGCTTTTGTTTGGTCGAGTTGGGAGAGCCGCCCCAGGTACGTCACACTGTCGATCTGATCGCTGAAGTGGGGGTCAATCTCTAGCAGAATTTCGGTGATTAACTTAGCGATTTGTTCGAAGATCTCTAGCTTTTTACAGTACTTTTCTTCTCAGCATACTCTAGCCTCTGTCAAAGACGGTGCGACTTCTTTATAATTTCTGAAAGCTTGGATCGATGAGGGTTGCAGGCACTTAACCCATTTGCCACTCAATTTGTCCCACTGACTTATCTCATGCAAAAGAAAGTCCTAGCAATTTATGGATTGCGAGCATCTCCCCCAAAAATAGAGCTATTATTTTCAGGACTATAGCAAGGAGCTGATGCTTCAATGCTTACTTTGCCCCAAAGCGTGTAGTTTCCTTCACCAGGCCGGACAGGTTTATAATCAAGGATTTTAACCTTAGAACCCTGACATAAGACACCTACTATTGAGGTTCCTGAGCTATCTGCCAATGCGGGCAAATCATACAAATTGCTAGGAGGTGCCTGACGAATATAAATTGGAGATGAAACACCTACAGTTTTGTTTTCAAAATTCCGTATCACATTCTCATCAATTATTGCTCCTTCCAAGTTTAAAGCCTTGTCCCTAGAAATTTCTTTTTGCCGTTCTAAGTCAAATCCCCCATTATTCTCTATATCTAGACTGTCAGAGTTTGAAAACCTTCCAAGCAGTATCCATCCTTCCAAATCATTACTAGAAAACAAGCTAAACAACTGAGTGCTTCCATTCGTCACCTGCGGACGAATATCTGCGTTAGATCTTACGTTCTCAAGTGCTACATAATTTGTTCTTACCCATTCAGCCTCTATCCCTCTGACAGCCTCCCTGAGCGAAGGGTTGTTGGCCAAGATTTTTTCTCTTGCGTCTTTATCTTCAGACAAGATAAGATAAGAAATAGCCTCATCCAAATCGTCGCTATCTCGTGAAAGAGCAATTGAAATTAAAATTCTTTTCTTGTCATAATCATTTGCTAGTGAATACAGAGATGCAAAGGCAACCCTTGACTGTTCAGAATCTTCTCCTGCTAACTGTGAAAGAGAATCTTTAATCTCTTTTTGGAAGTATCTAACTAAGTCAACTTCCCTATTGAGAACCTCAACTCTAATAGTGTTAAAAAGCGTCACTATCGGGGTGATTACAACAGCAACAACGATCCCTAGCGTTCGCCCCCACTTGGTAACAAGCCCAGAAAAAGAACTTTTTGGACCCTTCTCATCCGAGAGATCGCCTGAGCTGTCGTCTGTTGATGTACTCATTATTTTTTAATTATAAATCGCTAACAAGATAGCTTAGCCTACCAAGGTTATTTCAAAGGGGTGTATTAAAAATAATTGAGAAGGCGCAAAAAATCTTCTTAATATTTTATGGGTAATGATTTTGTGAGGCTGATTTTGGATTATCAAATACTATGGCAGCTTTCTACTCACTTCCCAAAACCAACATCTGTATCCTAGCTAACCGAGTTCTCAGCCGTGCCCATGCTCGATAGGTCGTGGCCTTAGTCTGATCTAACTGTGACAAATGGCCCAAATATGTGACGCTATCAATGCGATCGCTAAAGCGGTAATCAATCTCCAGCAGGCGGTGCTGTACTGTGGCGCGGCGGGCCACCTCCTGGGAGATCTGAAACTCGCGCCGGGTGGCGTCAAACTCCAGAACCTCAAGGACCACCTGTTCCCGCAGCGCCTCAGCAATTTTCCGCTTCTCCTGCTCGATCTGAGCCACTTTCACCTGGAGGTCACTGATGGCGATCGCCGTCTGTTGAGCCCTGGCATTGGTCTGGGTCACGCCGCGAATCAGCGGTATGCCAATCAGGCTCAGAGCTTCGTTGATGGCATTTAGGGGGTTGCTGAAGGCTGAGAGCAGGCGGTCGAAGAATCCCCGCTGCTGCTGTTGGCCATTGACCAGGACAGTCTCATAGGACAGGTATTGAGTCATCAGCGGCTCAAAGGTATCCATCCAGACGGCGGTTTGGTTGCGGCTGCGAGCTTCTTCGATGCGCTGGTCAATGCCGTCAATGCGCTCCTGAATGATGGCCAGGGTCAGGTTATTCTCGACGGCCATCGCCTGAAGCTGGCTGATACAGTCTGTGGTGGGCTCCAGACAGGGCAAGTCGCCCATCATGGCCGCCCAGAGATCCTGGTTAATCTGGGTCTGGATCAGCAGGTCGAGGTTATCGCCAATAGGGTTGAGGGGGTTGTCATCGAGCTGGTAGAACTCGTCGGGGTGAGAGATCAGGGGCAGAGTGGGGTCTTCCACATCTATGGGTTCAGCGCCTTCATCCTCGACAGGTTCTTCCTCCAGATACTCTTCCTCGAATCCGCCATCATCAAGGCTGTCCTGGGCCAGGGCTGGGCTGGATAGTAAAGGCATCAGCGCTAGTCCCACCGCCAATAGCCAGCGTAATTTCAACGGAGAGGCGATTGTCCGACTGCCCCAGCCACTTAACCCGGCGAATCGTTCCTGCATAGGGACTCCTGACCGTCGATAGGTCGATTAGTTTGGCGTTGATGTCTTCTACCTGGGCCTGCAGCTGCGCCTCCTGAAAAGCCTTCTCCCGGCGCTGCTGCTCGGCCTGCTGAAGCTGCTGGGAGTGCATCAGCCGCTGTTGGTTGGCTTCCTCCGCCCGTCGCGCCATGGCCAGGGAATGTTCATACTCCTGAAAGGCGCGGCGTTCCTGGGCCTGCTTCAGCTCCGCCTGGGCCAGCTCCAGATCTCGGTACAGCTTCTCCAGAATGCGGTCCTCGTGCTCGCGCATGGCCGGGGGCACCTCCGAGGGGCGCATGGTGCCCAGCAGGTCGATCTTGCGCTTCTGGAGGTCAATGCTGTCCTCGATCTGAGCGATCGCCGCCGCCTGAGTGCCGTAGTAGACCGAGGGCAGGCCCGACACCGGGGGCACCGGCAGCGGCGGCGGTGGGTCGAGCACCTGCTGGGCCTGGATACGCTGGAGGGAAATCTGAGTCTTTTGGAGCTGCACCTGGAGAGCACTTCTCTCGCGGGTGCGGTCAGCCAGGACATCGCCGGAGGCAACATAATCCCCCTGGCGTACTTTCAGGTCATCCGGCTCACTCAGGCTCAGCGTAAATGTGAGGACTCGGGGCTGAGTGCTAACGGGGGGAGCAGTAATTAGCTGTGGCTGGGCTGGCTGTACCGCTGGGGCCTGCCCCTGGGAGGGCTCTACCCGCGTAATCCAAATCAGTCCTATCATCCCCAGAACACCTCCTAGACCGATGAAAGCTTGTAGTGGAGCGCCTTCACGGTGGGGGGTGGGGTTGGTCATACCTCTACTGATGACTCAGCTAAAGCCAGAATTCCCTCAGGCTAGAGAGAATCACAGCACCACGCCGTTATTCAATCCGAATGATGTCCCTTAGGTCGAGCCAGTTGTAGCGCCGAATGCCCCAGGGCAATACGACTAGAAGCACACCAAAAATAATGGCCATGGCGATTCCTAGGGGTAGGCCCATGGTGAACGCCTCTCCCATGTAGGTCAGCAGTAGAGTCGAAGGAATCATGCCTAGCAGAGTGGCGATCGCATAGATGTGGAACGATAGCCCCGTGAGGCCAGCGGCGTAGCTGATCAGGTCAAAGGACATCACCGGCAGCAGGCGAGTGACAAAGATGAGCACCCCTAGCAGTTTCTCTCCCCGCTCCTTCGAGAAGTAGACCACCTTCCCAGTGAGTGCCCGCACCACTGAACGGCCCAGGGTGAGCCCGATACAGTAAGCTACCAGGCCCCCTAAAAACCCCCCGATGACACTATAAACACCGGCAGGAATAGCCCCCCAGACAGCCCCAGCAACCATCGTCAGCGGTGCTCCTGGGATAGGACTAATCACCACCGCCAGCGCAATTACGCCTATGTAGGCCAAGATGCCCCAGGCCCCAGTGCCATGAATCGCCTGCTTCAGGCCCTGGGGGGTCAAGAGGTTAGCTTCAGATTGGGTCGAAACCAACCCGTAAATGAACAGGGACAGCAGCAGCACAGCAAGAGAAATTGCATTTTGCCGATTTGCTAAAGTTCGCCAACGTCTACCCATGACTCTTCAGAGTGAACAACGGCCTCCTCCTGGCTAACTGCTGAAGAACCACCGCCAGATGCCTACGCCTTTACTTTGACCATAACGCTACCCTGTAGAATCCAAAATTCCCGCAGCAGGGTCAGAATCTCCTGGGGGTGAGCATTCTGTAGCTCAATCCGTCCAGTGGACAGTCTTATCGTGGGGTAGGTTTCGAGGCTGGCCGGGGGTGGGGCTTCGTCCAGGTCGTCAATCACCAGGCTGCCGCTGATATAGGCGTTCTGGGGTACAGTGACCAACCATTCCATCACCCCCACCTCCTGGAGGTTAAACATCTGGGCCGACACGCTCACCGGATCCCCCAGGTTGACCTTGACCCGGTTGGGCCGGATCTGGGCATCGGATCCTTTGCCAATTTTGTAGATCTGCCGGGTGGCCACATTCTCAGCAATCACATCGCTGGTGCTGGCCTCCAAAATCTCATAGGTGCCGCTGATGGACTGCCGGGTGTAGGTGTGGATCCCTTCTACCGTGACAAAGACCCGCTGGGAAGCTCCATGCTTGTGGAACAAGTCGGCGGCGGTGGCAGTGTCGTTAAAGAACGTGCGGGCCACAGTTTCAGAAAGCCCTCCGGCGCTGGTCAGGTTGATGCTGATGATAGTCAGAAAGACGGCGGTGGCTAGAACCCAATACTCAGCGGGCGATCGCGTGTCAAGGCGTGCCCTGGGGTTGCCGGGGATCACCAGGCGGGCGGGGTTGGGGTAGAACGCCTCTACTCCAGACTTGGTGAAGGCATCGGCAAACCAGCCCACGAAGTAGCCCACCACCACCGCTAAGAAGAACTGCCATTGGATCCACAGCAGCGGTGCCGCCAGCCCCGCCACAAGGCCCGTAGCCATGAAGGAGTGAGTTAACGACCTGTGGGGAAACCGCTGCTCTAGATAGTTGGTCAGGGGCCATATCAGACGGCCTGAGAAGCTTTCTGTGGTGTCGATGTCGGGCAGCTGGGAGGCAATCGCGGCGGTGGTCAGTACATAGGGGTCAGCGGTGCCAATGCCGATCGCTGTGGCGGCGATCGCCAGGGCCGCATGGGTCACACTCATCATGGCTCTGCCTCCGTTGGCTCTAGAACGTACTCATCGGTGGCCAGGTCGCCCAAGTCCTTGACCTGGCATGTGCAGTAAAATTCAGGCCCAAGAATACTCACCTGCCACACGTTGACCCATTGCCCTGGGACTAGCTGACTCGATTCATCCCCCCCAATACCTCGGATCCTCATTTCCCTAACCTCGTACTCTTGCGGTTAATGCTGTAGAACAACGTGCGCAGCGTCAGGGCCAGGAGGGTAGCTACCCCGCCGACGATGTAGAGCGCTTTGTCGCCCAGGCCGATGCCGATGAACCGCACGATGCCGATCGCGCTCAGGCAGGCAATCAGGAAGGGGGTACCGTCGATGTACTGCCGGTGGTCTGTGCTCATCTCCTCCCCAATGCCCAGTAGTTCCTCATGGACGACCCGCTTAGCCAGGGCTGGGTTGCCCCCCACCCGCTGCTGCAGGTCGGCAAACTTGGCCGGGTTGATGGCCATGCCCTGGGCGGTTGCCTCGGCGTACATGATGGTGCGGATCTGGTCTGGGGTCAGGGGGTCTAGCTCCATGCGGGGCAGCTTCAGAAACACATCCCGCGCCGGGGGCCGATCCGCCAGCAGCAGCAGCAAGCCTTTCCCCCTCAGTAGTTCTTCCATCCAGTAGCGCAGGCTAGCGGGCCAACGGTGGGCATCGTCGGCAACCAGCAGCCGCCTGCCGCAGTTCATGTCCTTAGCAATCTCGACCCGCAGTTGGTCAGCCGTCAGAGGCTTGGGCCGCTCGTCGCTGGTTTCGGTCGGCACCCCCAACGCTTCAGCAATGGCGATCAGGGTTTGCTTGGCACTGCCGGAATAGGATGCGATCGCCACTCGGTACTCACTGCCCAGGCGCTTGGCTATCTCTATCCCCAGAACACTTTTGCCGCTGCCCGCTTCTCCGAGCACCAAAAGAGACTGCCCCTTTAACAGAGATCCAATCACCTGGGAAATATCCTCTTCCCGAAATTCCACCACCAGGGCGGTGCCGTCGCGGGCGGTCAGGGGTTTGGTCAGAGTCCTTACGCCGCTGCTCCCCGCTGGCTGCGCCACTGGCCTAGGATCCGGCTGGCGATCTCGGCGGGGTTCGCTTTTGGGCGGGTGGCCTCGCGCACCTCTGTCACTTTTCCCTGGAGGTCGGGGGCCAGGTCGTCAAAGGTCATCTGCTGGGCCAGCTGCGCCACGACCAGATCCCCCATGGCCATGTTGTGGGCAGCCAGTTCTTGGGCCTGGCGGATCAGGCGTTCTAAGTCGGGGGTGTCCTGGGGAATGTCGTTGCTCCAGGGGGGCGTATCGCCCAGGCCCGATTCCTCTGCGGTGGCCAGGGCCGTTTCCTCGAACCCGTCGATTTTGCCGGTGGCTAGAACGTGCGCCCGCAGTGCTCGGATTCGGTCGGCCTGATGTGGCTCTAGGTAGGCTTTGCCGCTGCCGTCCTTCTGGGCCTTGATGTCGAGATGTTTGAGGTAGCTGTAGTAGGCGTCTTTCTTGATCCCCAACTCTGCCATCAGGTCATCGGGCCGCACCTGGTGCTCGACTATGGCCTCGGCAGAATTCTGGTCAAGGGGATCAGGCTGAGCCGAATTCTGGTCACTCATGGGATAAAAATTTTTTAAGGAGTGCCCATATTATGGGAATCACAGAGAATTCAATGGCTCAGGCACACCACCCGAATTCTGGTGAAGGGTTCGTGAATCGTACTTTTCTATGAACATTGGTGCCCATGCCAAACGCCGATGTGCAGACCACGAACTGGAGCCTGTCGGCCATCCAGTCGGCTTCGATCTGGCGGCGATCGCGGCTGCTTAACCCGGCGTGGTAGGGGGCCACCCGGTATTGCCCGGCCAACCGCTGAGCCAGGGCCTCACTATCTTTGCGGGTGCGCACGTACACCAGCCCGGCCTGGTGGGGATGCTGCTGGAGATATCGTTCTAGCGCCCCTTTCCGCTGACCCTCGCTGATCACGGCCTTGACGCCCAAATTGAGGTTGGGACGGTGGGGGTTGAGCCGCACGACCTGGGGCGACTGGAGCTGCAGCACCTCCCGCAAAACGCTCTGGGCAGCGGGATCAGCCGTAGCAGTAAAGGCGGCAATGGGCAGCGTACTATCTCCAGGTCGGCAGTCTAGCAGGGCCCGGCGAACAGCCCCCAGGCGACGATAGGCCGGGCGAAAGGCCTCCCCCCACTGCACCAGGCAGTGGGCCTCGTCTAAAATTAGCCCGTTGAGCCGCAGGTTTGGCTGACACAGCCGCTCCCACACGGGCGGACTAAGCAACGTTTCCGGCGATAGGTAGAGCAGTCGTAGGGTTCCCCGCTCTAGGGCCTCAAGGGTCCTGCGGCGCTGGGGCGGCGGCAGTTGGCTGTGGAGGGTGGCGGCGGGTAGGGCCTTTTCCTGTAGCTCCTGCACCTGGTTTTCCATCAGCGCCACCAGGGGCGACACCACCAGGGTTAGACCCGATTGCAGCAGCGCCGGCAGTTGAAAGCACACCGACTTTCCACCCCCGGTGGGCAGCACCACCAAAACATCTCGACGGTCTAGCAGGGCCCGCACGATCGCGTCTTGAGGGGGGCGAAAGTCGGCATAGCCCCAAATCCTCTGAAAGGCCTGGAGCACATTGCCCCAGGCGACTTCATCTGCCATGGGAAAGCCTAGAACTACCTCCCCAGATTGCCCAGATAGATATGGGGATCAACCCAAATTTCAAAGGGGCTGCCGGTATACCGGCAGCCCCTTTGATTGATTAAACTGCCGGGTTGCGCGCGAGCAAAACCGCAGCAGAGACTTCCTTGGTCAGAGCCTATTCAAAGATGAAGGGGAAGTTGTAAGCCACCCCAAACATCAGGCCCATGTTGAAGCCGCCAGAGACCTTGAAGTTAGCTGCAGTGTTGAGGGTGAAGTCGCGGGAGATGGGAATATCAGCCCCAGCATCGATCAGAACGCCCACATCATTGCCGAAGGGAATGTCAACCCCAGCCCCCACGTAGGGCTGGAACCTAAACCCACCTAGAGCCATGGTGTTGAAGTTGTAGGTCAACGGGATGGTGAAGCTGGTCCAGTCTTCAGAAATCAAAAAGCTTGGCCGCAGAGCAAAGCGAGGCCCTAGGGAAATCTTGCTGATGACGGCGAAGCCAAATTGACCGATGGCACTGCCATCTTCAATAATCCCGATGTTACCGCCAACGCCCAGGTAGGCTGGGGCAACGCCACCGTAGGGACTAGAGGTAGACTGGGCTAAATTAACGGTGTCGGAAATCTCAGCAGCGGGCTCAACCGTAGCCGCCAGGAGCGCAGACTGGATGTCAGCGGCCTGGAATAGGCCGCCACTGGCGTCGGTGGCCGCGGGCATGCTCAACAGACTGGCTTCGCTGCTGAAAACATTGTCGTTGTCGAGGCTGCTACCAACGGTGGTAGGGTCTACCCCCGGAGTTGAGTCGGCCGCCTCAACCTCGGTGGGGGAGGAGAGATCGCCTTCGCTCAGATAGCTTGGGACCAGCTCAAGGTTAGAATTTGCTGCATCAGGGACATTGTCGGCATGGGCCGGCAACGCTACGGCACCAGCGGCTACCGCAGCACCCAGCACCAGAGAAAAATGCTTTAGATAAGCCATGTTTCGTTCACTCCTCAGATTTATTGCTCAAACCACTGGCTCAACACCAGTCGCTATTATTGCAGGGCTAAACGTCTTTCTCGAGAAAGATCCCAGATGTTAGTACGACACCTGAGATCAATTACACACCACGTTAACTCTTGAAATTGTCCAAATTGTATCATCTCTAATCTGGCAAGCAAGGCAATATTCAACATTGTTGAAGGATGTTTTGTCACGGCCCAGGCTTGTCGGTTGGGAGATTTACTGAGGTTAGCCATCCAGGTGATGAGCGATGAGGGCTGCGGTTCGAGGTAGGATCTGCTGTCTGGTGGCGTCATCACACTTCTCTGTAAACATCACCACCAGGCCAGGGGTGCCCTTGGGCAGCTCAAAGTAGATGGCATCGTGGCGCACCTGGCTGGTGTAGCCCGCCTTAGAATACAGCCGAGTCCCCGGGGGGAAGCCTGCCCCTAAAAAGCCAGTGACCTGATCCTCTTCACCGGCGGCGGGAGGGCTGAGGGGTAGGGTCCGTGCCATTGAGGAGAGCATGGTCTGCGATCGCGCCGCCGCCACCGCTACCCCGCCAGCAATACTGTGGAGCAGCCGAGCCACGGCGTTGGTGCTCAGCCGGTTGCGGTTTTCGTAGTGTTCGCCCACAAAGCTCCGCTCGCGCCCGTAGGGCCCATCGCCCCAGGGTTTTTGGTTGACATTTACCCCCACCAGCTCAGGCCACTGCAGGGACTGAAAGAAGCGGTTAACAATGTTGCGCTGGTGGCACCAGGTCTCAAAGGGGCCGGGGGGCAACTCTGGACCGCTGGTGGTGCCGCTGAGCATATCTACCACCAGGGCTGTAGCGTCATTGCTAGAGTCCACAATCATGTCCTTTAGGGCCCGATCGAGCTCTTGGGAGGGGGGAATCATACCCTGCTCTAGCCATTCGTGGGCCGCCACCAGATAAAACAACTTCACCACGCTGGCCGGGTAGATCAGCTCAACTCCACGGTAGCTTGCCCCCCGAGGCCGGTGTTGCCAAAAGTCTGCCGCGCTCAGGGCTCCCCCAGTATTGGTGATGTAGGGTGAGTCGTAGACCACCCAAGTGACCGCCATTTGGGTAGGGGTTAAGGTAAACTCAGCCCGCACCTGGGCAAGGATCTGATCCAGGGACGCCTGTAGGGCGGGGTCAGGGGCAAAAAATGTAGTCATGGCCAGCCCTTTAGATTCTTGATAACCGCTAATTCGTCAAACTATTTTTAACCATAGCGGTGGATAGTGTTTGACTAGAGCGATTCACCCGGAGGAAGCCCTGTGCAAATTCAACGCCACGAAGTAGGCCTCACCGTAGACGATAGCCTGATGCGCCTCTATGTGGTGGAACCCGCTAGCCCTGGTCAATATCCTGGCATTTTGTTCTATTCGGATATCTATCAGCTGGGGGGGCCGATTCTGCGCCTGGCCAATCGCCTGGCCGGCTACGGGTACGTGGTCGCGGCCCCAGAGATTTTCCACCGGCTAGAGCCTACCGGCACGGTGATTGAGCCTAACGACCTGGGCCGCCTGCGGGGCAACGATGCCGCCCGTCGCTCAGAAATAGCCGACTTCGATGCGGATGCTGCAGCGGCCCTGGGCTGGCTGCAGGCCTACGACTCCGTTGCCGCCACCCAAGTGGGAACCTTGGGCTTTTGCATTGGCGGACACCTGGCCTGTCGGGCGGCCCTGAACCCTGCCATCAAGGTGGCGGTGTGCTGCTATCCTACCGGCATCCACAGCGGCCAGCTGGGGCGTGGTCGGGCCGACACCCTGGATCGGTTGGGGGAAATCTTGGCTCGCCTGCTGCTGATCTTTGGGGACCAAGACCCCCACGTTCCTGCTCCGGACCGTGACACTATACTGACTGCCTTAACGGCGATGGGGGTTGACCACACCACCCTGGTTTACCCCGCCAACCATACCTTCATGCGCGATGATGGCTATCGCTACGACTCCGCCGCCACCGATGCCGCCTGGGCCGAAATCATTGCTTTTCTCCGGACCAGTTTTGCCAGCGCCGTGCCCTATGCACCCAACTTTTAAGGGAGGTCTGGGTATGCTAGGTCACGGCTGCGATCTGGGCAGGCCGTGCAAATCAAAATTTTCTACCCTAGACCAGAGAGTATCCGGTTAGAGTGATAGGTGTTTAGCCGGTTTGCTGCCACCCTGGTAGGCAAATGGCTAGAGGGGCTATCCCCCCTATTGTCTGATTTGGCTCGTCCCTCTGGGCAAACCTATCCATCGTCACCCACAACCTATCCAGGCGGCTGACTGCGCCCACTGCTTTGTTTCCCATCTGCCATGCTTGAGTAGGGTTTCTATGGCACATCAGATCGAACGCAGCATGATCACCGCGCTATCTCTGGCTAACCAGCAGAGCTCTCTGACCAACCGGGTGCGCGACCTGCCTACCCCGCAATTCATCAGCCTGCTTGACCAGATCACGGCAGAGTTTGAACATTTTCTGCGCGCCATCGACATGATCAACAACGAGTCGTTGGAGATCATGCTGGAGCAAATTTTAGAGGCGTTCACCCTCAAGATTGGTCAGATTCTCCAGGCTGAGCGCACCACCATTTTTATGGTGGATCAGGAAAAACAGGAGCTGTGGTCGAAGATTGCCCAGGGGGATGGGGAGCGATCGCTCGAAATTCGCGTCCCCATGGCCAAGGGCATCTCGGGCTACGTGGCCACCCACCTGCTGCCGCTGAATATTCCCGACGCCTACGCCGACGATCGCTTTGATCCCACCCACGATCAAAAGACCGGCTATCGCACCCGCAGCATTCTCTGCATGCCAGTGCTGAGCAAAAAAACTGACAACATTGTGGCCGTGGTGCAGCTGCTCAACAAGCTCAACCACACTCCCTTTGACGAGCAAGACGAGCGGCACTTCAAAGAGTTTGCCGAATCCCTGGGGGTGATCCTGGAGAGCTGTAACTCCTTTTACGTCGCCGCCCGCAACCAGAAGGGGGTGGCGGCACTGCTCAAGGCGATCTCGTCACTGGAGCAGAGCTTAGACCTGGAGAAAACCCTGCAGTCGGTGATGGAGGAGGCCCGCCAGCTGATGCAGGCCGATCGCAGTACCCTCTGGCTGATCGACGAAGAGAGCGGCGAACTGTGGTCAAAGGTGAAATCCGGCGACGGCAAATCTCTGGTTGAGCTGCGCATTCCCAGCTGCAGCGGCATCGTTGGCCATGTGGCCACTACCGGCGAAGTACTGAACATCCCCGACGCCTATCAAGATCCCCGCTTTAATCCCGATGCCGATAAGCGAACTGGCTACCACACCCGCACCATTCTCTGCATGCCAGTGTTTGACTCGGGCGGCAGGCTGATCGCAGTCACCCAGCTGATCAATAAGACCCAGGGTACTTTTACCACCTCTGATGAGGCTTTTATGCGGGCCTTTAACATTCAGGCGGGTGTGGCCCTAGAAAACGCCAAGCTGTTTGAGAGCGTGCTGGTCGAAAAGCAGTACCAAAAAGACATTCTGCAAAGCCTTTCGGATGCCGTAATTTCCACCGATATGGAGGGCCGTATCGTCACTATCAACGATGCGGCCCTGGCCCTGATCGGCTGCCCTGAGGCAACTGACCCCAGCCGAGCCATTCGCGATCGCTGGCAGCGCGCCCTGCTCCACCGACCGGTCTGGGAGGTCATGCCGCTGGAGAGTCTACGGTTCCGCATCGAAGATAGCCTGAAAACCGGCGCCCGCCACTACGTGCCCGAGCAAAATTTGCGGGTGGCGATCGCCCCTGGCCCCGGCACTGAACTAGATCCCATTTCCACCCTGGCCCTACCCGACGGCAACCATCCCGGTTTCTATCTTCCCTGGGGCGACCCGGCTGCCCCTCCGGTGCCTCAGCTGCTGGTGCAGGACCTGGAGCGCAGCATCAACCTCACCGTTAACCCCCTCACCAACCCCGAGGGCGGCGTGCTGGGGGGGCTGCTGGTGCTCGAAGACATCAGCCAAGAAAAGCGCATGAAGAGCACTCTCTATCGCTACATGACCCCCGGGGTCGCCGAGCGAGTCATGGCCCTGGGCGACGACCTGCTGATGAAAGGTGAGCGCAAAGAGGTCACCGTCCTCTTCTCCGACATTCGCGGATACACCAGCCTGACCGAGAATCTAGAGGCCGACAAGGTGGTGGAAATGCTCAACGCCTACTTTGAAACCATGGTGGAGTCGGTGTTTCACTTCGAGGGCACGCTGGACAAGTTTATTGGCGACGCGCTGATGGCGGTATTTGGTGCCCCCCTGCCCCTGACTAACCACGCCTGGGCGGCGGTACAGAGCGCCCTGGATATGCGGCGACGGTTAGCTCAGTTTAATGCCGAGCGCGTTGCCCTCAGCCAGCCCGAAATTCGCATTGGCATCGGCATTAGCTCTGGCGAAGTGGTCTCCGGAAACATCGGCTCCCAGCGCAAAATGGAGTACACCGTCATCGGCGACGGTGTTAACCTCAGTTCCCGCCTGGAGGGAGTGACCAAGGAGTACGGCTGCGACATTGTGATTAGTGAGCATACCTATGCTCTGTGCGCCGACAAAATTTGGGTGCGCGAGCTCGACCGTACCCAGGTAAAAGGCAAACAGCAGGCCGTTAACCTCTACGAGCTAATAGACACCTGCGACACCCCCCTCCCCGCCGAGACGGAAGCCTTCCTCAACCTCTACGCCAAGGCCCGCAGTGCCTACACCGCCACGTGCTTTGATCAGGCCCTCGACCTGTTCGCCCAGGCCCAACGCCTGCGTCCCCACGACAAAGCCGTGGCCGTACACCTGAGCCGCGCCCGCCAATATCTCGTGCAACCACCGCCTGCAGACTGGGATGGGGTATTTGTGATGACCACTAAGTAATATTCCCGGTGCATCATCCCTAGGTTTCGGGGGTAGGGTCATTCGCACCTATCCACCTATCGCAGACGGAGCAAACCCGGTAGGATGGGGATTGTGTTCAAAACGAACACTTTTAGGTCGTTCTGTCGCCGTTGAGCCCGCACATGTCTCTGTTTGACTGGTTTGCCAATCGCCGAAAGTCAGGCCCCATTAGCGAAGACCGCCAAGAGAGGGAAATCGCCGATGGCCTGTGGACCAAGTGTGAGCACTGCGACGTGCTGACCTATACCAAGGATCTGCGCACCAACCAGTGGGTCTGTGGCGAGTGCGGCCATCATCACCGAATCTTTAGCGATGAGCGGATTCGTCAGCTGATCGATCTCAACACCTGGCAGGCGATCGACTCCCATATCCAACCCCAGGATCCCCTCAAGTTTAAAGATCGCAAGGGCTACGGCGATCGCCTGCGGGACACCCAAACCAAAACTAAGCTGACCGACGCGGTGCAAACGGGCCTCGGCGACCTTGACGGTCTTCCCGTTGCCCTCGGGGTCATGGACTTTCGCTTTATGGGCGGCAGTATGGGCTCGGTGGTAGGTGAAAAGCTCACTCGCTTGATCGAGCGCGGTACCGCCACCGGTCGTCCGGTCGTTATTGTCTGCGCCTCCGGCGGTGCCCGCATGCAGGAAGGAATGCTCAGCCTGATGCAGATGGCTAAAATTTCCGGGGCCCTCCAGCAGCACCAAGCCGCTAAGCTTCTTTACATGCCGGTACTAACCCACCCTACTACCGGCGGGGTAACCGCAAGTTTTGCTATGCTAGGCGACATTATTTTGGCTGAACCTAAAGCCACCATTGGTTTTGCCGGTCGTCGCGTGGTTGAACAAACCCTGCGGGAAAAGCTTCCCGACGACTTTCAGACCGCTGAATATCTGCGCGATCATGGCTTCGTCGATTTGATTGTGCCCCGCACCCAGCTCAAACAGACCCTAGCCCAGCTTATTCGCCTACATCAGCCCGCCCCGCTGCTGGCGGTGGATGAAGGCCATACCCCTTGGCCCAACGGCATGGGTGCCGTCGGAGCAGCGCACATTGGGGCCGATTTATAGTGGTGAAACATTGGGAATGACCCCTTTCGGTGGCATGATAGACATTACAAGAATGATTTGATGGAAAAAAACCGTTGAATCAACTCTCATCCAGGTTCAGCAACAGAGTTTTGCCCGAGGGAATACTCTATATCCTTCGCCGAACATCTAGCTGAATCTGTTCTAGCTGTGTTGATTTCATACCCAAGCCCTATACATTCGAGGAGAACCATGTTGAAGAGATGCATTTGGCTAGTTGCGGTCGCACTCTTCTTTGTCAGCCACCTGGTCATGGGAGACGCCGTCGCGGCTGAGCTAGATGAGGCTACCCGTACTGTTCAGCTCAACGCAGCGGGAGATACCGTTGTGCTTTCTCTGGAGCAGGTGACCCGGGGCCGTCGTCAGTTTAACTACGCCTGTGGCACCTGCCACGTCGGGGGAATTACCAAAACCAACCCCACGGTCGGCCTTGATCCGGATTCCCTAGCCGGTTCCCTGCCCCCGCGGGATAACCTGGAATCCCTGGTGGCCTATCTGAAAGAGCCGATGACCTACGATGGTCTGACCGATATTTCCCAGGTCCACCCAAGCAAAAAGAGCGCCGATATCTTCCCCAAAATGCGTAGTTTAACCGAGGAAGATCTGGTGGCGATTTCGGGCCATATTTTGCTTCAACCCAAGGTGATTGGCGACATGTGGGGAGCCGGTAAGACCCGTTTCTCTGCTCCTCAGGTCTAGGGAATATAGTGCAGTTTGAGGGTTTGCTAGCTGTCATTAGGTTTGCCGTGATGATTTCCATCGTCCGTGGCATGTCGGTTGTTGGTCTACGGCAATTACTCCAAAGCTAGCGCCCCAAATTGCGGCCCAAAGCAGTTAATATGCCATAGGAAGGCTGTTAATCAGCCCTATGATTGAACTGGAGATACGAGCTTTAGAGGTAGTTATGCAACGTGTATTTCGCGCCGCCCAGCGTTTGGGTATCGTTTTTTTGTCTGCTCTGATGGTTGTGGGCGCTCTGACCCTCGCCTCTGCCCCTGCTGCGGCTACCAACTACGATGTCAAAATGGGTTCTGATGCGGGTTTGCTGGTGTTTGAACCTAGCACCATTACCGTTAAGCCCGGCGACACTGTGACCTGGGTCAACAACAAGATGGCCCCCCACAACGTGATTTTTGATGCCGCCAACGTGCCCGGTGACAAGGCCCTGGCCGACAGCATCTCCCACAGCCAGCTGACCTTTGCTCCCGGTGAGAACTACTCCACTACCTTCACCAGTGACATGCCCGCTGGCACCTACACCTACTACTGCGCCCCCCACCGTGGTGCTGGCATGGTAGCTAAGGTCATTCTGGAAAACTAAGTAAACCGGCTAGTCTAAAATTTCTAGCCGGTTTACGGTGTGATTTTTACTAGCCCTGTAATTTTCTAAAAGGGAGTGCTCTTCTACAGGGCACTCCCTTTTACTTTTAGGTGTAGAATTCTTTTGTTCTATTGATTGCCACTGCGCCTTTAGGAAAATAGAATTTTCCCCAGTGCTGACCCCCAGCTTGGGCAACCGTCCCCTAAGCGGAGTCGAAGGGGAAATCTCGTAGGTTTTGGCTCCGACTTTGCTCAGCCAGCATAGTCTCAGAGACTCTTACCAGCTTGGTTGATTGCCTTAGGACAATGGTCACGGCCATTGCTCCAGAGGATGATCCAAAACGTCCTAATTGATCCGATGATGGCTATAAAGCTAGCTATCGTCACCCTCCGGTTCCTTGACTGTGGGAATGAAGTCAGGCTTTTGCTTATCTTCCCATCCGGCGGGGCGCTTTGAGTTGTACCAAGCAATAGAGCCAATGGCTACAGCTGCTATGAAGCCAACCACGTAGACCAGCACAAACGCCGAGGGGAGACCGCCATCGGCGATCGCAAAAAAGAGTGTCATGGCTGAATAAAACTCCTGAATCATTTATCTATCATCCTACGCTGGGAAGCCAGTCCGCGCGATCGTCCCTAGGGATGATCCTTTGCAGTCAGAGGGGTAGATGCAGGTGGTTACCCAGTCTAGGCCCCGCCCTTGACTGGAGCTATAGTCCCTATTCCCCCGAGGGCAGGGGCTCTAGGGGCGGTGGCGGTGCCAAAATTGGCGGCGGGGCCGGGGCCGGGGCGACTGGCACTGGGGCAGGCGCAGGGGGGGCTGGATTTGCTGGTCTAGGGGCGGGAGTCACTGGCTCATCCGTCACCGCTGGGATAGTCGGGGGGGGCGTAGTAATAGGGTCCGCTGCTCCCGCGACAGGCTCAGTCAATGGGTCAGCACCATTAGCGCCATTGACTGAGTCACTGCCTGTGCCCCCGTCACCCTCGCCGCTGGGCACGGCGTCATCGCTCCTGCTAGGGCTACTGTCTGAGCTGGCGGTCTCGCGACTTCCCTCACCGGAGCTAGAGGCGGTCTCTGAAGAACCAGAGGAAGTATTATCGGCAATGACGCGGCCCGGTTTAACCGGGCTGAGGGTAATCGTCGGTTCTCGCCCGCCAATGCGAGGTACTGCAGGAAATTGCTCGACCGGGATATCGTCAGTGAGCTTAGCCATAAAGTCGCGCCAGGTGGCTGCCGCCATGCTGCTGGCCCCGCGGGTGGGCGTGTTGTCGTCGTTGCCCATCCAGACTCCGGCAACCAGCTGAGGGATATAGCCCACAAACCACAGGTCTCGATATTCCTCAGAAGTCCCGGTCTTACCCGCCACCGGGCGTCCCAGGTAGGCATTGCTGCCGGTCCCGCCTTCGACCACCCCGCGCAGCATCCAGGTCATAATAGCCGCAGTGTCGGCATCGACGGCCTGACTAAATTCGTTAGGCTGCTCGTAAATGACCTCACCTTTGCTGTTGAGCACCCGACGAATGCCGAAGGCTTGGCGATGGATGCCTTTGTTGGCCAGGGTGCCGTAGGCGCTGGTCAACTCGAGCAAATTGACCTCTGAGGTGCCCAGGGCTAGAGAGTAGGCGGGTAACAGCGGCGACTCAATCCCTAGGCGCTCGGCCAGTTGCACCACCGGGTCAAACCCCACATCCACCAGTAGCTTAACAGCAACAATATTCACCGAGTTGCGCAGGGCCCGCAGTAGGTCCATACTGCCGCTGTAGTTTTTGCCGTAGTTTTTCGGCTCGTAGCCGTCCACGACGTAGCGGGCATCCATATAGTCTTTGTAGGGCGATATGCCCCCGGCGATGGCCGCAGTGTAGACAAAGGTTTTGAAGGTAGAGCCCGGCTGGCGCTGGGCCTGGGTAACCCGGTTAAACTGGTTGTCGGGATTAAAGTCGGTGCCCCCTACCATGGCCTTGATTTCGCCGTTGCGCGGGTCGACGGCGACTAAGGCGACCTGCCCTACCCGCTGCCAATTGCCATAACGGGCAGCGGCATTCTCGACGGTCTCTTCGGCCCGACGCTGCCACACTACGTTGAGGGTGGTTTCAACCGTTAACCCCCCTGCCTCGAGCTGATCGGGGGACAGTAGGGTTTCGAGCTGCTTTTGAATATAGATGGTGAAGTAGGGAAACTCGCTGTAGAGAAATTTGGGTTGGTTAGCTGTCACGGCGACGTCAGCGGTGATGGCTTCTTCGGCTTCTACACCAGTGATCATCCCCGTGGCCAACATACGGCGAATCACGCGGTTACGCTGGTTTCGGGCCGCTTCTGGATCCACTGATGGCGAGTAAAGGCTGGGGGCCGGGGCCATCCCGGCAATCATGGCCGCTTCGGCCAGGGTGAGTTGGTCAATGGTTTTGCCAAAGTAAACCCAGGCTGCGTCGGCTACCCCATAGGCTCCAGAGCCGAGGTATACCAGGTTGAGATAGCGCTCCACAATCTGCTGTTTGGTGAAGCTCTTTTCCAGCTTAGTGGCCATCATGGCCTCTTTAATCTTGCGCTGAAAGCTCCGCTCCTGATCTAAAAAGACGATGCGGGCCAGCTGCTGGGTGATGGTGCTGGCTCCTTCCACCAGATCGCGCTGCTGTACGTTAGCCCACACCGCCCGGGCAATCCCTTTGTAATCGACCCCGTTGTGCTCATAGAAGCGCTGATCCTCAGAGGCAATAAACGCTTCCGAGAGGTAATCTGGCATGTCATCGTAGGTAATGGTTTCGCGGGAAGCCGGACCTAGCTTCTGCAAAATCACTCCGTCGGCTGACACCATGGTCACCGTGCCGTCCCGCTGGTAGGTTAACGCCTGGGCTGGGTCCGGTAGAGTGGCGTTGGTAGCCTGTAAGACCCGATAGACGCGGGTGCCGCCCCCGGCGATGCCGGCCCCGGCTAGCAAGATCAGCCAAAATAGTGGTCGAAGACCCAGCGGTCGGTGCGATCGCGACGGCGGCTCAACTTGGGTGCGAGGCAGGGCAGCTGGATCGATAGCCGACCGTTGGGAAGGAACCATGGCAGAAAAGTTGGCCGGGCTTAACCCGGATTTACGACGTCTGGAGGGTTGAGATGCTTTCCCCCAGGGAAAGGAAAGCCGGGTTAACCAAGATCGAGCCATAGCACCGCTGCCCTTCACATCCTCTGTGAACTGTATGGGGTTTCGGCCATTTCTTCAAGGGTACGGCCGTCGTTGGGGATCCTCTAGAAGGTTGTATGGCCCAGGGCCAGGCCCGTTACCAGCATACCCAAGACTAAAAAGGGTTGGGCGCTGGCCTGATATTTAACGTCGTTGCCCAGGGGGTCGCGCAGAAAATACATGTCCTGAAAGGTGATCTGAGGAATGATCAACAGCACCAGAAGCACCGCGTAGAGGTTTTGGTGGATCGCCATAAGGTAGGCGGCCACGCCCCCCTGAAAAATATCGATCGCCAGTACGCAAATCCAGGCGGCGGTGGTGACCCCAAACATCACCGGCAGTGACTTCAGACCCATCTGCCGATCGCCCTCGACACTCTTAAAGTCGTTGACCACCGCAATGCCCAGCCCCGCCAGGCTGTAGAACAGGGTGAGCACCACGATTTGCCAGGTGAGGTCGCCAAATAGGGCATGCCCTGCCCACCAGGGCAGAGCAATGTAGCTGGCCCCCAGGGCATAGTTGCCCAGCCAGCCGTTTTGCTTCAGCTTGAGGGGCGGGGCCGAGTAGATATAGGACACCAGAGATCCCCCCAGGGCCAGGGCCGTGATGGTGGGAAAGCTATGACCGGCCCAACGATCGAGGCTGTAGGCCACCGCAATGCCGCCGATCAGCAGCACCAGGATCTGGGTCACCACTTGGGGAATGGAGATGGCCCCGGAGGGAATGGGCCGATAGGGCTCGTTGATGGCGTCAATCTCGCGATCGTAGAAATCGTTGAGGGTTTGGGTATAGCCCGTCAGCAATGGCCCCGACAGCAGCATACAGGCGGCGGAAATCAGCACGTATTCTAAGCTCCACCGATAGTTGCCGGAGGATGCCGCCCCGCAGACCACCCCCCAAATCAGTGGGATCCATGTGATGGGCTTCATCAGCTGGAGGCGAATCTTCCAGATTGAGGTTTCGCCCGCCTTAGCTCCCTTCATACCAAGCAACTGCCGAGCGGCATTTCCCTCAGGCTGGGCCGCAGCTTCGATGTCTTCGCTGGCCGTCGACGGGGGGATATATGGGGCGTTGACGGGAGGGGTGGGAGTTGGTTCAACCATGGGGTGGGAAACGGCTACAGGTCGGTAATTCGTTGGGATTAGGGGAGTGAGGACCCCATCGCTTGCCAGTGGGCTATGGCTTTAGGGTTCCTAGCAAACCCAGTCCCCTTGGCCCCGCTGGGCGTGCCCTAGCTAAAGGTAATCACTAGGTGCTGATCTTGAAATTTGGCACCGGCTACCGCCTTGCCCTGGAGGGCGGGGGGTAGCAGCAAATTACGCCGCTGGTCGCCGGCTTCTACCGTCACCTCTGGGCCGTACTGGGTAAGTTTTACCTGGGTCTTATCAAAGCTGGGTAAAAAGAGCCGAACGATTTTGGCGGTTGTATCTACGGTGACTGGACGGGGGGCCGCCATTGCCCACTGAGCCGGATCCGGCAGGGCGGCTATGGCGGCCTCCCACCCCTGGTCTACCACCGACGGTAGCGACACCTGGGGCAGCGGCGCAAAGGTCTCCACCTGATGGGCATCTAGGACGCCGTGGTTGACCAGCACACCGCCGATGGTCAGGCCAATCTGCTGAGCGCTACCCCATAGATACCGGGCGGTGGCCACCGCCCCAGCGGTGGGCGTGGTGACTAGAAACGCAGCTATTCGGCTGGGGTCCGTGACCGCCTGGCGGCCTTCCTCTAGCTGCGATCGCACCTGCCCGGTCGGCTGGTCGAGCACATCCCCCGACCAGTCGACCGCCAGCACCGCTGAGGCCATGGGCTGCAAAAAGGGCGACAGCACCCGCCCCACATCCGACTGCTGAAACACGCCGCGAAACCGCCGCAGATACCAGTCGAGAATTTCCGGCATGCCCAGCATGCGCAGGGTGGATAGGGCATCGCTGCCGTCGTAGATAATCACGTCGTAGCGATCGCTGGCATCGAGCTGACGTAGGGCATTGAGGGCCAGGGCGCTGTCCATTCCCGGCATTACCCCCAGCTCCTGGCCGTAAACAGCCTTCAGAAAGGGCGTGCGCAGGTACTGGGCCTCCAGGGCCTTGACCTCATCCCAGCTTTGCTCCAGCAGCGCCGCCGCCTGTAGCTGCATCACCCATAGGTTAGGATCGGCCTCGGCGGGCTCAGTCCCCAGGGGGTGTCCCAGCAGCAGCGCTGGGGCCGGGGTCACGTCTTGAATGATCAGCAGCACTCGCTGACCCGCTCGGGCTCGCTGCTTAGCAACGGCGATCGCGACAGTAGTGCTGCCGCTGCCGCCTTTACCCAGGTAGGTAAGAATCAGTGCCATAAAAAATTGAGCCTATGGGTTTTGCTGTGTCTTCAGAGATCCCTCTGGGAATCCCTCTGAGAGCCTAACAAACTATTCAGACTCGGCTCAGCCAGACCGCCTGTCCCTAGATCGCGGACAGCTCATCCTCAAAGAACCAGGTGGTGTAGCTATCCTCAAACTCCACCACCAGACCCACACCGCTGCCGTCCACCATTTTGAACGCGCTCACAACGCCGGCCTTGCCGAGGTAAGCCACCACATCCTTAGAAACCCGATCGCGTAGTCGGGCAACCTTCACCTTTTGGCCAATCTCTAAACCCATGTCTGCTAAGGGCTCCAACTGCATGTCTAACGATAAAACCAAGTCACAGTGTATCAGCGTCTTGGCCTCTGATGATCCTCATAGTCCTCTATTGTAAAACCTGGGAGGGGTTAATCCCCCGCTAGGGAAATGGGGTGGCAGGGCTGGGTGAGGAAGGGGGGACGGCGGCGATGTGCCCCCCATGGCCGAGGACGTACGACTTGGGAAAGCGAGGAAAAGCGGATGCTGGCGAAACGGATTGTGCCCTGCCTGGACGTCAAAGCCGGGCGGGTGGTGAAGGGTGTTAACTTTGTCGATCTGCGGGATGCGGGCGACCCGGTGGAACTGGCTCAGGCCTACAACCAGGCCGGGGCCGATGAGCTGGTGTTTCTCGACATCACCGCCACCCACGAGGACCGCGACATTATCTATGACGTGGTGTACCAAACCGCAGAGCAGGTGTTTATTCCCCTGACGGTGGGGGGCGGAGTGCAATCCTTAGACACCATTAAGAAATTGTTACGGGCCGGGGCCGACAAGGTCAGCATCAACTCGGGGGCGGTCAAGCGGCCTGAGCTAGTGCGGGAAGCCAGCGATCGCTTTGGGGCGCAGTGCATCGTGGTGGCGATCGATGCACGCCGCCGCACCGACCCCAGCAACCCCGGCTGGGATGTGTATGTCCGGGGCGGCCGCGAGAATACTGGCCTCGATGCCCTGGCCTGGGCTGAAACCATTGTGGGACAAGGGGCAGGGGAGCTGCTGGTGACCAGCATGGACGCCGATGGCACCCAGGCGGGCTACGATCTAGACCTTACCCGCGCCATTGCCGACCGGGTGCCGGTGCCGGTGATTGCCTCCGGCGGTGCTGGCAACTGCGACCACATTCACCAGGCTCTGACCGAGGGTCGTGCCGAGGCCGCGCTTTTGGCCTCGCTGCTGCACTACGGTCAACTGACGGTGCGGCAGGTTAAGGAGCATCTGCGCGATCGCCAGGTACCTGTACGCCTGACCTAGGTGGACCAAACCTGAATTCTTTCTGTGGAACCGCCCCGCCTTTATGAATGCCTGTTAAGATGTGTAACATACAGGATATAGCTTTAAATACAGCGACCTAATTCGTTACTCATTTTTTTCATGCTGCTCCTCATTTTAGTTATTGTCATTGCCCTGGTGGCCTGGGCGCTCCGCCTGATGGAGCAAGCCGTTAAAGGTCAAGAGTTCTCACTGATGTTGGCGGGTTTTTTAGTGGCCTCCTCCGCTGCGGCTCTAATGGGAGTTTATTTTTTGATGGGCAACTACATTATCTATATGGATCAAAGCGCCAGGCAAATCTCCCAGGTAGACTCATCGGATCTTCCCTTTTCGACCTACGCCAGCGTCACGGTTTCTGACTCGTCCAACCTGATCGCCGACTGGCTGACCCAGGCGGAATAAGACTTGGCGGCTATCTTTATGGTCATACCTAGGGCAACCTTTGCAAAAGCGCTAGCCTGCTTCTCAACGAAATTATTTACCTACCGAAGGGCCGCCGAGATAATTTGATCCCGGCAGCTTTTCTATAGCAATGGTCCCTTGCGCCTAGGACAGGGGCTACTGGCACTGCCCCGTAGCCATCGCTCTAGGGAATGATGCAAGATACCGTAACCGATTTAGCGGTGGCTATGCCGGCATGGCAGCTCGTCTGTCTGCGGTGTCGCTAATTCAGCACCCGCCAGGTGGCGGGACCTACGATGCCATCAACGGTGAGGTTGTTGGCCGACTGGGCTCGACGTACAGCAGCTTCAGTTTGGGTGCCAAACAATCCGTCGATGGGGCCGCTGTAGAAGCCCTTGGTCCGCAACTGCTGCTGGAGCTGCCGCACTGCATCCCCCTCCATGCCTGGGCGCAGCACGGGTAGTGTCGCAGGGGAACTCGGGCTAGTCGGGCTGGCGGTGCCCGTCGTCGGAGGTGTAGTGCTGCCGGGGGCCGGAGTGGTAGAGGCGGCGGGCGTGGTGCTCCCCGTCGCTGGGGGCGTAGCTGCCGTAGGCGGGTTGGCCTCACTGGGGGGAGTGGGAAAGAGACGGCTCCAGGTGGCGGGGCCTACGATGCCATCGGCGGTGATGCCCGCGGCGGTCTGGAAGCGACGGACGGCGGCGGCGGTGTCTTCGGCATAGACTCCGGTGACTGGGCCGGGATAATAGCCCAACAGCATCAGGATAGACTGCAGCTCTCGCACCGATTCACCCTGATTGCCCAGTTGGAGGGTGGGCCGCACAATGCGCCCGCCGCTGACGGTAGGTGTGGCGGGTTGACCCACGGGGGTCGGGTCATCGGCGGGAGTCTGGGCTAGGGTAGGGAGAGATCCGAGGGCGATCGCCATCATCACTCCCCACATCGCAGAGCGAGCCCAACCTGGGGCGGTTCGTTGCAGTGGGGAGACGACACGGACCATGGACCTTAACTCCAGAGAGAGGTAAACATACCAACAGAGGCTTGACAGCAGCATTATAGGATTGCTGCCGGGAAATGAGCTAACCCAGCTCGTAAAATAGGTCGCCAGAGGGGACGGCACGGGAACACGGTAAAGGCATGGTAACGGCGTGGAGCACAGAGGATGGGTCACGGGGGCAGAGCTGTGGGCCTGGCGGCAAAGGGCGCTGCAGGAGGCCCAGGCCGCCGGAATCGACGGCCATGAGGTCGATTGGCTGCTGGAGGCGTTAACCGACGCGGATCGGCTCAGCCTCAAGCTGGGCATGGTGCAGCATCGACCCCAAGTATGGCTGGGGTGTTCTCTGGGGGATCTCAGCCAGCTTTGGGACCGGCGGCGGCACCAGCGGGTGCCGTTGCAGTACCTGGTGGGGGAAACCCCCTGGCGCAACCTGACCCTGGCGGTTTCCCCGGCGGTGCTGATTCCCCGGCCGGAGACAGAGCTCATGATTGATCTGGCGACGGCGGCGATCGCTCGCAGCCCGATCGGGGATCAGCTGGCCCAGGGCATCTGGGCGGATATGGGGACGGGCAGCGGCGCCATCGCCCTAGCCCTGGCCCAGACCTTTCCCACCGCCAGCATTCTGGCGGTCGATCTGAGCGCCGCGGCCCTGGCGGTAGCCCAGGACAATGCGGCTCGGGCTGGGTTGAGCGATCGCCTCACCTTCTACCAGGGCTCCTGGTTTGAACCCCTGGCCGACTACCGGGGCCAGGTCAGCGCCCTAGTCTCTAACCCGCCCTATATTCCCTCAGCGCTGCTGCCCACCCTACAGCCCGAGGTGGTCAACCACGAACCCGCTGCGGCCCTCGACGGCGGCGAGGACGGTCTAGACGACCTCCGCACGCTGGCGGCCCAGGCGACCGATTACCTGATCCCCGGCGGCCTGTGGCTAGCGGAAATGATGGCGGGCCAGGGAGATGCGGTTCAGGCCTTGTTAATCGCCCAGGGTGGCTACCGCGATATTGAGATCTGCCTCGATCTGGCGGGGCGCGATCGCTTTGTACAGGCCACCTACGCACCCTAGGACTGGGGACTGGGCCAGTTGTGCTGAAACTCCCAAAACCGCCGCCACCAGTCAGGGGGCCATCAGGATTCACACCCCTAACCTACGCAGTCCCCAGACCGTAGGCAGGGTGGTTACCAAAACTGCAACTGCCGGATACTACGCGGGTGACATTCGCGATAGCTGCATGTATGGTATGGATCACCTATGGGTCGCCAATCTCTTGCCGGAGGGAGCTATGGTCTTTGTGACATTGTTAGCGATTGCGGTCGGTACGCTATCTGCGATCGCCCTAGTGATGGTGGGGCTAGTGGAAGCCCCGTGGCAACTGCTGCTGCTGGGGCTGTTGGCTGCCCTCTACGCCCTCCAGCGGCAGGTGGGAGCTAGCGAACCCTTGACTATAGGCGATAGTCATTTCCCTGCATCACTGGCTACCCCTAAGGCCGCAGGCGACCAAGCGAACGCCTCAGCCGCTGCCGAGGCAGAGACGGGCAGCGGGGATACTGAATCCTCTAAGGATAGCTATGAGCTAACCTACCGAGGCATCCGCTACAGCTCTACTAAGCCTAGCGCCGATGACCTCCCCAGCGACCGGGGGATCGACGGGGTTTATCGAGGTCAGCCCTGGCATCGCTAGGGACTCGCGGGAAAATAAGGTGCCCACCGATCGGACTTCGACTTGGCTCAGTCCTCGATCACTGAGGGTTGAGCCAAGTCGTTCGCCTTGCGTCTCCCTGCGGGAGAAAACCTGGCCACCTGGCATACCATTAATCCGCAGATCCCCCATGTCCTTAGGACAATTTTGAAAACGAAAATACCCGAGAATTTTGATTTCTCTCAAGGGCGCAGGCCCTGCCCCCCTACAGGGGGGTATCTTCTGTCTCGGAAATTACCTTAGTCCACCGCCTGGGGACGATCAGCCGGGGCAAAAATACTCTCGTCACTGGCAAAGGCTTTAAATTCTAGGGCGTTGCCGCTGGGGTCAGTAATAAATAACGTCGCCTGCTCACCCACCTGCCCTACAAACCGCTGGTGGGGGTCAATTAGAAACTCAACCTGAGCTGCTTTCAGCCGATCGACTAGCCCCTGCCACTCCGACGGTGTAAGGATCACCCCCCAATGACTCACGGGCACCCCCCGCCCATCCACTGCGTTGGTCGGGATCGGGGGCCGGGTCTCAGCCACCTGGTGGGCGGTAATTTGGTGCCCATACAGATTAAAGTCAATCCAGCTAGCGGCGGTTCGCCCCACCGAGCAGCCCAAAAGGGTCTCGTAGAAATGGCGGGTGCTGACCAGGTCGTACACTGGAAACGCCACGTGAAATGGGCGAAGCATAGTTATGTCCTCTAGGTTTAGTTCCAACTCTAGCGCCCTGGCGATCCTCCCGGCGGCTGAGGCACTTCCCCCCCGATACGCGCTCACCCACTGCACCCTTTACACGGGCTGTCAGGTGCTCCAAGACCATGCCCTGGTGGTAGAGGGTACCCGCATTGTCGAGATATGTCCCCTGGTCCAACTCAGTCCAGCGGTGCCCCAGCTAGATGGGCAGGGCTGGGCTGCCGCTCCAGGGTTTATCGATCTACAGCTAAATGGCTGCGGCGGGGTCATGGTCAACGATGCCCTCACCGCCGACACCCTCGATACAATGCACCACACCAATCTGCGCAGCGGTACCACCAGCTTTTTGCCGACCCTGATCACCGCTCCTGATGCCGATATGGTTGAGGCGATCGCCCTAGTGACCGACTACCGCCGCCGCTATCCCCACCGGGTGCTGGGGCTCCACCTGGAGGGTCCTTACCTCAGCCCCAAGCGCAGTGGCATCCACAACAGGGCCCACATTCGCTCGGCGGCGACAGCCATGGTAGACCGCATAGCCATCGCGGGCTCCGAGGTGGTCAAGCTGATGACCCTAGCCCCTGAGGTGGTTTCGCCCGAGCACATCCAGTGCTTAGCCCAGGCCGGCATTTTGGTCTCGGCTGGGCACTCCGAGGCTACCTTTGAGGAGGCTCTAGCGGGGTTTGCGGCGGGGGTCGGTATGGTAACCCACCTGTTTAACGCCATGTCCCCTTGGCAGGGCCGCAGCCCGGGGATGGTGGGGGCTGTTTTTAGCCAGCCCGATGTCTACGCGGGCATCATTGTCGATGGACACCATGTCCACTTTGGCTCCGTCAGCCTGGCGCACAAAATCAAAGGGGACAGGCTGATTTTAGTCACCGATGCTACCTCGCCAGTGGGCACAAGCCTGGAGTCGTTTACCATTGGGGGCCACGAAGTCTTTTACCGCCAGGGGCGCTGTGTCGCCGCCGATGGCACCCTGGGCGGGGCTGCCTTGACCCTGATCGAAGCCATTGGTAACTGCGTTCACCATGCAGACATCACCCTGGCCGAGGCGCTGCGCATGGCGACCCTGTATCCCGCTCGGGCTATCGGGGTTGATCGAGACTTTGGCCGGTTGTCCCGGGGCTACCAGGCCAATGTGACGTTGTTTGACCCCACTACGTTTACGGTGAAAGGGGTGATCGATCAGGGCCTTTGGTACGGAGCTAGGGTCAAGGTCACCGCCCCGACTGTTCCCTAGAGCCTGGGCTGGGGCAGCCCCGCCACCCGCTGCTGCAATAATTGCGCCGCCATTTGCTGACTCCGCAGGCTAATCCATAGACTGCAATGGCTGGTCGTGATCGATACCAGTGCCCCAGCCTGCTGTTCAGAAAGCTTGCAGGCCAGGTGGTACAACCGAGTGCGTTTGTCTGCCTCAACGGTCAATGCCCGGTAGTACAGCTCGTTGGCATGGTGGGTGCCATCCTGGAGAGCACCGTTAAACCAAAACTTAAAGACCTGAATCCGACTTTCTGGGAGTACCTTAGGCAGCATGAGGGCAATCTAGTAACCTCACTTCAGCATACCCAGATGCCTTGGCAAATGCCGATGTCGGCAGAGCTCCCGGTGGATCGGCTGATGGGCTACCGTTTCTAGCCGCTGGGGCCAATCTGTGCCTTTAGTGACAAATGTGCCGGGCAAAGGCAGACTCCACCAGCGATCGCAAAATATCTCCACTGAGGGGCTGTACCAGCAGCCCGTCTAGCCCCGGAGTGTCTTCACTGTAGTTCCATTGGGGGCTGGCAGAGTCAGTCAGCGCCACAATGGTCAGGTCGGGAGCCTGCCCATGCCGCAGCTGGTTCACCAGGGGCTGCGACCACTCTTGAAAATTGTTGCCCACCAAAATCACCAGGCAGGGCACCCCCTCACCGACGCGAGTGACCGCCTGCTCGGTCGAACTGGCAATGTATACGGGATACTGTAGATCCTTTGTCAGGGGATGAGCATCGTCGCGGTGATGACGCTCAGGATCGAGCACAAGAATGTAATCACGGGTCAGGTTCATGGCGGGAAGCGACGTAGTTGCATTCCATAGTACCCAGGGCAAAACTGCTGCCGATTGGGATTCAATCGCTTTTTTTGAGCACTGATAAGGGTTTTGAGGATATTTCAAGCGCCCTGGCAAATCTTATTCTTCCGTTTTTTTTAGTCTATCTAAAGGCTTGCCAAAGCCTTTGCTTGCAAAAATCAAACTATCTTGAAGTTATATAAACTATTGATCTAAAACTGGCTTGAGAACGGGGTAAATCACGGGTGTTTTATGCTGCAGCTGGGGGCGTGGCAGCCAAGTGGTGCGGAGCTTGGGTAACCCTAGCTACAAAAACTCGTAGGAGCCTTTGCTATGTTTGGCAAATAAAAATTGCCGTCTATGAAGAAACCCAGTGGGCTCTGTATCGATACAGATTATTGAGGGAAATCCCCATTTGCGATCGCTCCTAGGCTGGCATCTTCAGCAAGCTGGCTACAAGGTCTTTCAGTCAGCAGACATTATTCGCACCCGGGATGTATTTCAGAGCCGACAGCCCGACCTAGTCATTCTAGATTCTCAGCTGTCTGACGGCGATGGACTTGAGCTATGTAAGTGGCTGCACAGTCAGGGGCAACCCCTAATTATGATTCTCTCCGCCTGCAACACGGAAACCGACATTGTGAGCGGGCTGAGGGCTGGGGCTGACGACTACATGACTAAACCCTTCGGCATGCAGGAATTTTTGGCGCGGGTTGAGGCTCTGACCCGGCGTGTTCGCTTAATGAGCGCTCCCGCTTCCCTTACCTACGGCGACCTCAATATTGACTTAGTGCAGCGGCGAGTTAACTTTCGCGGCGACTACATTGACCTTACTCCCCAAGAATTTAGCCTGCTCTATGTGCTGACTCAGGCGGCTGGGGCGCCGCTGAGCCGCACCGATCTGCTCCGGCGGGCTTGGCCCGATGCGATCGACAACCCTAGAACGGTGGATACTCACATTCTTTCTCTGCGCAAAAAGATTGAGGTGGATCCCCGTCAGCCCAACATCATTCAGACTGTCCGCAACGTTGGGTATCGCTTCAACGTAGAACGGGTCTCTGCCGAGGCCAACGGCCACAGTCCTCGGGTTAGCTCATTCCTGGCGTCCTCATCGATGGGTTAGCTTTCCCAACCTGGTGCAGCGACCCCCGGATAACTTCCCGAATTCCGCTAACCTCAGGCCGGCTTGATCGCTGATATTGAGCCCGAATTTCCCTGATTGTAGGGCGTTTGGCCAGGCACGCTGTTTGGAGTTGGCTAGGTTGTAGTCAGTTTTGGTGAATTAAACTATAATTCAATCACCCCTACCCGTTGACCTAAGACCTACGTGTTTACCACCCTATCTCCTGCGGCTACCCTACCAGCCCAAGACCTTTTTGAAGCCATTGAAACCCTTAAACGCGAACTCAATGCCGTTGTTTTGGCCCACTACTACCAAGAGCCAGACATTCAGGATATTGCCGACTATATTGGTGACTCCCTTGGCCTCTCCCGTCAGGCCGCTGCCACCAGTGCCGATGTGATTGTGTTTGCCGGGGTGCATTTTATGGCTGAAACCGCCAAAATTCTCAACCCCCACAAGCAGGTGCTGCTGCCCGACCTCAACGCCGGCTGCTCCTTGGCCGACAGCTGTCCCCCCGATGCCTTTGCTGCCTTTAAGGCCTCCTACCCCGACCACCTGGTGATTTCGTACATCAATTGCACCGCAGCTATTAAAGCCATGAGCGATATTATCTGCACCAGCTCCAATGCCGTCAGTATCGTGCAGCAGCTGCCCGCCGACCAACCGATTATTTTTGCCCCCGATCGCAACCTGGGCCGCTACGTCATGGAGCAAACCGGGCGCGACATGGTGCTTTGGCCAGGCAGCTGCATGGTGCACGAAACCTTTTCTGAAAAAAAGCTGGTGCAACTACAGATCAACCATCCCGATGCTGAGATCATCGCCCACCCCGAATGTGAAACGGTTGTGCTGCGCCACGCCAGCTTTATTGGCTCGACTACCGCACTGCTCAAGTACGCCCAACAAAGCCCCAAGACCGAATTTATCGTGGTAACCGAGCCTGGTATTATTCACCAAATGCAAAAGCAGGCACCGGATAAAGGGTTTATTCCTGCCCCGCCAACGGCAAACTGTGCCTGCAACGAGTGTCCCCATATGCGGCTCAACACGCTGGAGAAGCTCTACCTGGCCATGAAAACCCGCCAGCCTGAGATCATCCTTGACCCAGAGCTACAGCGGCAAGCCCTCAGGCCAATCCAGCGGATGCTAGAGATGAGCGCGGCCTGAGTATAGGGATGGTCACTGCGCCCAGGCTGCGGGGCACAGCATCCGGTAAACCCTAAGGCAGGCGACGCCCTGGTCTATCGCTATTGATCTACAGCTATTGAAGCTATTGACTCGATGCGGAGACAAAATCTCCTCACCGACCTGGCGATGGGGAGCGGGGAAATCTAGTTGCCCTGAACAAAGCTCTTGAGTTCAGTGGTCATGTGCTCGATCAGGTTGCTGGGGTCTATGTCCGACTGCTTGCCCTCCTGCTCAACCCGCTGCACCACCTCAGCCGGTAGATCGAGCAAAGACACTAGGGCGCTATAGGCTTCAGCCTCTTCCTCGTTAATCAGATCTTCGTCGGGGGTACGAGCACTGGAATTGATCACCTGGTAACCGAGCTTAAGCACGAGTTCCCGCTCTGCGGGGTTAGTGAGCTTGGGCACCAGCTCCTCAAGGGGAAGATTTTGCATTAAATAGTCTCGTAGCTCATCGCGCAGGGCCGCCTGCTGGCTCCCATTACTGGCAAATAGGTGACTAAACTGGTCTAGCATAACGCTAACTTCCTCATCGGCCAGCTGGCCATCGCTCCAGGCCATGGTCGATACAATGCGCAGCAGCGTCATCTGGCTAGGGCTAATTGAGGGGGGAGGCGGGGGTTGTAGGGCCATAGCATTCTCCAATGCGGCGGTCGCGTAGCGCTATCGTTGCGCAGCACCACCAATGATGACAACCTACCATGGAGAATTTAGCAGAGTGGCTAACTTTAGCAATCTCTACAAAATGACCAATACCTGACCAAGGCTTACCCCTGCCGGGCCAATTGGGCGAGCTGACGCGTATTTTTGAGGTGCAGCATAGGCCGGTTGGCGGTTTCGACGATCCACCCTTTTTCGGCTAGCTTGACCATGATTCGTTCAGCTTCATCGGGGGTGATGTCGGCCAGGTCGGCCAGGTCTTTACGGGGAATGTTGAACAGTTCAACGCCATCCTCTACGGGTTCACCGTAGGCATCTTGCAGGGTGGTTAGGATGTTGGCCAGCTTTACGGCGGGGGGCTGGTTACGCAGCTGAAAGCGCACATTGGTTTGACGTAGCCGCTGCACCATGATCTGTAGCAGTCGGTGGTGTAGCTGTGGATCTTTAAAGAGGGTTTGAATAAATCGCTGGGCGGAAATGCTGATTAGCGTGACGGCGGTCATGGCAACCACGTCGGTCGATCGAGGCGACTCGTCAAGAATAGCCATTTCGCCAAAGAAGTCTCCTTTGCCGAGAACGGCTAGGGTAAACGAATTCTCTTCAACGTGTCGGCGCACCTTAACCCACCCTGCTTCGATGAAGTAAACCGCGTTGCCCCAAGCATCTTCCATAACCACGGCCCGGTCGGCGGGGTAGTTGTGGTGGGTGGCTATAGACAGTAATTCCTCAACGGTTGCGGGGTTGGCGGACCGAAATAGGGGATATAGGTCGCTCAGCGTTTCGGCTTGCATATTGGGCATGGTTAAGGGGTGACGCTCAGGGATGACTGAACTAGTTGAAAGGGGATTTGGCCTAGGGGCAATAACCTCATGGTACCCAGAATTACTGGGAAGACCGAAGCAGTGGTCTACCTTGGCAGGCCAATCCCCTGGGCAATTTCCTCTAGGGGCGATCGCAGCGCCTCTACATAGGTGGGCCAGCCCACCAGAATGGGCTGCCTATGGGTCAGCGTCTGAGGGTTAACCCCGGGCTCGGTAAATCGGATGGGCTGTCCGGTAAGATCGCAGCAGACTAGACCAGCGGCCTGGGCCAGCGCTAGCGGGCCTGTCGTGTCCCATAGTTTGACCCGGCCGTTGAGGTAAATGTACAGGCCTGCCTGGCCCGTAACTACCGCCAATACTTTAAGGCCAAAGCTGCCGAGGGAGAGGAACTGAACCTGGGGGAAGCGACGGGCGATCGCCGCTCCGAACCGCCGTTCATCCTTATCGCCGATCACCATAGCCCACCCCTGGGTCGGGTCAAAGGTGAGCTCCTTAGGAACCAGGGGCATTGGTTCGCCACCGTTCACTTGCTCAAATAGACCCCAGCCTGGGCCACCCCAGACCAAGCGACGGGCTACTGGGGCATAGATCCAGCCGGCCCGGGGGCGTCCGTCCACCACTTGCCCCACCATGATGGAATAGTGGTCGCGGCCCTGGATGAAGTCATCGGTTCCGTCGATGGGGTCAACAAACCAGAGGGGGCGCCGGTCCTTTGGGACAATGCCTTGCCCTTCAACCTGTTTAACCGGTTCAACCGCTGCATAACTCTCCTCAGTGATAATGCAGTCCTGGGGGAAAAGCGTCTGCATCGCGGCCAACAGCTTCTGGTCAAGGAGCTGATCGACCGTAGTAACGTAGTCATCAAGGCCCTTTTCAAAGATCTGAAATGAGTCCTGCGACTGCTGGCTAGCGTAGTCACCGCAGGCTATCAACAGCTGCTGAAGAGCGGCCAAATCCGAAGCGCAGATGGGGGGCATAGCAGCCTCAACTCAAAGACCCCCGACTGGCAGGGGCAATAGTGTTTAGAACAAAGCGAAAACATCCAGTTGACGGTTTCGCCTTGTGGTCAGTGTAGTCTGGCTTGACGCCGGAACACCATCAACTATAGACACAAAAAATGGGCTGGTCAGCACAAGCTAACCAGCCCAAATAGGGAACGCGATAGGAGCTTACTGAAGCACCAGCTTGACGTTGGCGTTCTGCAGTCCAGGCCGCTTAACCTCAGCCAGGGTCTTGTTGACCGCGTACTTTTGGTTGATGGAGTTGATTAGCTCGGTCTGGTTGTGCTTTTTAGCAACGCCCCAGAGGTCAGCAATCAGATCGAAGGAGCCATCAGCATTACGAGACCAACCCAAATCGTACTCACCATCTAGAACGGCGACAAGGTCGGCGCGGACGCGCTGGCCGTTGTAACCGCGAACATCGGCTTCGGTCTTGGTGGCAATACCCAAGTCAGCCAGAGACTGCTTGAGGATCTCAGCATCGGTCACTTTGGTGCGAAGGGTGCTGAAGTGAGACATGGTGTTTCCTCCTGTAGGGAAATTGAGAGAGACAACGAGGTTTGAGAGAGACAAAACCAGTTAGCCACGGGCTATCTGGAAACTAACTGCTAGCAAACGCTAGCCCTTCCCCCGGATACCACCGGGAGGAAAGCCTTTAGAACTCCATCCGCTGATATTCAGCGACAGAGGCTGCTGCGGGACGCGCCCGTTGGCGGGCCCAGTCCCGCAGGGCGGTAACCTGCTCACTCATCGTCTTCGACAGCGGCAGCGTAGCGCGAATCGCCGCAATAATGTCGAGCTGAGTGAACTCACGTCCTTGGGCAAAAGCTTCATACATGGCAGAAATGAGCCCCTGCTCAATTTCTGCCCCAGAAAATCCATCGCAGACCTTAGTCAACTGATCGAGGTCAAAGCGCTCAATGTCGCGACGGCGCTTTTGCAGATGGATATGGAAAATATCCTTGCGCTCTTCGGCGTTGGGCAGATCGACAAAGAAGATCTCATCGAACCGACCCTTGCGTAGAAACTCGCTAGGCAGCTTCTCAACCCGGTTAGCCGTGGCCATCACGAATACCGGAGAGGTTTTTTCCTGCATCCAGGTTAAAAAGGTGCCAAAGATACGGCTCGAAGTACCCCCATCGGAGTCTGCTGAACCAACTCCGCCGGCGAAGGCCTTGTCTATTTCGTCAATAAACAAAATAGCAGGAGAGATAGATTCAGCGGTACGCAGGGCGTTGCGCAAGTTAGCCTCAGATCTACCAACAGTAGATCCGTCGTAGACCCTCCCTAGATCAAGCCTCAGCAGGGGCAAGCCCCAGAGTCGGGAGGTGGTCTTGGCAATGAGCGACTTGCCGCAGCCGGGCACCCCTAAAATCAGCATGCCCTTGGGCTGGGGCAAACCATACTCTCGGGCCCGTTCGGTAAAGGCATCCGAGCGCTGCTTCAGCCAGTGCTTGAGTTCCTCCAAACCCCCCACGGAGTTAAGGGTTTCATCCACATCCATGAACTCTAGAATGCCGTTGCGGCGAATCAGCTGCTTCTTCTCTGAGAGAACGATGTCGACCTCTTCAGCGGTCAAGCGCTTGGCCATGACCCGGGCTTTGCGGTATACCTTTTCAGCCTCGTCTCTGGTCAGACCTAGAGCGGCCTTCAGAAGTTTCTCGCGCTCCTCGGTGGTAATGCTGTTGCCCCGGGCCCGATTCATTTCGGTAGAAAGCACCTCATCCAGCTCTGCCATGTCGGGCAGCGGGAAGTCGAGCAGAACCACCTCTTTCTCCAGCTCAATGGGAATCTCCTGGACAGGAGACATGAGCACGATGGTCTTGCGAGTACCCTTGAGAGCTACCACAGCATCCCGCAGGCAGCGGGTGACCGCAGGGGAATCCTTGAATGGGTGCAAATCCTTAAAGATGAAGATACCGGGCTCGCGCTGGCGGATGACCCACTCTACCGCCGCCTCTGGAGACACCGTATTGTTGTGCTGGGTACCCGCACCTTGGTTGCCAAACTCCACCATGCCTCGGGTCATTGTCCAGGTGAAAACCCGCATTGGGGCCTTCACGTCCTGATCCCTGGACCCATGACGAGCTACCGCTGCGATCGTTTGCTCAGCCCGTTCTTCCTCAAAGGTGACCAGGTAGATCAGAGGATATTGGGCCTGTACCAGTACGTTTAAATCCTCTCTCATGACCAAATCCCTTCTCAGAGGTACGGGGCAGCGAAACAGATGCTTAAGCTAACTACAAGCCAAACAGTCAAATCTGTACCTAGCAAACAACCAACTCTCCCTCCTCGCGCGAACCTGAGCCAGTAACCGGTTCAGAAACCACGGAGCTATCCACCAGAATACTGGCCTGCCCCCCACCTAGGAACTGCTCAATTTCAACCAGTTCACCCTCGCGCAGCACCATCTGAGAGGCGCAACTAGGGCAACTATGCACCCGATGGGATTGACCGAAGGAGGACTCTAAACAGTCAGCTACTACATCACCGTGGGCCAGATAAAAATCAATGGCACGTTTAGCAATGGAAGACATAGCTTCGCCTTCAACGGCAGAACGAACTTTCAATTGACGGTGCAGGTCAGGTGGTAAATACAGTGTGACCTTAGTAGCTTTTTGCTCTTCCATAGCGCACTTCTAAATAGGGGTAACCCGGGTATGGAGACACCTTAAGGTCAGGGCACTGGTGCTGTCAAGCCAGCATGCTGTCATAGCGTCATTTTTGTAATATTCCTTTACACAGCGTAAGCTTTCTTGGTGACTCACTGTCCTGGGGCTTGTCGGCAGGTGGTGCGATCGGACGCCTTAAGAAACGCCGCAGGACAAACACTGCACGCATGCCCAGGCCCTCTCACCCTAGCGGCTAAGGGGATCAATGAGCGCAGACGTAAACTTATACGACGACCAGAGAATTCTCCCCAGCTCGGCCGATATGCTCAGGGAGTCATCACAGGTTCTGGGCTCTGGCCGTGGGACTTCCCTGGGGTAAGGCGGCTGCTCAACGCTAATTTCTAATATCGGTTTGGGCGATCATCTAGGCCGGTGGGAATCCTGTGGTCGTCAATACCCCGCTCTCCAGTTAGCCATGAAGAAATTTACTGTTCCCCAGGTGGTCTCTCTCTCCCCAGCGCCATTGACCGATGGCGGGTTTGGTCGGTGGTATGGCGAGGGCGAAGATCTGGCCAATGCTGGCACCTACGATCGCGCCCTCCGCTGCTTTGAAGAGGCCGCTTTGATTGCCCCAGGGGATATTTCAACGCTGTTATACCAGGCGGTGTGTCTGATTCATCTTGGCCAACCCGAGCGGGCCCTAGCGGTGGCTAAGCGGGTCTTGGCGATCGCCCCCGATCACCCGCAGGGTTGGCTGTATCACGGTGTAGCTCTCCATCGTCTCGGCCGTTACAGGGAGTCCTATGCCAGCTACGCGCGGGTTACGCCATCCTAAGTAATTAAGGGGCGACAAAATTACTGAAAAGAGTACACTTGACCCGGTAAAGATAGTTCTCTGAGCGTGTGCTATGGCTGGGGTCGAATCACCCACGGCGACGTTTCCTTCCCTGGAGACGGCCCTTAAACATCATTTTGGCTACGATCAGTTTCGCCTGGGGCAGCGCCCCGTCATTGAGGCGGTCCTCAAAAATCAGGATGCCCTGGTGATTATGCCCACGGGCGGCGGGAAGTCACTGTGCTACCAGTTGCCGGCGTTGCTCAAGCTGGGGGTAATGGTGGTGGTGTCGCCGCTGATTGCCCTGATGCAGGATCAGGTCGATAGCCTGACCGACAACGGGGTAGCCGCCACCTGTCTGAATAGCTCCCTTGACTACAGCGCGATTCGTCAGCGCGAGGCCGATTTGCTGGCCGGCAAGATTAAGCTGCTCTACGTGTCGCCGGAACGACTGATGAGCCCTGGCTTTTTTGGCCTCCTTGAACAGCTAATCAAAACTGTGGGGGTGAGCGGGTTTGCCATCGACGAAGCCCACTGTGTGTCGGAATGGGGCCACGACTTTCGCCCCGAGTATCGGCAGCTGTCGGTGCTGCGCGAAAGATTTCCTCAGATTGGTGTGATGGGTCTAACTGCTACCGCCACCGAGCGGGTGCGCCTAGACATTGCCCAACAGCTACGGCTGCGCGACCCCCTGGTGCAGGTGTCGAGCTTTAACCGCCCCAACCTGTTCTACGAGGTGCGCCCCAAGAGCCGTGACGGCTATCAGGAGCTGCGACAGCAAGTGAAGCAGCACCAGGGGGCGGGGATTATCTACTGCCTCAGCCGCAAGCGCGTTGACGAGCTGGCCCAGCGCCTGACCGAAGATGGGGAATCGGTGCTGCCCTACCATGCGGGTCTGAGTGACGACACTCGGCGAGATAACCAAACCCGCTTTATTCGCGATGATGTGCGGCTGATGGTAGCCACGGTGGCCTTTGGCATGGGCATCAACAAGCCCGATGTCAGATTTGTCATCCACTACGACATTCCCCGCAATATTGAGGGCTACTACCAGGAGAGCGGCCGGGCGGGGCGCGACGGCGAACCGGCCCACTGCACCCTCTACCTGGCCTATGGCGACGTGGCCACAGCGGAATATTTAATTGGCCAAAAGCCCGATGCCGAGGAGCAGCGCATTGCCCGCCAGCAGCTCAGGCAGATGGTGGACTACGCCGAAGCCACCGTCTGCCGCCGCCGGGTGCAGCTCAGCTACTTTGGCGAACGCCTGGAGGGGCTGTGCCACCAGTGCGACAACTGCACTAACCCGCCTCCGGTAGAGGACTGGACCATTGAGGCGCAAAAGTTTCTTTCCTGTGTGGCCCGCTGCCAGGAGCGCTTTGGCATGGCTCACATTATCGATGTGCTGCGCGGTTCCAAGAAGCAAAAGGTGCTGGACCTGCGCCACGACCAGCTTTCGACCCACGGCATTGGCAAGGACCGCTCGGTGGACGAGTGGCGGCTGTTGGGGCGATCGCTGCTGCACCAGCGGCTGGTCGATGAAACCACCGATGGCTACCCGGTGCTCAAGCTCAACGCGGCAAGCTGGCAGGTGCTGCGCCAGCAACTATCCGTAGAGGTGGCAGTGCCCAAGAACTTTGCCCCTGGCCTCGCTGAAGCGCCTGCGCTCGAAGACACCCCGGAGGTGGCCCAGCTATTGACGGTGCTCAAGGCTCTGCGCAAGCGGCTGGCTGACCAGCAGAGTGTGCCCCCCTACGTGGTGTTTCCCGAATCGGCCCTGCGGCAAATGGCCCAAACCCGACCCCAGACGATGGATGCTTTTGGTCAGGTGTCGGGGGTGGGCAGCCGTAAGCTAGCCCAGTACGGTGAGGTGTTTACCGATGCCATTCGCCAGTTTTGCGCCGACTACGGCCTGGAGTCTGAACCAGGGGCAGGGCGGGGGCGCTCTCGACCGGCCCGGGAACGCCGCCAGACTGTAGGCGACACCCACCGCCAGACCCTAGAACTCCACCGCCAGGGGCTTTCCCTGGATGAGATTGCCGACCAGCGGGGGCTGAAGCCGACCACCATCGCCAGCCATCTGGAACACCTCCTGCGCCAGGGCGAACCCGTAGAGGTGGATCAGCTGGTCGATGCCGATCGACAGCGGACAATCATAGCGGTGCTGACCGAGATGGCGGATGCATCGCTGACGGAGATGCGCGATCGCCTCGGTCCCACCTACAGCTACGAAGACATTCGACTGGTACGCGCCCTCTGGCAGCGGGAACAGTCGACCTAGGCGGTTAGCTCTCCGATTGATGGGGCGCAAAATCTAGCGCGCTGAATAGCTCCGTCAGGCGGCTAGGGTTGGTGAGATATAGATACCCGACTAAAGCCTCGAAGCCAGTGGCCTGCTGGTAAATTTGGCTATCCACTCGCCGCGGACCTCGGGATGAGGCGTTGCGGCCCCGACGCAGGAGATCCTGCTCCGCTTCGGTGAGCAGTGGCATGAGCCGCTGGGCTTGTTCGGCCTGCTGTTCAGCCCGCACTTGATGCACGACCTGTTGGTGAAAGACCTGAATGCGCTTCGGTGGAAATAAAAACATCCCCCGCACAAATAGCTCGTACACGGCATCGCCGATGTAGGCCAAAGCGACGGGGGAAAGAGCCCTCACCTGTTCCGGAGAAAGGGCTACTGTAGGGTCACCGAACTGAAGCAGCCAGGGCTGGCTGGGCGCAGAGGGGTCGAAGGAGGGTTCAGCCACGGCCACCTCTACTGGGCCCATAGAACGCTGGGGCTAGGCACTGGGTGGATTCTCGAGGTTGGCGATCGCATCGTCCACCGAGGGCTGAAGCGACAAGAACTTCTCCAACCGTACTAGCTTTACCGTTTGGGTAACCCGGGGATTGGTTACAACCTGTACCGTTCCACCGTCGGTGGTGGCCTTTTTCACCAACTGAACCAGGGCACCAAGGCCCGAGCTATCGACGAAATCGATGGCGGCGAGATCGAGAATGATGTTGTTGGGACCTGCCTCGACGTATTTAGTCATCACCTTGCGGAACGCAGGCTCAGAAAACGCGTCGAGCAGACCCGTGAGGCGAAACAGTTGGTAGGTTCCCCTGACATCGCGAGTGCCTCGTAAGCTTACGGTCAGGGTTAGAGATTCAGCGATGGGAAACCTCCTCGGTGCTCCAATTTCGACGTTAAATATAGGTCAGGATACAGTCATCTGCAAGGGGTTATAGCCGTACCACGTCGAGGTCAGGCGCAGAGCCCAAGGCCGGGCTAGATTTAGGCTAGATCCAATCCAGGTCAGACCTAAAAAATCTAGGGCCGTTGCCCTACCGTAGACAGATAGCATATAGCGGTTTGGCCAATTTGTGCCAACCCCCTTGGCAAACTCTCGGGAAACTGCGATCCGGCGGAGTCTCAGGCCGGAATAGCCGATTGGCGGTGGCTGCGCATAGTGTCGACAAACTTGGCAAACAGGTAGTCGGCATCGTGGGGGCCAGGGCTGGCCTCTGGATGGTATTGCACCGAGAACAGGGGCAGCGTTTTATGGGCTAGCCCCGCTATGGTCTGATCGTTCAAGTTGAGATGAGTGATGGCCACTGTGTCTTCTGGGATGGAGGCCGCATCGAGGGCAAAGCCGTGGTTTTGGCTGGTAATTTCGACCTGACGGTCGAGACCACAGGGCTGGTTGAGGCCGCGGTGACCAAAGCGCAGCTTAAAGGTGGACGCCCCCAGGGATAGCCCTAAAATTTGGTGGCCCATGCAGATGCCGAAGGTGGGCAGAGAATAGTCGAGTAACGCCTGCACCAGTTCGGGCGCTTTGGTGACCGCCGCCGGGTCGCCAGGGCCGTTGGAAAGAAAAATGCCGTCGGGCTGATAGCCCATAATCTGTTCGGGGGTGGCGCTAGCGGGGACCACAATCACCCGGCAGCCATAGCTGGCCAGGCGACGCAGGATATTGCGCTTGACCCCAAAGTCAACGGCGACTACGGTCAGTGGAGCCTCGTCACCCGGGTTTTGATCGGTGGGGCCAAACTGCCAGGCGGCATCGGTGCCCTCGGTCCACTCGTAGACCTGAGCCGTGGTGACCTGGTCGACCAGGTTGAGCCCGGCCATCGGAGGGGCGTCCTGAAGCTGGCGCAGCAGTTCCTCAGGGTCGAGCACGGTGGTGGAGATGGCTCCATTCATGGCTCCTACGGTGCGCAACCGCCGGGTGAGGGCGCGGGTGTCGATACCAAAGATGCCAGGAATTTTGTGGGTTTTGAGATAGTTGGGCAGCGACTGGGTCGATCGCCAGTTGCTGGGGATGTCGCAGATGTTGCGGGCGATCGCACCCTTTATGTGGGGTCGACTCGACTCCTCATCGTCGGGGTTGACGCCAGTGTTACCCAACTCTGGATAGGTGAAGGTGACAATCTGGCCGCAGTAGCTGGGGTCGGTCATGACTTCTTGATATCCCGTCATGCCGGTGTTGAAGACGACTTCGCCCATTACCGTGCCCGGTGCTCCAAAGGACCAGCCCCGAAACACCGAACCATCGGCTAAAACCAGTACTGCTGGAGGAGCATCAGGAAAAACCATGGCTGTTTGCTCTGCGCTAGGAATCGCTATTATCCTAAGGCCAAAGGCCCAATTTCAGTTATTACCCCAAGATTAAATCTGTCGGGAGGGCCGGGCAGATCGGGTTTGGGAAAACCTTGGCTTCAGTCGTGACAACCGTAGCGCGCCGCCGGGGCATGCTGATCCTCAGATATGTTTAGGACGGTGGAGCAAGGCAATGGGCAGATCCTGGGCAATAAAACAATGGTTTGTGCTCGGGGGAATGGCCTGGGGGCTGACGAGCTGTGGGCTATTCGTCAACGCCGATTCGACTATCTCAGGTCTAATGGTCGATCCGGATCCAGCCGCAGTGGAGGCTGCTTCGCCCGTCCCTGTAGCGGTGCCTGGACCGACCGAAACGTCGGCCCAGCCGTTCTCAGCCGATACCTTTCGAGAGGCAGTAAACCGAGCTACCAGTGCCGTAGCCATTGGCCAGTCGGCCCAGTCGGAGGCTGATTGGCAATTGGCCGCTAGCCGCTGGCAGCAGGCGATCGCGCTTATGGAGCAAGTTCCCACCACTAGCCCCAACCGAGCCCAGGCCGAAACCAAAGCGAAGGAATACCAGCAGAACCTGGCCACCGCCCAGCGCCGCGCCGCTGGAGATATCATCCCTGCCGCGGCACCGACCGTTGCCCCTGCCCCCGCCGCCCTCCCCGCTGGCCTGGCGGCCCAGATTCCCATTCAACGCCGGCAGGGGGGCACCCCAGTGGTGGCCGTGACCCTGCAGGGTGCCAAGGGCGCTCAGGCCTTTCCCATGCTGTTTGATACCGGGGCGACCGGCACTTTGATCACCGCTGAGATGGCCCAGGCGGTGGGGGTGACCGTGGTGGGTGAAACCCAGGCCAGAATTGCCGACGGCAGCGTGGTGAACCTTCCCGTAGGCCTCGTCAATGCGGTGGAAGTGGGTGGTCTACGGAAGGAGCAGGTCAAGGTGGCGATCGGCGGCAGCTACGGTCTGCTGGGCCAGGACATTTACGGTCAGTACGGCATTGCCATCGGCTCTCACATGATTCACCTGCACCAGTGATCTGCCTATCCCCAGGGCGGTCGGGTTCGTGAGAATATGCAGCAGGTTTTGAAGGTTTTTGGTGCCCTATGACTGCCTCTGTGCTGCCCCCCGCCGCTGCTGGCCTGAGCGAACCGACCTCCGTTGAGCTGGCCGCTCAGATCCAGAGGACGGGGGTGGCGACACCGCTGATCGAAACTCCTATCCCCACCGCCTTCGTCACCGCCGGAGCCGGGACTACTTCGCCGCCTCTGCTGCTCATCCACGGGTTTGATAGCTCGCTTTTTGAGTTTCGCCGCCTGCTGCCTCTGCTCACCCCCCACTTACCAACCTGGGCGGTGGATTTGCTAGGGTTTGGGTTTAGCGATCGCACCCTCAGTCCCGACCTTTCCCCCGCCGCCATCAAACTGCACCTGTACAGCTTCTGGCAGCAGCTGATCGGCACCCCGGTGGTGCTGGTGGGGGCCTCGATGGGTGGGGCGGCGGCCATCGATTTTGCCCTCACCTACCCCGAGGCGGTGGCTGGACTAGTGCTGATTGACGCCGCCGGTTTCGCGGCCGGACCCAACCTGGGCAACCTCATGGTGCCGCCCCTGGACAGCTGGGCGACGGCCTTTCTGCGCAACCCCAGGGTGCGGCGCAGCATTAGCCGCCAGGCCTACTTTGACAAAGCCTTCGTCACCCCCGATGCCGAACTGTGCGCCGCGCTTCACCTCGATTGCCCCAGCTGGAAAGAATCGCTCATCGCGTTCACAAAAAGCGGCGGCTATAACTTTTTGACCGCTAAGATTCCTCAAATTGCCCCCTCGACCCTGGTAATTTGGGGCGAGCAGGATAAGATTTTGGGCACCAGGGATGCCCGGCGCTTTGAGGGGGCGATCGCCGATTGTCAGCTGATCTGGGTGCCCCAGTGCGGCCACGTGCCCCATCTCGAAAAAGCCCAGGACACCGCCAACGCCATTCTCCCCTTCGTCGAGCGGCTGACCTAGCCATCCCCAGGCCAGAATCCAGCAAATCTGCCCTGGATGTTTCAAGATATGTAAAGAGGGTTGGCTCAGTCCCTGGGCACCACCGATTCCACCTTGTCGATTTTGGAGCCATCCACAAACGGGTATGACACAACTTTTCTCAGAGCTCGGCACCATTGATTCACCGACTGTGGCCCCAGGTGCTAACGGCAGCCTTCCCGCCGCTGCGCCTGCACCCCTCAGCCCCTTTGTCGCCCGCCACCTAGGGCCGACGGAGTCAGCGGCCGAGGCCATGCTAGCGGCCCTGGGCTACGCCTCTCTTGAGGAGTTGATCAATGCCACGGTGCCCTCATCCATTCGCCTTCGGCAGCCCCTCCGCCTGCCCCAGGGGATGGATGAGGCGGCGGCCCTGGCCACGCTGCGGACCCTGGCGGCCCAGAACCAGGTGTGGCGGTCGTACCTGGGCCTGGGCTACGCCAACACCTTGACCCCGCCCGTGATTCAGCGCAATGTGCTGGAAAACCCCGGCTGGTACACCCAATACACCCCCTACCAGCCTGAGATCGCCCAGGGTCGACTCGAGGCGCTGTTGAATTTTCAAACCCTGGTCACCGACCTGACAGGCATGGAAATTGCCAATGCCTCGCTGCTGGACGAAGGCACCGCCGCCGCCGAGGCCATGACCCTGGCCTTCAACGCCCGCAAGAAAAAAGACGCCCGCACCTTCTGGGTCTCCGCCGCCTGCCACCCCCAAACCATTGCCGTGGTGAAAACCCGTGCCCTCCCCCTGGGAATTGAGGTGCTGGTGGGTGACCACCGCACCGCTGGGTTTGACACCCCGATATTTGGAGTACTGCTGCAGTACCCTGCCACCGACGGGGCGGTCTACGACTACGAAGAATTCATCACCCAGGCCCACGCCAACCAGGCCCTGGTCACCGTCGCCGCCGATCTGCTCAGCCTCACCCTGCTGCGCCCCCCCGGCGAATTTGGCGCCGATGTTGTCGTGGGTAATACCCAGCGGTTTGGGGTGCCCCTGGGCTTTGGCGGCCCCCATGCCGCCTTCTTTGCCACCCGCAATGCCTTTGCCCGCAAGCTGCCCGGTCGCCTGGTGGGGGTTTCCAAGGATACCTACGGCAACCCTGCCCTGCGGCTTACCCTGCAAACCCGCGAACAGCATATCCGCCGCGACGCCGCCACCAGCAATATCTGCACCGCCCAGGTGCTGCTGGCCATCATGGCGGGGATGTACGCGGTTTACCACGGGCCAGCGGGGCTGAAGGCGATCGCATCCCGCCTTCACACCCACACCCAAACCCTCGCCGCCGCACTGCTGGAGGCGGGCTACACCCTGGGCTCCGAACCCGTCTTCGACACCCTGCGCGTCACCGTGGGTGCGGCTCAGCCGGCCATCCTCGCCCGCGCCGCCGCCCACCGCATCAATCTCCGTGTTCTAGACCATGACACCCTGATCATCGCCCTCGACGAAACCGTCACCGATCAGGATCTCGAAGATCTGATCACTATCTTCACCAGCGACCCCAATCCAAAATCCAAAATCCAAAATCCCATCCACTCCCCCACTCCCCCACTCCCCCACTCTCTCCAGCGCACCTCCCCCTACCTCACCCACCCCACCTTTAATCGCTACCACTCCGAAACCGAGCTGCTGCGGTATCTGTATCGGTTACAGAACAGGGATCTGTCCCTGGCCACGGCGATGATTCCCCTCGGGTCTTGCACCATGAAGCTCAACGCCACCGCTGAAATGGTGCCGGTGACCTGGCCCGAGTTTGGCCAGATCCACCCCTTTGCACCCATGGAGCAAGCCGCAGGCTACCGGCAGCTCTTTACCGATCTAGAAACCTGGCTCGCCGAAATTACCGGCTTCGACGGGGTTTCCCTACAGCCCAACGCCGGGGCTCAGGGGGAATACACCGGCCTGCTGGTGATTCGCGAGTACCACCAGCGGGCCGGCGACCCCCACCGCCATGTCTGCCTGATTCCCCAGTCAGCCCACGGTACCAATCCCGCCAGCGCTGTAATGGCGGGCATGACCGTAGTGCCCGTCGCCTGCGATGACGACGGCAACATTGATGTGGCGGATCTACGCACCAAGGCTGAAAAACACAGCCAGCATCTGGCCGCCCTGATGGTCACCTACCCCTCGACCCACGGGGTGTTTGAGGCGGAGATTGCGGCAATCTGTGGGATTATTCATGCCCACGGCGGCCAGGTATATATGGATGGAGCCAACATGAATGCCCAGGTGGGCCTCTGTCGCCCCGCCGACTTTGGCGCCGACGTGTGCCATCTCAACCTGCACAAAACCTTCTGCATTCCCCACGGTGGCGGTGGGCCGGGGGTGGGGCCCATCGGTGTGAAGGCCCACCTGGTGCCCTTCCTTCCTTGCCACAGTCTGGTGAGCGGTGTGGGCGGTAGCCAGGGCATCGGTGCGGTTACTTCGGCCCCCTGGGGCAGCGCCAGCATCTTGCCGATTTCGTGGATGTACATTGCCATGATGGGCGGTGCTGGGCTAAGGCGAGCTACGGAGGTCGCCATTCTCAACGCCAACTACATTGCCCAGCGCCTGGCGGGGCACTATGACATTCTCTATACTGGACAGAATGGGCGGGTGGCCCACGAGTGCATTCTCGATGTGCGGCCCTTCAAGAGATCGGCGGATATTGGCGTGGAGGATGTGGCGAAGCGGCTGATTGACTACGGGTTCCATCCCCCCACCATGTCGTGGCCGGTGGCGGGCACACTGATGGTAGAACCGACGGAGAGTGAGTCCAAGGCGGAGCTAGACCGCTTCTGCGACGCGATGATTGCCATCCGCGAGGAGATTCGCGCCATTGAGACCGGCGCGGCCGATCGCGATAATAACTTGCTCAAGAACGCCCCCCACACCGCTGCCGACCTGGTGTCTGAGTGGAACCGACCCTACAGCAGAGAGCAGGCGGTTTTCCCGACGGCATTTACCCGCAGCGCCAAATTTTGGCCGGCGGTGAACCGGATTGACCAGGCCTACGGCGATCGCAACCTGATCTGCTCCTGTATCGGTATGGATGCCTACGGGGAGGTGGAAAATGGCTGATTCTCCTCCACCCCAGGTGATTTTTTTTGACGCCGTCGGCACCCTGTTTGGGGTGGACGGCAGCGTGGGCGACATCTACGCCAGCCTGGCCCAGCACCACGGCATTACCGTCGATCCGTCCACCCTCAACCAGGCGTTTTTTCGCGCCTTTAAGGCCGCCCCAGAGATGGCCTTTCCCGGCATCGAACCGGCGGCGGTGCCTGAGCAGGAGTACCGCTGGTGGCGGGTGATTACCCAGCAGACCTTTAGCAGTGCCGGAGTGCTCGATCGCTTTGTCGACTTCGACAGCTTCTTTGCTGACCTCTATGCCCACTTCGCCACTGCCGAGCCCTGGGTGCTCTACCCCGACGTGGTGCCGGCCCTGGAGCGGTGGCAGCTGCGCGGCATTGCCCTGGGGATTATCTCCAACTTCGACACCCGGCTATACCAAGTCCTGGAGGAGCTTAATTTGGCCAGCTACTTTAGCTCGGTCACCATTTCCTCAGAGGCTGGGGCGGCCAAGCCCGACCCGCTGATCTTTGCCACCGCCCTGCAAAAGCACGGCTGTGAGGCCAGCCTTGCCTGGCATGTGGGCGATAGCAAAGCCGACGACATGGCCGGGGCTAAAGCGGCCGGGCTCCACGGTATTTTGATCGCGCGCCAGGCCTAAGTCGGCTGACCTAGGCTGCATTTCCCCTAAACACCAGCTCCGCCGGGCCCGTCATATAGACCCGGTTGTCGACCGGCGACCACTCAATGTGCAGAGGGCCACCGGGCAGCTCGACGGTGGCGGCGCGATCGCACAACCCGTTCAACACCCCCGCCACCAGGGAGGCGCAGGCCCCGGTGCCGCAGGCCAGAGTAATACCGGCCCCCCGCTCCCACACCCGCATTTTTAGGTAGTCGGGCCGCACCACCTGAATAAACTCAGTATTAATGCGCTGGGGAAAGGCGTCGTGGTGCTCAAATTGGGGGCCCAGGTCGGCCAGGGCGATCGCCGCCACATCCTCCACAAAGGTAATGCAGTGGGGGTTACCCATACTCACGCAGGTGACCGGCCAGCTTTGGTCGTCCACCTGCAGCGGCACCTGGACGACCTTCTCCTCCCTGGCGGCCAGGGTGGTGGGAATTTCCCCCGCCAGCAGGTAAGGGGGGCCCATATCGACCGTCACCTGACCATCGGGCTGGAGAGTCGGCGAGATCAGCCCCGCCAGGGTGTGAATGCGATAGGTGTGGGGTGCCTGGGGCGCCTGGCCGGCGGCGGTCTCCAGGGTCTCTAAAAACTTGGCCATACAGCGAATGCCATTGCCGCACATCTCTGGCTCCGACCCGTCGGAGTTGTAGATGCGCATAGTGTAGTCGGTGCCCCCCTGGCCGGGCAGGGCAAAGATCACCCCGTCAGCGCCGATGCCAAAGTGGCGATCGCACCAGCGCACCGCATCCCCTGGGCTCAACATCGGCTCCGGCTGATGGCGGTTGTCCACCAAAATAAAATCATTGCCGAGGCCGTGGTACTTGCTAAATTCCATGTTCCGGAGGTGAGAAAGGGACGAATTTTATTATTGACTAAATTGTGAAGGTAGCGGTGCAACCTGCCAGCAGGGGACCCGATCCTCCCATCCGCTTGCCCCCTTGTGGCCGCACCGCCGCGGTTCCTAGCACGCTGATGTTCTTTATTGATCGGCTGATCGGCTCCATCGGCTGACCTGATTTTGCAAATTATTTTCCCGCCCTGTCACCTAACCCTGCCAAACGGGGTACTGTAGGGCCAGCATACGATCACTAGCTTAGCCCTATGTCCCAAGAGTTTGCCACGGGCCTACCGAGTGTCCGGCAGGTGCAAAGCCTAATTCGCGACAAAGCAACGGTTGAGGTGAAGCTCATCACCGGCGACTTGATGTCTGGCCGAGTTATCTGGCAAGACCCCCAGTGCATTTGTTTAGAAACTGATGACCAGTGCAAGCATCAGATTTGGAAGCAAGCGATTGGGTTCCTGAAATATTCATGAATCCGTCGATTAACCCCATGGGCAGTCTTCACATATCCTCCTGTAGCCTCCCCTAGTGATCAGGGAATAATGAAATTGGGTGGATATCGACTTTCCTATATGTTCTAGGCCCCGATTTCGGTAAATGCGTAAATCCACCAATTTTATGGAGCGTTTGGCAAAAATGACTATTGAAAAGATTGTTGAGCAGGCCCTTCAAGATGGTTACTTAACTCCGGCTATGGAGGCTGAGGTAGGTCGTATTTGCGATACCGCCGCCGAGCTTTCTATTGAAGAATACATGGCTCTCGATCGCCTCATGGGCGCTCTGCTGACCGGCGAAGTTGTAGCCGTTCCCCGTAAGCAATTCATCAACGTGATGGAAGAGCTGGTGCTAACTGAGGCCATTTCGCGGGTGGCCGAGATCGAGTCTAGCTCTGACAAAACCCTGGATTTGGGCGACATCGCCGCCTACGCCCTCAATCGACTGCCCCCTCTCTACGCTACCACCGAAGAAGGGGCCAACTTCCAGCGCGAAAACGCTCGCGGCGAGCTCTCTGACCTGATTGCTGAACAGGTTCAGCAGGCCATTGCCCGCAACCTCGACCAGCCCGCCTTCTACCCCGAACGCCAGACCATTCAGAAAAAAGGTGGCGAAAATGTGCTGAGCCAAGTCACCTCACTGCTGCAGGACCACGCCCACAAGTTTGAGGCTGTCACCAAGGTTTAGACCCCGCCACGGGATTACTCTGCGCCAGCAGGCTGCCTCGTTCGTGATCTAGTCTCCCCTGAGCCCACTGGCGGGCTCAGGGGAGATTTTGGCACAAGGGGCAACCTAAAACGGAAAGACTCGCGGGGCAATGAGCACCGTCAGCAGCCAAAAGGTTAGGTTGAACGGGATGCCCACCCGCATAAAGTCGGTGAATTTGTAGCCCCCAGGGCCGTAGACCATGAGGTTAGTCTGGTAGCCAATCGGGGTGCTAAAGCTGGCGGAGGCGGCAATCATAATCGACACCACAAAGGGAATAAAACTGACCCCCAGGGTTTGGGCTAAAGATAGGGCAATGGGAAACACTACCGCTGCGGCGGCGTTGTTGGTAATTACCTCGGTGAGGATGGTGGTGACTCCGTAGACAATGGCTAGGGCTAGCCAGGGGCTATCTCCAGCAAAGCCCAGCACTCCACCCGCCAGCAGCGCTGCTGCCCCGGTCACCTCCAGCGCCTTACCAATGCCGAGGGCGGCGGCGACCACCAGCAGCACCGACCAGTCGATGGCGCGCAAGCCCTGCTGAAAGGAACAGCAGCCGGTGATGATCATCAGCAGGGCGGCTAGGGTGGCGGCATTGAGCATATCTAACCAGCCGAAGGTGGCGAGCGCCACCATCAGCACCAAAATAGCCAGGGCCACTGGGGCGCGATCGTGGCGCAGGGGGTCGGAGTTGGGCACCTCACTGACCAGAAAAAAGTCCCGCGACGCCCGCCGCTCTTCCAAAAACGAGGGATTGGCTTCTAACAACAGAGTGTCGCCGGTTTGCAGGCGAATATCGCCAATTTTGCCCGGCAGTCGCTCTCCATTGCGGCCCACGGCGAGCACCACTGCCCCGTAGCGGTTGCGAAATTTGCCGCGGCGGATGGTGGTACCCACTAGGGGGCAGGTGTTCGACACCACCGCCTCGACCAGCCGCCGCTCTGTACGAGGGGTATCGAGCTTAAAGACCTGGTTAGTAGCGGGCTGTAGACCCCGAATTTGGTTGAGGTCAACGATGGAGTTTACCATGCCAACAAATACCAACTGGTCTTGTTCCTGCAGGGTTTCCTCGGGCCCAATGGCGGTCAACAGTCGCCCCTGGCGCTGAATCTCGGTGAGATAAAGTCCCGGTAAATGACGCAGCCCAGCTTGTTCAATGGTTTTTCCGGCCAGGGGGCTATAGTCGGCCACCACCATTTCTACGGTGTACTCACGCGGGTCATCGGTCTCGGCAATGGCGGGCTTGCGCTGGGGTAGCAGCCAGCGATGGGCCATTACCAGCATGAGGATGCCGGTAATGGCGCAGGGCACCCCGACCGGGACTAGATCAAACATCTTGAGTCCCGGATAGTCAGTTTCCGACATGAGCAACCCGTTAACCACCAGGTTGGTGCTGGTGCCAATCAGCGTACACATGCCCCCCATAATGGCCGCGTAGCTGAGGGGAATCATGAGTTTTGAGGGACTAATCCGCAGCTTGCGACACCAGTCGCTGACCACGGGTATAAACATGGCTACCAGCGGTGTGTTGTTGAGAAAGGCACTCATGGCGGTCACCGGCAGCAGCAGCCGCAGCAGGGCTTGGGTTTGCCCCTTGGGTAGCCCCAGCACCGATCGCGAAATGATATCGAGCCCACCGGTTTGTTGGAGACCCGCCACCACCACGTAGAGAACACCCACGGTGATCATGCCGGGGTTACTAAAACCCGCTAGGGCAGAGGCCGTATCGAGCACTCCGCTGAGCAGCAAGATGGCCAACACCGCTAAAAAAACGGCTTCCGCCGGCAGGGTGGTGAGGGCATTGAGCAAAAAGGCCGCCACCGTCATCAACAGGGTTAGCCAGCCCGCCCCGCTCATTTGACCCGGCAGCGGCACCTGAGCCAACGCCTGGGGGGCAACCATGAGCACCGCCAGGCCCAGCCCCAGGGCAGCCAATAGACCTGCATTGCGCCAGGTTCCTGCGGCTAAGAGTATGTTTGGCCGCCGCCTACGCTGCACCGGATCGTACGCCATAAAATAAAACTGCCTGCAAAACTTTCCTGAGTATATTGGAATAAAAATCAAATTCATTTGAGCTTGAAATGAATTTTGAATCTGGGCTTTGGCTGACTGGGGTCAGATTGAAGTCTGGCGAAGCTGTCGGGCGTTGGGGAAGGGCCTAGGCGCCTTTCTGGCCATTCTGCCGCCAGCCTGACGGGCGATCGCAATGGTCCCAGGGATTTAGGTATTGTTTGGGGTTTGCGTGAAGTTGATGGGTTTTAGGGGGAGAATGGATCTGTAAATGCTTTTTCAAGGACGTATGACCTCCCGCAGTGGCCAAAACCTAGAGGCTGATCCCATTGCGGTGTTGAGCAAGGGCAGCTTTTTGTTTCGAGAGCTGGAGGTGGAAGCCCTGCAATCGCACCTGAATCCAGATCATCTGATCGTCGAAAAGCTCTACTCTAACCGCCCTATTCACACGGCCTTTAGACCCAACACAGAGCTTGATCATCTCTACGTGGTGATCGACGGTGGCCCGATCATCATGCGCAGTACTCCCCTCGACCGGGTGATTGCCCTGACCTACCCCGCCGGATGTTTTGGCCTGCGTAGCCTGCCGGTCGGTTTCGGCACCATAGCCCAGGGCTTCCCTAGCTTGGTAGAGGCCTATAAAACCACCGATGTCATCAAGGTGCCAGTGAATGCAATCAAGGCGCTGTACTCTGGAAGCCCGATTTTTCGCCAGCGCTACGACCTGATGTTTGAGCTGCGGGAAAAGTTTCAGTATCACCTGCTCAACTGCAGCACCTATCCCCCCCAGGCGGTAGCCTCACTGCTGCGGGCGTTGGTGTATCAGGAGCGCACCCTGGGCAGCCAGCCCAGCAGCAACGGTGAATATCACTTTGATCTGCCGATGGACCTGATTGCCCGCGCCTGTCAGCTTAACCATCGCACCGTAGAGCAGGTGCTTAAGGGCATGACCAAGGCCGGTTATCTCAGGCCCAGCAAGGCGACGGAGAATGTCCTGGATCAGATCCACGTGATCAATCCTGAGGGGCTCAAGGAGGTCTACGGGGCGACTCGCGACAAGGTGCCCTGGTGGCCGCTGAAGTAGTGGGTGGGGGCGATCGCTAGGCTGGATTGCCGGTGGCAAAGGCTGGGCGCTGGTGGCTCCAGGGGGTGGCCTGCTCTAGTTGTGCGGCCAGGGCCAGCAGGGTGGCCTCGGTGGCGGGGCGACCCACCAGCTGTACGCCCACCGGCACACCGCTGGGGGCGAATCCAGCCGGAATGGCCAGGGCGGGCTGGCCGCTGGCGTTAAAGGGCGGACAGGGGGCAACCCAGTTGATCACGCTGTCGAGAATTTTTGGCGATCGCAGCCCCTTCCATTCGCCCACCTTGATCGCCGGATGCATGTACACCGGCAGGATCATGACATCGTAGGGTTCGCAAAACTGCACGATCTGGCGGGCCACCTGCTGAAGTTTTGCCACCGATCGCAGGTAGGCACCGCTGTTGATGCGCCAGGCCCGCCAGTAGAGCCAGCGATTCATCTTTTCGAGCACTATCCAGGGCACCCCGACCTCCGCCAGCACGCACTGCCACACCACGACAAACGGTTCAATGAGGTCTGCTAGATCGGGAAAGGTGACCTCTTCGGCGGTGTGGCCGAGGTCTTCCACCCGCTGCACGGTTTCGTAGATGGCCTGACGGCACACCGGGTCGATCTCTCCAATCGGGTCAAGGCGAGTGGCGTAGCCAATCCGTAGGGGCTTCAGCGGTCTCTCTAGCCCAGCTAAAAATGATGGTTCGGGATCGGGGAGCCAGTAGGGATCGCCCACTTCGTAGCCGCTCAGCACATCCAGCAGCGCCGCCGTGTCGGCTACGGTGCGCCCCAGGGGGCCGTTCACCGCCAGGCCGTTCAGGCGTTCTGCCACGGGCGAAAAGCTGATCCGCCCCCGCGATGCCTTCATGCCCACTAACCCGCAGCAAAAGGCTGGCCCCCGCAGGGACCCACCCCCATCAGATCCTTGGGAGATGGCGCACAGCCCGGCGGCCAGGGCCGCTGCACCGCCGCCGCTAGACCCCCCCGGCGTGTAGTCTAGGTTCCAGGGGTTGCGGGCAGGGGGAAACCCCGGCGGCTCAGTGTAGGGTAGTGACCCGAGCTGGGAGGTGGCGGTTTTGCCTAAGATGACCATGCCCGCCTGGCGCAGTTTGCCGACGATGTAGTCGTCTTGGTCGGCAATGCGATCGCAGGCCGCTTTAACCCCATAGGCACAGGCTACCCCCTCCACCGGGTTGAGGTCTTTGACCGACACCGTCACCCCGAATAGCGGCGGCAGATCCTCGGGGTTGCTGGCCAAATGCTCGGTTTTGGCCCTGGCATCGGCCAGGGCTTGCTCTGCCATCACCGATACGTAGGCCCCCAGGGC